>JAICQL010000007.1 GCA_025937895.1 Polyangiaceae bacterium | reverse complement strand
TGCTTCATGGAAAACGGCATGTGGCGACTGGCGCGGCGCAGCCACACCACGGGCGATCTGCGTGTGCTGGAGCTGCCGTACACGGAGTACTCTGCGCTGCGCACGGCACCGGGCGGAGCCGTGCTGCTCGTGTCCTCTCCCACCGTCAGCACCACGCTGATGCACTTCGACATCCAGACCGAGCAGCTCTCCAGCTTGCGCGGCTTCGGTGCGTGGGCTGCCGCCAGCGAGGCGACGGGGAGTGAGCCAAATGGCGGGCGCTTCAGTCAGCCCGTGGCCATCGAGTACCCCACGGGTGACGGCGCGCGCGCTCACGGTCTGTTTTATCCGCCCACCAACCCCGATTACCAGGGACCGAGCGATGAGCGCCCGCCCTTGCTGGTGCGCTGCCATGGCGGGCCCACGTCAGCCGCCAGCACGGGGCTCAACCTGCGCACTCAGTACTGGACCAGCCGCGGCTTTGCGGTGCTGGAGGTCAACTATCGCGGCAGCAGTGGCTACGGACGAGCCTACCGCGACGCGCTGCGCGGCCGCTGGGGAGTGGCCGAGGTGGAGGACTGCATCGCCGGCGCGCTGTACCTCACCCATCGCGGTCTGGTCGATCGCTCGCGCCTGTGCATCAGCGGCGGCAGCGCGGGTGGTTACACCTCGTTGATGGCGCTGACCTTCCACGAGGAGTTCGCGGCGGGCGCCATCTACTACGGAGTGAGTGATCTGTCGGCGCTGGCGCGCGACACGCACAAGTTCGAGTCGCGTTACCTCGATGGGCTGGTGGGGCCGTATCCGGAAATGCGCGCGCTGTACACGGAGCGCTCGCCGCTGTTCCACATGGACCGCCTGCGGCGCCCGGTGGCCTTCTTTCATGGCGCGCAGGATCGGGTGACCCCTCCCAACCAGGCCACCGCCATGGTCGCCGCGATCGACCGCAAGGGCCTGCCCGTCGCCTTCCTGTCCTTTGCGGAGGAGGGGCACGGCTTCCGCCATGCGGACACCATCCGGCGCACGCTGGACGGCGAATACTACTTCTATTGCCGGGTCTTCGGCATCGCGCCGCTGTCTGCTCCGGAGCCCATCGAGATCCGCAATCTCGGCGCCGAATCACAGCGCGCGTAGCGCGCGCCAGGTGCTGAGAGCGCAGCGGGCCGTGCTCGCCGTGCCGCTCCAGATGGGAGCGCTGCACGCTCGCCGATGGCTGCCCTTGCCGCGAGCCATTTGTCGCGCGGCGGAGCCGGCCGTTTTTCTCGACAGGCGCCCGGGGACGGCCGAGCTCGTCCCACCCTGGCCGCCCGCCGGAACCCATGACCCACACCCATCTCAGCCGCCTCGCGCGCTGCTCTTTCCTCGCAATGCTCACCTGGCTCGCCTGCAAGGGCGGCGGCCGCTCCCAGCCACTGCCGGATGAGAACCTCGGGGGCTTCGGCGGCACCCGAGCGCAGAGCAACCTGGGCGGCAATGGCGGCGCTGGAACCGGCGGTGGAGGCAGCGGCGGGGAGCCTGCCGATGCTGGCCCTGACGCGGCTCCGACCTGCGAGACCCTGGTCTGCCGCGGCGCCGGGCACTGTGAGCCCAACGAATACGGCCACGGCGTGTGCGTGTGTGACTTCGGCTACGAGCTGGTCGGCGACGAGTGCATCATCGACGAGGAGTGCATCAACCTGCGGCTGCTGGAGGAGAGCTGCCGGCAGCTCTCCGGCGCTCAGCCGTCGCTGGCGCTGTTCTTCGGCGTGGAGACCTGCGCCGGAACCACCGTGCGCTCAGACATCCTGGGACCGCTGGACGACGCCTTCCGTGTGCTGGAGGACGGCAACCCCCTCAACGAAGAGAGCTATGTGTCGCTGTTCGCGCGCGACGTGGAGTCGTACGTGGCGATCGCCGTCGATCTGTCCGGCTCGCTGCAGACGGATCAGCAGCTGTTGGTGGCCGTGATCGGCCGGCTCAAGCAGATGGTGCAGGATCTCACCCCTGCCCCCGGAGCTCCGCCGGTGCGGGTACAGCTGATGGTGTTCGGGCGCTCCATTCATACACCGGTGCCCTTCACCTCGGACCTCTCCCTCGTGATGGCGCAGCTCGATACCATCCAGGCCAACCCTGCCGCGGCAGTGGCGGAGCCGGGCGGCACCAACCTGTTCGGCGTGGTCAACGACGGCATGAAGTCGCTGAAGGCGGCGATGGATCAGCGGCGCGAGGAGAGCCTGGGCGCCGTCGTCACGACGGGCACCCTGGTCACGATCACCGACGGCCGTGACACCTCCGGGGTTCGACTGGAGACGCTGAACAAGGCGCTCAACTTCATCTCCATCGGCATCAGCGGCCAGATCAGTGACGTCGAGCTGACGCGCATCGGCCCGCAGGGCTCGTTCCTGGCGCCGCAGCAGAGCGACTGGGAGAGCGCCTTCGATCGGGTGGTGGCCCGCGTGCTGGAGTATCCCCGGCGCTCGTACCTGCTCGGGTACTGCTCGCCCGCGGTGGCGGGCAATCACACGGTGGCCGTGACCCTGGCCAATCGCAAAGCCAACCTCGACGCCACCTGCAAGTTCAGGGGTGAGGAGTTCGGCTTCGGGCTCGCCTGCAACGACACCTTCATCAACGGCTATTGCGAGTCGAACGCCTGCGGCGAGTTCCTGGCCTGCGGGATACGGCCCGGGTCCGACGCCGGTCCCACCGCGTGTGGCGAGGACCCGAGCTGGAAATTCTCACGCTAGCCACTGGGCCGCACGGGGCATCTTGGTGCATGTGGGACAGTGGGTAGCGTTTCCACCTACCGGACAGCACGCCCGCAATGATGCGGAGCTTCTGAAAACGGATTGTGCCTGCCTGGCCCGAACGCCCTCCGGGTACTAGGACGTCATGATGATGGCGATGATGGCTGAGTCCGCAGCGGCCACAGAGGCCGATGGTCCCAGCGCCGAGCCGCTCACACATGTCTTGATGGTCGAGGACGACGAGCGACTTGCCCAGCTCACTGCCCGTTACCTGGAACAATTTGGTGTGCGCGTCACGCGCGTAGCCGACGGCCGCACGGCGATCGGCGTGGCCAGCCGTGAGAGCTTCGACCTGGTGTTGCTCGATCTGATGCTGCCCGGCTGTGACGGCATCGAGGTCTGTCGCGCGATCCGCTCCAAGGTGGACGTGCCGATCATCATCGTCACCGCGCGTGCCGATGAGGCCGATCGGGTGCTCGGGCTGGAGCTCGGCGCCGACGACTACGTCGTCAAGCCGTTCTCATCCCGCGAGCTCCTGGCACGAGTGCGCGCGCAAGTGCGGCGCGCGCGCGGCCGCGCCGGGCCCAAGCAGCGCGCGCTGCGCGCGGGGCGCATCGAGATTGATCCCGCCTCGCTGCGCGCCAGCATCGACGGGCGGCCGCTGCATCTCACCGGTTACGAGTTCACCCTGCTGCGTGCTCTGGTCGAGCGAGCCGGGCGAGTGCTCACCCGAGATCAGCTGCTCGCGCTCGCCAACCGCGAGGCAGATGCGGTGTTTGACCGGTCGATCGATGGCCACATCTCTCGGCTCCGTCAGAAGCTGGGTGACGATCCGCGACGCCCCAGCATGCTCAAGACCATCCGCGGCGCAGGTTATCTACTGGCGACGGACGGCTGAGCCATGAAGCCCACACGCCTGGTGGTGAACATCTACCTGGTGGCGCTGGTGCAGCTGCTGACCGCCTGGATCGGCTTCTCCGTCTCGCGGGACTATCTGGCCGAGGCCCCGGGCAGGCTGGGGCGTGGCGGCTGGGAGACGTTCGCCGCCACTCACGTGGCCTTTGATCGCAAGAACCCGGAGGCGCTCCGCGACACGATGGAGTGGCTGCTCGTGGAGCTGGGCATCCGGGTGACCTTGTTCAGCCCGGAGGGGCAGCTGCTGGCCAGCACGCACGAGCAGCCGCCAGCGCCGCTGCCGCGCCAGGTTGCCGCATCGCTGCCGGTGCGCAGCTTTCTGCCAGGTCCCCAACGGGACACACTGGCGGTGGGCATCCACGAGGCTGGCAAGCTGGTGGCGTACGTGATCACGGACCGCTTCCAGTTCAAGCGCCCGCTTTCGAATCAGGTCATCCTCGCCGGCATCATGCTGTCGATCGTGTTCGTGGCCTCCGTGGTCTTCGCGCGCTCCATCGCGCGCCCGCTCCGGCAGCTGGCGCGGGTGGCGCGCGACTTCGGTAGTGGCCAGCTGGACGCGCGCGCGCGCCTGGCGCGGCGCGACGAGCTGGGCGCGGTGGCCAGCGCCTTCGACGACATGGCGGACCGCATCACCGCGCTGTTGCAGAGCCAGCGCGAGCTGCTGGCCAACGTCTCGCACGAGCTGCGCACGCCGCTGGCGCGCATCCGCGTTGCGCTGGACCTGGCCGTGGACGGCGACGCCGAGGCGGCGCGCGAGGCGCTCTCAGAAATCAGCACCGACTGGGCCGACCTGGAGCGCCTGGTGGAGGACATCCTGGCTGCGGCACGGCTGGATCTGGGCTCGTCCGCGCCAGGCGGGCTGGTGCTGCGCAAGGACGAGGTCGACGTGATCGCGCTCGCCGAGGCCGCGCAGCGCCGCTTCCACCTGGCGTACCCGAACCAGACCCTAACGCTGGACCTCGATGAGGACGTGCCAGCCATCGAAGGGGACGCCGGCTTGCTGCGTCGCGTGATCGACAACCTGGCCGACAACTCGCGCAAGTACTCCGAGCCCACCAGCCCCGTTCAGCTGCGAGTGCGCAGCACGGAGCAGGGCGTGCTGGTGTCCGTGATCGATCACGGCATGGGCATCGAAGCCGCGGATTTGCCTCATATCTTCACCCCGTTTTTCCGGGCGGATCGCAGCCGCGCGCGCCAGACCGGCGGGGTGGGGCTCGGCCTGGCGCTGGTGCGCAGCATCGTCCGCGCACATGGCGGGGAGATCGAGGTGACGAGCCAGGTGGGCGCGGGCACGCAGGTGAACGTGCGGCTTCCGCGCCGGCTGCCACGCGCGACGGGTGGTGTGTCCAGCAAAACGACCTCGACTGAACATTCCGACACATCTTCTGCAGACGTGCTGGATGTTGCCGTGCCATAATGGTTCTCGTGAACGGTGGCGGGAGCACCCCCGGTCACAGAAGCTCTGAGGGCGAGCGCAAGCTACGAGCGCTCGCCTCGAGATAGGCCCCTCGAGATCTGCGCCCCATCCTCACTTGGCGCGCCGGTCTCGAGGGGCCGCCGAAGCTCATTCGGGCTGGAATGAGATCGGATAGACCACGGTGACGATGCCGCCCTCCGGCTTGGGAAATCCGATGTCGTAGAAGGCGCGGGTCACGCAGCCAGCCACGCTGGCATCCGGCAAGTCCGAGCCTGCCTCCGAGACGTGGGTGACTCGGCCCTCGCTGCCGATCACGAAGCGCACGTTGACTCGCCCCGCGAGCGTCGGGTTGGTCATCAGCCCCTTCTCGTAGCAGAGCCGCATGCGCGAGTGATTCTGCCGCACGATGCGCCGGATGGTATCCGGCGGCAGCCGCCCGCTGACGCGCGTGTCCGCCTCGCGCAGCTGCGGCACCTTGGTGCGATGCCCACCCGACGAGCGCAGCGCGCGCAGCGCCGCGAGCTCTCGCCCATCACCGCCCGGACCGGCGCCGCCGGGGCCATCACCGCCACGACCAAATGGCGCGAGGCCACCCAGGCCGATGCTGCCATCCGCGGTGCCGCCGCCGTGTAGACCCGTACCCGTGAGCGCGAGGCCGCTGCCCGCCGCCTCCCCCACCCGCTCCGACCACAGATCACCGAGCGCGGTCAGCTCGTCACCGCCCTGCGCGCGGGGCGCGGACCAGCTCAGCTGGGGCAGGTTGAGGCCCTGCTGGCTCGACTGCAGCAGACCCACCATGCCCGTGCGCTCCACCTCGGCGAGCAGCTCGCTGCGCGAGAGCTGCCCCGCGCTGGGCGGCACGTTTCCGGCCACAGCCAGCCGGCGCTCGGCAGCCGGCGCCGCCGCGTCCCCCAGAGCACCCTCCTCCCCCGCGGCCCGGCTGCCGCCGGTGTCGGCGCTGGCAGCGCTGGCTGCAGCCGCGGGGCGAAGCTCGCGCGCGCGCTCGCGCTCGGCGGCCGCGTCCAGGTAGGCCTGCAGCAAATACAGCCGGTCCTCATCCGACTCGGTCTCGTCTTGCAACCCGAGCGGAGGCACCAGGAACGCGAGCGAGGACAGCAGCCCGCCCAGCGAGAGCGCCGACAGCGCAAAATACGGCAGCGCCGTCGTGTCGAAGCCAGAAGCGAGGCCGTGCCCCAGCGGCTTGCCGGCGCGTACGGCGGCCACCCGCAGCACGATGTCACCGAACTCGAGCTCCGCCTGGGTGCCCAGGACGAGCGGCAGCAGCCGCGCACCGGGCAGCGCTGAGTAGGGCGCTGCACCGGGTCGTAGCTCCGCCAGGCTCAGCTGCGCGCCCTCCGCGCTGCGCACCCGGCCCTGCGCGTGCGCCGGGATCACCAGCGAGAAACCAGCGCCACGCGCCAGCACCAGCGGCAAGCGAGAGACACCGAGCTTCTCGCGCGGCAGCAGGAAATCGCACGGCAGCTGCGGGCGCTCGTCGTCGCCGACATGAAAGCTCTGGCCTGCGCGCAGGTGCGCGACGTGCAACACGTTCTCTCCCCACAGCACGGTCACCTCGGCCGCCAGCACGTGCGCGAGCTCCACTTCCTCCGAGCGCACCGCGGGCCCGCTGCGCAGCAGCGCGTAGCCCTGGCGCTGCGCCGGTACGCTCCACGCCAGCACGTCGTGCGCGGCCGCATCTTGCACGGCCTCGCGTTGCACGACCGCGCGCGGCGCTGGCGCAACCGTCATGGCAGCGCCCGGCAGCTCCAGCTGTTCCACCACGAGCTCGGTGGAGCCGAGCTGGATGCGATCTCCCTCGCTCAGGCGAGCCTCATCCAGTGCCCTGCCGTTCAGGCGCATGCCGCCACCCTCCGTGAGATCGCTGAGCACGGCACGATCCTGCAGGAGCTCGATCAGCGCGTGCCGCTTGATGACCGCGGGCTCGTCGAGCTGCAGATGATTGCCAGGGTGGCGACCGATGCGGATCACCGGCTGTGCGAGCTGAACGCGACGCAGGATCTGACCCTGCCGGCAGAGAAGGAGCGTGATGCTGGGTTGGCGCATGGACTTGGGACCTCCTGAAAAGCCCTCGCGGGCTCGACGCACCACTGCCGCGATCAGTGGCGCAGCTGATTCGGGCTCTGCTTTGCCCGCGGGCGGGTGAGAGTGCCGCTGGTGGTGCTCGTCCCGCGCATCCGCAGTAACAGTAGAATTGTGATGTCAGTGTATTGTGGTGCCGTCGGCTCGTCAACTCGCGCGGCGCGCGTTTTAACGACTTCCTGTGAACCACCAATGCAACACCAAGCTGCGGCTGCCCGACGCTGCACGGCCAGCGCGCTGCAGCACGCGTCATTCACTGACGGACACGCGCGCGCGCGTACGCTGCACGACACGCAGATCTTCCCCTGCTCTTCCCTGGCAATCCGGGCAGGGGGTAATGGGCGCTCAGGGTGGGAGCGATTGCCGGCCGGCGCAGCAAGCCGGCGCGCCTCCGCGCGCCCGTAGCCCAGCGACCTAAGCGCTTTGAATCATTGCACGGAGTAACTATCGTGCCGTTACGGTAGCCCTGCTGCGGGGCTGCGGGTGTATCGACGGGGAACGAGAGAGGCGTGGAAGAGTCGTGAAGGTATGCATCGTGGGCGCGGGTGCCATCGGCGGCCTGCTGGCGGTGAAGCTGGCGCAGGCCGGCGCGGCGGTGTCGGTCGTGGCTCGCGGGGCACACTTGCAAGCGATACGCGAGCGCGGACTGACCTTGATCGACGAAGAGCAGCGCGAGCACACGCTGCAGCTCCGCGCGAGCGCGGCGCTCGCCGAGCTGGGCGAGCAGGACACGGTGATGCTGGGAATGAAGGCGCATCAGGTGGCCGCCGTTGCGCCGGAGCTCCACCACCTGCTGGCGCCGCACACGACCGTGGTGACGACACAGAACGGCGTGCCCTGGTGGTACTTTCAGAAGCTCTCCGGAGCGTACGCCGGGCGGCGCGTGGAGAGCGTCGATCCGGGCGGGGTGATCGCCCAGCACATCGACGTGGAGCGAGTGATCGCCTGCATCGCCTATCCAGCGGCAGAGCTCGCGTCACCCGGCGTGATTCGCCACATCGAGGGCAACCGCTTCTCGCTCGGTGAGCTGGACGGGACGCGCAGCGCGCGCCTGCGCGCACTCTCGGAGCTGCTGCATGCCGCGGGCTTTCGCGCGCCCATGTCCACGGACATCCGCTCGGAGATCTGGCTCAAGCTCTGGGGCAACTGCTCCTTCAATCCGATCAGCGCGCTCACCCATGCCACCTTGCAAGACATCTGTGAGTTTCCGCTCACGCGCGAGCTGGCGGCAAACGTGATGCGCGAGGCGCAGGCCATCGGCGACAAGCTGGGCGTACGCTTTCTGGTTTCCCTGGAAAAGCGCATCGCGGGCGCGCAGGCGGTCGGGCAGCACAAGACCTCGATGCTGCAAGACGTCGAAGCAGGTCGCCCGCTCGAGCTGGAGGCGCTAGTGGCTGCCGTGATCGAGCTGGGCCGCATCACCGAGACCCCCACGCCGCATCTCTCTGCGCTCCACGCCTGCACGAGCTTGCTGGCCAGGCGCCTCTCCGAGCAGCGCGCCAGGTTGCGCCTGGAGCCGCTCGGCTGAGGGCGATTTCGCGTCGTTTCTGCACGATCGATGGTGATAGAAATGCGCCATGAGATTCACCTGCCTGACCGAGCTGCTCGCTGCTGCACCGAAGAGCGCCCCTGCGCTGCGCGCGCCTGAGCGGCCTCCGCTCAGCTTCGGCGACCTGCGCGCCGTGATCGAGCAGACGCTCGCTGCGCTCAACGGCTGGGGCATTGGTCGCGGTGAGCGGGTGGCAATGGTGCTACCCAACGGTCCGGAGATGGCCGCCGCCTTTCTCGCCGTGGCCAGCGCGGCCACCGCGGCGCCGCTCAACCCGGCGTACCGCAGCGAGGAGTTCGAGTTCTACATGACCGACTTGCGCGCCCGCGCGCTGCTGGTGGAGCAGGGCTCCAGCTCGCCCGCCGTGGCCGTGGCGGAACGGCTGGGGCTGGCCGTGCTCGAGCTGTCCAGGGCAGAGCTGGGAGCGGGCGCCTTCACCATCAGCCGGCGTACCGCTGGCACGGCCGCGGCGGCGGCCTCCCCGGGCGCTGCGGGCCCGGACGACATCGCGCTCATCCTGCACACCTCCGGCACCACCTCCCGGCCCAAGATCGTGCCGCTCAGTCAGCGCAACGTGTGCGCCTCCGCCGGCAACGTGCAGCGCACCCTGGCCCTCGGCGAGCAGGACGTGGGTCTGAACATCATGCCCTTGTTCCACATCCACGGTCTGATCGCGGGCTTGCTCGCGCCGCTCTCGGCCGGTGGCTGCGTGTTCTGCACGCCGGGCTTCAACGCGCTGAAGTTCTTCGCCTGGATGCGCGAGGCGCGCCCCACCTGGTACACGGCCGTCCCCACCATGCACCAGGCCATCGTGGCGCGCGCGGCGGGCAACCGGGCGGTGATCGCCGAGAACCCGCTGCGCTTCATCCGCTCCTCGTCCTCGTCTCTGCCGCCGCAGGTCATTCGCGAGCTGGAGGCTGCTTTCGGGGCTCCGGTGGTCGAGGCCTACGGCATGACCGAAGCCGCACACCAGATGGCCAGCAATCCCCTCGCGGGCAAGCGCGTGCCGGGCAGCGTGGGGGTGGCTGCCGGGCCCGAGGTGGCGATCATGGACGCTGCGGGCAACCTGCTGCCGCCCGGCGCCACGGGCGAGGTGGTGATCCGCGGGGTCAACGTCACCCTCGGCTACGAGAACAACCCCAAGGCGAACGCCGAGTCCTTCAGCGACGGCTGGTTCCGCACTGGTGACCAGGGCGTGCTGGACCTCGAGGGCTACCTGACCCTCACCGGGCGCCTGAAGGAGATCATCAATCGCGGCGGCGAGAAGATCTCACCGCGCGAGGTGGATGAGGTGCTGATGGATCATCCGGCGGTCGCCCAGGTCGTCACCTTCGCCTTCCCCCACGACAAGCTCGGGGAAGAGGTGGGTGCCGCGGTGGTGCTGCGCGAGGGCCAGGCGGCAGAGGCCAAGGAGCTGCAGAAGTTCGCGGCCTCGCGCCTGGCTGACTTCAAGGTGCCGAAGAAGATCCTGCTGCTGGAGGAGATCCCGAAAGGACCCACCGGCAAGCTGCAGCGCATCGGCCTGGCACAGAAGCTCGGGCTGGGCTGAGCCGCGCTGGCGCGTTCTCACCGGCGGTGGTGATGGCTGCCGCTCGGACTCGAGCGCGGCCGTCCAGGCACGGGGGCTCAGGCGCGGCCGCTCGGGCTCAGGCGCGGCCGCCGCTCACGCCCGGCAGCGATGCGTTGGTCAGGTCGGCCTCGCCCGTCCCCAGCTCGGTGCGGTAACGGCGATGCACCTGCTCCGCGGCCACCCACGCCAGCAATACGAGCCCGCCCGGAACAAACAAGATGACAAACCAGAGCAGCACACGCAGTGCACGGTTATCCGGTTTGAAAGTCATACATTCTCCCTGAGCATCGTATAAGCAGCAAGCATGCCAAGCGGCCCTCACTCTCAGAAACGGTCGCTGCGCTCCCGAGCGTAGAGCGAAATGCAAAATTCCCGTGGCGTGCAACGGCGCTGCACGGAGGCGGTGAAACACCGGATTTCGGCTCGCACGAGCGGAGCGCGCGCGCGGACGAGCGCGCCGAGTTTCGCAGCCGATGCAGAGCGGGGGCGGCGCGCGCTCGTGAGGGTTTCACGCTGGCGCGTCACCACGCACGGCCGCTCGTCGCGTGTGACGCACGGTGTGTCGTGGCTTCACAGCGAGCAGGCGCCGCTATGACAGCTCGATCACGGAGCAGCAGCCGCCGCCGTGCTCGCTACAGTGCCAGCGGCCCGCGTTGTTTCGATTTAGCTCAGCTCGAGCCTTGCCCAGCCGGCTCAGGCTAGGTCGTCTACCTGAAGCTGCTCACGAAGTGAGCGACGCCTCGTAGACGCGATACTTCTTGTAGACCTTGCCGCCCATCACGCGAATGCCGGCGTTCACGGGTCCGTTGTCCTCGTACGTCCAGCTCAGCTCACCCCACGTGTAGCCTGCCCTGCGCCCCGAGTCGTTGAGCTTGCTGTACAGGTACAGGCTGAGCCCCGCGTATTTGCGATCCGCCCGGAATTTCTTCCGGATGCCCAGCAGCGCCAGCCTGGCCGAGTGAATGCCCTTCACCTTCACGCGGTACAGCAGCTTGGCCGCACCCGTCGGAAAGAGGCGCCCGCCCAGATCACCGATGGCCTCATTGAGATTGGGAATCGCCAGCGCAACGGCCGCGGGCTCGCCCCTCACGTAGGCGATACGCGTGATGGCAGGATCCAGGATCAGCTTCACGTCCTTGGCCATCTTCGTGAGCTCGTGATCCGTGTAGGGAACGAAGCTCCAGTTGTCGCCCCAGGCGTCGTTGAAGACCTCCATCACGAGGCGCACGTCACGCCCCACGTTCCGCGGATCCACCGGACGACTGTAGACCTCGGGCAGCGCGTCGATCTCGTCGTGCGCCTTCTGCACGCGGTGAGGCACCTCACCGGTGTGGTACTTCCAGGCGAACAGATCCTTGTGGCGAGCCAGGCCCGCCTTCTCGATCAGCTCGCCCTGGTAGCTGCGGTGATGCGGCATCATCACCATGGGCGGCGTGTCAAAGCCCTCCACCAGGCAGCCGCTCTCGTCGTTGATGTTGAGCGAGAAGGGCCCGCGGATCTTCTTCATGCCGCGATCGCTGAGCCAGCGCCGGGCGGCGTCCAGCAGCGCCTTGGCCACCTCGGGATCATCCACGGTGTCGAAGAAGCCGAAGAAGCCGGCGTCA
Source organism: Polyangiaceae bacterium (assembly GCA_025937895.1). GTDB lineage: Bacteria > Myxococcota_A > Polyangia > Polyangiales > Polyangiaceae > SZUA-265. The sequence goes on along the minus strand of JAICQL010000007.1, from coordinate 75,829 downwards.
TCCTTGTGCCGGCGCAGGTGCTCGTGATCGATCTGCGCGCTGCAGCGGCCCACGCAGCGCCCGTTGCGGTACGCGACGAAGAAGGTCGCCTCCGCGTGCTCGAAGAACGGGCTCGAGCGCGAGATGCGCGACTTCACGTCGAAGTCGAGCGGGCGGATGTACTTCGGGTCACCCCGGTACACCTCATCGACGACATTCAGAAAATCTCGCTGCTCGGCCCCCCGCACGAGCTCCCTCACCTCAACTGCAGCCACTCAGATCACCCCGTACTTCTTGCCGGCCTTGTACAGGGCCTCGAGCCCGCGGTCGAGGTGCTTGCGCTCGTGGGTGGCCATGTAGCTGGTGCGCAACATCGCGCTCTTGGGCGGCACTCCGGGGGAGATGAACGGGTTGGTGTACACGCCATGCTCCTCCAGGAGCTCGCGCCACATCATCAGGGTGCGCAGATCCTGACGGATGAAGATCGGGATCACGGCCGTCTGCGTGTGCCCCAGCTCGAAGCCCATCTTGCGCAGCTCGTCGCGCATGTACGTGAAGTTCTCGCGCAGGCGCTCCATGCGCCACGGCTCCTCCTGCATCAGGTCGAAGGCGGCCATGGCCGCCGCCACGCTGGGCGGCGCCGCGCTGGCAGCGAACATGAACGAGGGCGCGAAGTGCTGCACGTACTGCAACACCTTGCGCTCCCCCACCAGCCAGCCGCCGATGCTGGCCATCGACTTGCTGAAGGTGCCGCCGATCAGGTCCACGTCCTTCTCCAGGCCGAAGTGGTGGGCCGTGCCGCGCCCACCCGGGCCGATCACGCCCAGCGCGTGGGCGTCGTCCACCAGCAGCCGCGCGCGGTGCTTCTTCACGATCGGCACGATCTCGTCCAGCTTGGCGATCTCGCCCTCGGCGCTGAACACGCCATCGGTGATCACCAGCGCGCCCTCGCCCGCCTCCACTCGCTGCAGCGCGCGGTCCAGCGACTCCGGGTCCGCGTGCTTGAAGCGGGTAAAGCGCGCACCCGCGGCCTGCCCCAGACGCACGCCGTCGTACAGCGAGGCGTGCACGTTGCGATCGACCACGGCCACGCTGGCCTTGTTGGACAGCAGCGCGGCGATGGTGGCGATGTTCACCTGGTAGCCGGTGGTGAAGACCAGCGCAGCTTCCTTGCCGAAGAAGCCCGCCAGCTTCTCCTCGAACTCGTTGTGCAGCTTCATCGAGCCGTTGACCAGGCGCGAGCCGGTCATGCTGGTGCCGAAGCGATCGATGGCAGCCTTGGCCGCCTCACGCACCTTGGGGTGCGTGGTCAGGCCCAGGTAGTTGTTGGAGCCGAACATCAGCACGCGCCGCCCGTCGATCACCGCCTCTGGCCCGTCGTTGAAATCGAGCGGGCGGAAGAAGGGATACAGCCCCGCCTTGCGCGCATTGTCTGCGGCGGTGAACTGGTAACACTTCTCGAACACGTCGTACCCGCCGACGTTGGCCAGGCTGGTGCGCTCCTTGAGCGCGTCTTCCATGCCGTCGCTGGCCTCGCGCGCCGCAGCACCGTTGAGCGCGGCCACGTCGGTGACGGCTGCGGCGCCGCTGCGCGCTCGCACTCGCGGCTCATGCCCGGCCTCGACCGTGCTCACCTCCAGGCCTGCGCCGTTGCCCGCACTCTTGCCGTTGCTGCCATGGCTGTAGCCATTGCCAGCGTGAACGCCACTGCCATCGCCACTGCCAGGGCCGTTGCCATGCACGCCATTGCCATGCCGGCCATTGCCGGCTGCACCCCCGCTCCCGTTGCTCGAGTGAGCGCGGCCGACCTGCGCGTGCGATGAGCCGTTCGTCTGCCCCACCGTCTCGCCCAGCGAGTCATCCAGTGCCGGATCCACGTGCGGCAACGCATGCCCGTTCTTCAGCATGTGCCAGGCCAAGCGCACGCGCGTCTTCGCGTCCAGCACACCCTCTGCTGCCTTCATCACTCGATCGTCGGAGACCCAACGCATCACGGCAGGGCTCATCACGAGCTGCCTTCCACGATCGATGATTCGGCTCTTCAGACCCATAAGTCACTCCTTCGGCCGCGCTGGCCCGCGCAGGGCATAGCACGGCTGCTCAAAATACGGTGCGCGCTAAAAGCTGGCGACCAGCGGCCTATTAGCGGCTTCTACCTCGCCGGGACAGCCGCTCCGCGTAGACGGATTCGCACCGCGCTCAAAACTGGTTGGGCCACTCCGAGTGACCCCAATCCTCGAGCTCCACGCGGTCCAGGTACAGCCCGTCCGGCGGCGCCGTCATGCCCAGATCGGTACGCTCCTTCGAGGCAAAAGCACGGGCAAAGCTGCCCGGCTCCACGCGCCCGCGGCCCACGTCGACCAGGGTGCCGACGATGATGCGCACCATGTTGTAGAGGAAGCGATCGCCGCGGATCGCGAAGCGCAGACAGCGCGGGCTCTCCGGCAGCTCGCTCAGCTCGGCGCGGCTGATGGTGCGCACGGCATTTTCTCTGCGATCGGCCGCGCCGCGGAACGCGGAAAAATCGTGCGTGCCGAGCAGCTGCTCGGCCTCTCGCTGCATCGCCGCGAGGTCCAGGCGGTCGTGCACGCGCCAGGCTTTGCCCGCCAGGAACGGATCGCGGATGGTGCCGCGCAAGATCCAGTAGTGATACGTCTTGGCGTGAGCTTCCTGGCTGGGGTTGAAGCCCGCCGCGACCCGCGCCACCCGTTGCACCGCCACCTCGGGCGGCAGAAACGCGCTCAGCCCCAGCAGCCAGCCGCGTGACTCGATCTGCAGCTCCGTATCGAAGCTGACGATCTGCGCTCGCGCGTGCACCCCGGCGTCGGTACGGCTGGCCACGCGCAGCGTGCCCACGCTCGGATCCATCTGCCGGATGGCTCCGCGCAGCACGCCCGCAACGGTCACGCCATTGTTCTGCGGAGCGAATCCAGAGAAGCGCGAGCCGTCGTACGCGAGCGTGAGCAGGATGCCGTGACGAGGAGCGGCGCTGGCGACGGCGCTCACGGAGCAGTCTCTTTCGAGGGGCTAAGGGTCAGGGTTGAGGCGGCACGAAGTTGATCGGCACGCGAGTGTCGATACAGCCGCCGGCCGGCTTCGGAAATTGGCCGCTGCGGAAGCGCTGTAGCACGCACGACAGCACGGCCGGATCCCCCAACGTCTCTTTCGCAATGGACGCCGAGCACACCTCCCCGCTCGGGGCGATGCGTACGTCCACCTCGACTTTGCCCTGCAGACCGGCGTTATGGGCGAGCGCGCGCTCATAACAGCTACGCACTTGACCCGCCTTGGCTCGCAAGGCGCCGTGAATGTCCACCCCGGCGTTGCCCTTGCACTCCTGCACCTCACAGCCCTTCGGCTTCTTGGGGCCGGCCTTCGGCGCTTCTGCAGGCTTGGCCTCGGGCGCAGCCACCACGGCCTGCTCGGGCTCGGGCTCCGGCGGCGGAGGAGGCGGTGGCTCCGACAGCTGCGCTGCAGGCTTGGCCGTGCTGGCGGGGGCGGGTGCAGGCGCGGGCTCCGGAGCAGGCTTGCTGCTCAGCCGCGGCACCAACACGGCGGCCAGCACCGCCACGCCGATGCCGGCGATGATGGCCACCTTCGCGCCACCGCCGCGGCTCTCCGGAGGAGATGGAGACAAACTCGGAGAGGTCACGCTGATTCTCTCAAGCCTAGTATGGCGAGTCCATCGAAGCGATGGAAATTCGCGCGCCGCCGCCCGTGGCTTTGCGAGTGGATTTCACGAGGAAATTTCCCTGTCGGGTGGGCCCGCGGCGGATTCTTCCCCGGGGTCTTCGCCTGCCGGCTCGGCGAGGTCGAGCGTGGGCGTGACCGCCACCGGGGAGAGCGGGGTAAGGAAGGACAAGGCTGAGTCACCCCAGGTACGACAGTCCACGACCACGAGCCCACTGTCCTCGCCCAGGCTCAAGCGCTCGCGCGCCGCGTGCCCCAGCACCACGCGCGCGTCGCTCGCCAGCGAGCCCTTTACCGCACGCGCCACGCTGAGCGCCGCCTCCTGCGCGATCTTCCACGGCGGATCGGCCAGCACCAGATCGATGGGCTTCAGCGCCGCCAGTGCGGCGCGGCTGTGCTCCACCGTCGTCTCCAGCACGCGCAGCTGAGCGCCGGCGTTCCAGCTGGCCACGTTCTTGCGGATCACCTGCGCCGCGCGCCGATCCGCCTCCACCAGGGTGACGTGCCGCGCGCCGCGCGACAGCGCCTCCAGCCCGAGCGCGCCGCTGCCCGCGTACAGGTCCACCACGCACTGCCCGCTCAGATCGCCGAGGATCGAGAACAGCGCCTCGCGCACGCGATCCAGGGTGGGTCGGGTGACCTCCGGCGGGCAGGAGAGCTGCCGCCCGCGAAACTTGCCGGCGATGATGCGCACGGACGGCTATCTACACCGCCCTCAGGCGGTGTCGGTGTCGATCTTGCTCCACATCTGCCGGCGGCGCTTCTGCCAGGCCTTGTCCTGGCGCGTGATTCGCTGCGCCACGTTCCAGGCTGCCAGCACCTCACCCTCCTGTCCCAGACCGGGAAACACCGTGGTGCCGACCAGCCAGGTGCCTCGCACCGGACCGGCCATGGGTTCGCCGGCCAGCCCCAGAAAGCCCGGCGTCTCCGCGCGCCAGAGCGGGCGCAGCGGCTCGGCGCGAGCCGAGGCGCCCGGGATGTAGACCCGCTCGACCTCCCGCCGCCGGCCCTCGTGATACTGGTGCAGCGGCAGCCCATCGTGCGGCGAGTCCACCAGCACCAGGTGCCGGTCGAGAAATGGAAACTGCTCGCGCAACACGTCGAGCACGTCCTCGCGCAGCTCGCTCATGCGCCGCCCGAGGCCGAGCGGCACCAGCGCTTCGGCCACCAGCGAGCTGAGCGGCTCGCCCGAGCTGGAGCTGCCCGCAGGGCGATGCTGCAAGTGCAGCACGGGCCGCGGCCCAGCGCGCCCCTGCGAGCCCCGCGCCGGCAGCACCAGCGCCTCCTGCGCCAGCGGCTCCGGCAAGCCCTGAGTGCGCAGCCAGCAGGAGACGACGAAACGCCCGGTGGTGGGCTTGAGCTCGGGCCAGGCCGCGTAGTGATGGCTCAGCCCGCCCCCCTCCGACAGCTCCACGAGCGCCCTGCCGTCGAGGTTGGTGATCACGCACTCCGTGCCGATCGTCTGCTCGCCGCCGCCGATCACCACGCCCGAGACCCGTCCCCGGCGCAGGGTGAGGCCGTCGGCGCGTTCCTCCAGGCGGCACACACCGCCGTGTGCCTGGATGCGTTGCACCAGAAAATCTTCGAAGGCCTCCTCGCCTCCCTCGAACCAGGCGGCGTGCCGCACGAAGGCCTGCAGCAGCCGCGCGGCGCCCAGCACCGGCAGCTCCGGCGGCGGATTGGCCCAGTCCCCCGCGAATGCCGCCGGCAAGAACGCTGCGTCACGATAGACGTGCCCCGCAGGCAGCTTGTCCAGCAGCACGCGCATGTCCTCTCCCACCCACGGCAGCGCGCGCAGCCAGCGCCGCGCGCGCAGCCGCTCCAGCAGGTTCTGTGGCGGCCAGGCCGTGTCGCGCTCCAGCACCGACTCCAGCCCGCGATGCGCCAGGCCCACGCTGAGCGCGATCTCGTCGATGATCGGCGGCACGTCGGGGAACTCCCGCCGTGTCTCACCAGCCAGCGCCGCGCGCTCCGCCCACATCTGCAGCCGGCCCACCGAGGTGAGCAGGCTGAAGCTCGGCTCGCGACGCCGCGTGCGCCGCCGGAACGTCTGACTCTGCGCCAGATCCTGCAGCACCCGCCGCCACACCGGCGTCTCGTGAAACAGCAAGGTGAAGGCGCGCCGCCCGAGCCGCCGCCCCTCCCAGCTGTAGCCGGGCGGCCTCTCCCCTTGCCCGATCACCAGCACCCGGAAATCGCGTCGCGCCAGCAGCGCCGCCGCGCTCAGGCAACCGAGAGAGCGGCCCATGATGACGACGTCGAAGTGGCGGAGGGTCATTCGTGTGGAGCCGGAGGGGTCGCGGTGGTCGAAGGTTTGGGGAATGGCTCGGAGATGCTCGGCGACGGGCGGCTCTAGAATGTGCCCGCCTGCCGTCCCTGTGCGGGAGGCGGCCTCGAGTGAGAGCTGGGAGCCATTTCCAACCGTTAACGGCCTCTCGCTGCCGCTACTTCGGCCCCATTTCGCTACCCACGCCAAAGCGCGGCTCGGTTCGTTTCAGCCTTTCGGCCGCTCGAGCTCACCCCGGAGTGGATGTGCCACCGCGCGGGGGGACGCAGCGCCGCTCGCGGCCTCTATCGCCGGCTGGGGCGACAGACGTTCTGGTGGGGTGCAGATCCAGCCGGAGAAAGTAGAATAGAGCGCATGGCGGAATCGAAAGACACACGCCCCTGCCCCCTGTGCGGGGCGCCCAACTCCGTTACCGCCCCTGGCGGGCATTGCCAGTCGTGCGGCGGCCGCATGCTCGAGTCCCGCCGCCCCAGCCGGCATGAGGAGCTGGGCGAGCGCAGCTATCACCAGGAGGGCTTCTCCGCCACCTGGTGCGGCATCTCGCTCGGGGTTGTCGGCATCCTCACTGCAGCGATCGTGGTCGGCTTGCCCATGGTGGTGTCTGCCTTTGACTTCGAGGGCTCCGCAGGCATGATGCTCGCCATCCCGATCTGGTTCGTCTCGGGCATGCTGATCGGCCTCATCTCTCCCGGACGCACGGTGATCGAGCCGGTGGTCGCCACCTTCCTGGTGGCGATGCCCACCGCCTTCCTGCTCTTCAACAACCAGACGGTGAAGGTCATGCCCGCGTTCATGTACGTGCTGATGTCAGCGCTGGGCATCCTGTTCGCCCTCATCGGCTCGTACGTGGGCGAGCGCATTCAGGTGGGGCCCACCCCCCGTACCCAGGAATGAGAGAGCGCGCGCCGAGCGGCTCCGCGACGCCATGGCGCTGAGCTCGCCGTGCCGGACACGCCTGCGCGTGCCGGTCGTGTTTCTGGCCGCAACGCTGCCTGCCGTGCTCTTCGTAGGCTGCAAGTCGGACGCGGAGCGCGCGCACCAGGGTCAGGTGGCGCGCCTGGTGGAGCACATCGATCGGCTGCGGCGCGCCGATAATCTCGACAAGCGCGAGCCGCTCGAGGCGCTGACCCGGGTGACGTGCCCCGACGCCGAGGCCTGCGCGCTGCAGGATCTGTGTCTGCGCGCATACCGGCTGCACCAGGGCAGCCTGGACACCATCCAGGAGCTGGAGCAGCACGCCCGCGCGTCCACCCCGCCGCCGCCCGACGTGGGCGAGCGGCTGGCCCGCGCGGAGCGCGAGCTCGCTCAGGCCAGGGCGCTGAGCGAGCAGTGTGCGGAGACGCAGGTGCGCGTGATGCGCAAGGCGCTGATCGGCGCGCGCCTCTGAAGCAAGAACCTGAAGCGGGGATCTGAGCGGACTCAGCCCGGCAGCGCTGGCTCCTGGTGCGTGCTGCAGTGCACCGAGCCCAGGCCCCACACCAGATCCAGGCAGTGAATGCCCACCACCCGGCGCCCGGGGAACAGCTCGGAGAGCAGGCCCAGCACGTGGCGGTCCTTCGGATCATTGAAGGTGGGCACCAGCACCAGCTCGTTGGCGATCAAGAAATTGGCGTAGCTCGCGGGCAGGCGCTCACCGGCGTGAAAGCGTGGCGCCGGCATGGGCAGCGCGATCACCTCCAGCCGCCGGCCGCGCGCGTCGCGCTCGCCCAGCAGCTGCTCGCGCGCGCGCTCGAGCGGCAGGTAGTTGTCGTCGTGCACGTCGCTCTCGCGCGCCAGCAGCACGCGCCCTGGTGCCACGAAGCGCCCGAGATCATCGACGTGGCCCGAGGTGTCGTCGCCCGCGACCCCGGCGGGCAGGAAGATCACCTTGTCCACGGCCAGGTAGTCACGCAGCACGCGCTCGATACCGGCCTGATCCAGCTCCGGGTTGCGCGGGTGCACGGTGCCCAGCAAGCAGTCGCTGGTGGTGAGCAGGGTACCCTGCCCGTCGCCGTCGATGGCGCCGCCCTCCAGCACGAAGCGCGCCGAGCCCGGGCCACTGCGGGTGGGCAGCCACACCTGCTCGCTGCGCGCGCGCGCCAGCCGCTCTCCCGCTGCTTCATCCAGCTCGTGATTGGGGTAGCGCGCCCAGCCGTTGAACTGCCACTTCACGGCGCCGAGCTGCGCGGGCTGCCCCGCACTGGCCGGGCGCACCAGCCACTCCGGCGAGTAGTCGCGGGTCCAGGAGCGATCGGTCGGCGCCACCAGCAGCTCGACCTGCGCCAGCCGTGTGCCCACCAGGCCCAGGGCATGCAGCGCTTGCTGCCCCGCCGCCTCCGAAGCCACGATCAGCCCCACCCGCTGCACCTCGCATAGCCAGCGGATCATCTCGCAGAACACCCACTCGATGCCCTGAAACTTGCCGGGCCAGTCGTCGGCGTTGTGCGGCCACGAAAGCCAGGTGGCGCGCTGCGGCTCCCACTCTGCGGGCCAGCGGTAGCCGAGCTCTCGCGGGGTCGCGCTCATCGCGAGGGGGCTCCGAAGCGGCGCTCGATGCCGCCGTAGGCGTCGATGCGGCGATCGCGCAGGAACGGCCAGCCGCGGCGCGCCGTCTCGATCAAGCCGAGATCGCAGTCGGCCACCAGCACGCACGGGTCTTCGCCCGCCTCCGCGATCACGCGCCCGTAGGGATCGGCGATGAACGAGTGGCCCCAGAACTCGATCTGTCGATCCCCGGAGCGCTCGATGCCCACCCGATTGGCAACCACCACGAACACCCCGTTGGCGATGGCGTGCGAGCGCTGCATCGTCTGCCAGGCGCTCAGCTGATCGGGCCCGTATTTGGGCTTGTCCTCCGGCAGCCAGCCGATGGCTGTGGGATAGAACAACAGCTCTGCTCCGGCCAGCGCCGTCAGCCGCGCCGCCTCCGGATACCACTGATCCCAGCACACCAGCGGCCCCACCCGCGTGTTGCCCGCGGCCACGCTCACGAAGCCCAGGTCTCCGGGCGTGAAGTAGAACTTCTCGTAGTACTGAGGATCATCGGGGATGTGCATCTTGCGATACATGCCCAGCTCCTCCCCGCCCGGGCCGAACAGCAGCGCGGTGTTGTGGTACACGCCCGGCGCGCGCCGCTCGAAGAAGCTCGATAGCACGGTGACTCGCGCCTCGCGCGCCGCCGCGGCGATCGCACGATTGGTGGGGCCATCCACGGGCTCCGCCAGATCGAAGATGCTCGCGTCCTCCACCTGGCAGAAATAGGGCGTCGCAAATAGCTCCTGCAGGCACACCAGCTGCGCTCCCTGCGCGGCGGCGCTGCGGATGCCGGCAACGGCCTGCTCCACGTTTGGCTCGCGCTGCTCACCCGCGCGCATCTGCACCGCGGCCACGCGAATTTTTGTGGTTTTCGTTCCCGACTCGCTGCTGTTGCCTGCCATAGCCACCGAGGGCTCTAATATGCCGGGTGTAGCGAAGCGATCGGAATTTTACCCTGGTCGCCTGGCCAGCGGAGTGGCCGCGAGCCGCCTGCGCTCACCCACGCTTGGCGGCGCCAGCGAGAGCGGCGTAGTAGTCTAGGCGAGTGGCTCGTCGGTTCGGTTGGCGCACGAGCGCCACGCGTGTTCTGTGCCTGCTCGCGCTGAGCGTGCTGGGTGCGAGCGAGGTCGCCGCCGCCGATTTCAATCCGGAAGGGCGCAAGCGGAAGGCCTCGCCCACCCGCCCCAAGTCCGCCAGCCCGGCAGCGCCGCGCACGCCCCCCGCCGAGGCCAGCGCGAACGCCAGCACGGAGAGCCTGATTCAGCGCTACCAGGGCATCCTCGCGCAGGACCCGGGCGCAGAGTTTCCGCTGGAGCGCCTGGTCCAGCTGTATCGGCAGCGCGACGGCAACCTCGACGCGCTGGTGCAGCACCTGGAGGCGCTCGCGGCGCGGCCCGGCAGCGACGGCCAGCGAGCGCGGCTGACCCTGGCGGGCGTGTATGTACATGCGGGTGACAGCGCACGCGCAGAGGCGCTGTACGCACAGCTGCTGGCGGCCGAGCCGGGCGCGCGCGCACCGGCGCAGCGCCTGGCCAAGCTCCTGGCCAAGCGCGGTGACGTGCGCGGCGCACGCGAGCGGCTGGCCCCCACCTTGAAGCTGGAGAAGCAGGGGCCGCAGCGAGAGGAGACGCTGCGCTCGCTGATCAACTGGTCGCTCGATCTGCAGGACCTGGAGGGCGCGCGCAAGTATCACAGCGAGCTCGTGCGCGAAGCGCAGGGCAGCTTCTTCGTGCGCGCAGAGCTGGGGCGCTTGCTGATGGAGCGCCAGCTGTACGAGGCCGCCGAGGCGGAGTACCGCAAGCTGGTGGAGCTGGCGCGTGGAGACAGCCGCACGCTCGCTCCCGCGCTGCGCGATCTGGGGAAGGTGCTGAGCAAGCTGGGCAAACATGCCGAGGCCCTGAGCGTGCTGGCGGAGGCGGAGCGCAGCACGAGCCCGCAATCCGGCCTGCGCCTGGAGGTGCTGGAGGTGCTGGTGGAGGCGCACCGCGCCGCGGATCGACTGCCGGAGCTCGTGGCACGGCTGGAGAAGGAGCGCGGGCTGGACTTCGATCGCCTGGTGTTGCTTGGGCGCCTGCAGGAGGAGACGGGGCAGGTCGATCGCGCGCGCCGCAGCTACGAGACGGCACTGGCGCGCAATGCCGACGCCGTGGAGGTGCGCCAGAAGCTGATCCAGCTGCTGGAGCTCTCCGGCGAGCTGAACGAGGTGATCGGCCACTATCAGAAGCTGATCCGCTCGGCGCCGCAGAACGCGGACTTCTCCTTCCGTCTGGCAGACGCCTACCTGCAGAGGGGGCAGCCCGCAGACGCGCTGCGCGTGCTCACGCAGCTGGAGGCGCGCTCCAGCCAGCAGGAGGATACCCTGGCGCGCCTGGTCGACGTGTACGAGCGGATGGGCGAGAGCGACCGCGGCATGACCCTGCTGGAGCGCCTGGCGAAGGGCAACGATCCGCGTCACCTGGTCGAGCTGGGAGATCGCTACTTTGCCCGCGGCGAGACCGAGCGCGCGCTGAAGATCTGGCAGCGCCTGGCGCGCGACCCCAACGACGCGGCCTCGCTGCACGCCCTGGGCGAGGTCTACCTCGATCACGATCTGCCGGAGCGGGCGCTGGAGGCGCTGGCCCAGGCGATGAAGCTGCTGCCGGAGCGCACTGCCTTCACCAAGTCGTACGGCCTGGCCCTGGAGCGCGCGGGCGCTGGCGCCAGCAATCCGAGCACGCGAGCGCGCTACTACCGCGAGGCGGAGCAGCTCTGGGAGCAGCTGTTGCAGCGCGCCGTCGGCCAGAGCGATGCGCTGCTGGCGCGCGACGCCCGGCAGCACATCGTGACCCTGTGGAGCCTGACGGGCACCCTCGCCGAGCGCGTGCCCGCGCTGGAGCGCCGGCTCGGCGCCAGCCCGCCCGATCTGGAGGCGGGGCGGCTGCTGGCCGAGACAGAGCTGCGCCTGCGCCGCTTCGACGCCGCGGAGAAGACCTTGCGGCGGGTGCTGGAGCGCGCGCCGGGCGACCTCGAGAGCCACCTGCGGCTGGAGCGCGCGCTGGTGCAGCAGGGCAACGTGGAGGCGGCGATCGGCGTGCTCGCCAAGCTGGCGGAGCTCGATCCTCCCCGCGCCAAGGAGTACCTGACCCGCATGGCCAGCTACTCGGCGGAGTCTTACCAGGACGATCGCGCCATCGAGTATGCGGCGCGCGCCGTGGAGCTGAGCCCGGACGACGCAGAGGGTCACCAGCGCCTGGGCGAGATGTACCGCGAGCGGCAGGACATCGACAACGCCATCAGCGAGTTCCGGCAGGCGCTCAGCAAGAATGACCGCCTGTTTTCGGTGCACTTCCAGCTGGCAGAGCTCCTGATCAACCGCCAGCAGGTGGACGAGGCCGATCAGCTGCTGCGCCACGTGCTGCGCGCCTCGCCCGACGAGCAGCTGATCGCGCGCGCGGCGCACCTGAGCATGCAGATCCACCTGGGCCGTGGCAGCCTGGAGTCGCTGGAGAAGGAGCTCTTGCCGATCGCGCTCGGGCACCCCAATCGCCCGGTGTACCGGCGGCTCTTGGTGGAGATCTACGGAGCCCTGGCCTTCCCGCTGGCGAACCAGGCCAAGAGCCAGGATGCGCAGGTGGCGGCGCAAGCGCGCACGTCACTCTCGCGGCTGGGCCAGCGCGCGGTGAAGCCGCTGCTCGACGCGCTCGGCGACAGCCGCGATACACAGCAGCGCATCGCCATCGATCTGCTGTCGCACATCCAGAACAAGAGCGCGGGCCCCAGCCTGCTGAACTTTGCCGCGGGCGAGGCAGCGGCGGAGCTGCGCACGCGCGCCATGGTGGCCGCCGGCGCGCTCGGTGACCCGGCGCTGCTCGGGCGCTTCGACGAGTACCTGCAGCGCGACGGAGCGAGCGACGGTGACCCGGTCAGCGTGGCAGCGGTGTGGTCGCTGGCCAACCTGGCCTCGCCGAAGGCGCGGCCCGCGCTGGTGCGGCTCCTGGACGAGCGCGCGCCGACCTTGCAGACCCTGGCGGTGCTGGGCCTGGCGCGGCTGGGTGAGCGCCGCGACGCTCGGCTGTTCGAGAGCATCCTCACCTCCAGCGAGCACGCGCAGCTCACGCGCGCCGCGGCCGCCTTCGCCCTGGCGGAGCTGGGCGAGGCGCGCGCGCTCAGCACCATGCAGGGTCTCGCAGAGGCGAGCGATCCGGTGGTGCGAGCCGCCGCCATCTCCAGCCTGGCGCGGCTCGACGCAGCCAGCGCCCGGGGCCCGGTGGCGGAGGCGCTGATCAGCCCGGATCCAGAGCTCGTGGCCTCCGGCACGCGCGCGGCGTGCCTGCTGGTGAGCGGGTCTCGCTCGCCGGCCCGGGCCTGGCCGGTTCCCGAGGGACGGGTGGACGCGCGCGCACTCTTGCGCGACCTGCAGCCGAGCACGTGCACCCCCGATCGCGAGGCGGACGCGCTGGAGTTGCTGAGCACGGAGCTGACCGAGGTCGTGGCGCGCGCTGCCAGGGGCTCACCGCGCGAGGCGCGCAGCCTGACCAGCCTGCTGCTCGACGATGCGGGCAAGCCGGCGTTTGCGCCGCTGACCCGGCGCCTCGCTCAGGCAGAGCAGGCCCGTGCCGAGCGCGCGCGGCAGGCGGCGGAGCGCATCGCGGGCGGCGTGGTGGAGGCCTTTCAGCAGCTGCTCGGCAATCCCAACCCGGAGCTACGGCAGAGCGCGCTGCGCTTCCTCGGCTCGCGCCTGGAGCCGCCCGCGCGGCAGGCGCTGCTCGGCGGCTTGCAAGACTCGGACGTGGCCGTGCAGCGCACCGCGCTCGCGGCGCTCAGCGCCCGCCCCGATGAGAACGGAGCCCAGGCGGTGGTGCAGCTGCTCGCTCCGGGAAAACACTGGTCCCTGCGCCGACAGGCGGCACAGGCGCTGGAGCAGATGGGCAAGGCGGCGAGCGCTCAGGGTGTCGTCGCTGCGCTCACCCGGGCTGCCCAGGCGGATCCGTACGCGCTGGTGCGCGACGCCGCGGCTCGCGCGCTGTTTGCGATCGACCCAGGGGCGAGCCGCGAGGTGCTGGAGCGCCTGCGCCGGAGCGACGCCGAGGAGCGGGTGCGCGAGACCGCGCGCCAGCTGCTGGAACGAAAGCCGTGAGCCCAGCACTCGCCCGCGCTCGGCGCACGCTCCTGGCTGGCTGCGTGCTACTGCTGGCCCCGGCTTGCCGCGATCTCGATCGCTTCGACACCGGTGAGTCCGGCGCGTACTGCGGCAGCATCATCGACGGCGCCTTCACCCGGCGCGGCTTCGAGCAGGGGCTGGAGCTACGGCTCACGCTCGACATCGATGCGCTGCAGCGCGCCCCCGGCACCCTGAGCAGCAACGACCGCGAGACGGGCCCGTGCGCGCCGCAGGCGCTGTTCGAGGCGGCCCCGCTGCGGATCACCCCCGAGCTGTTTGCCGACCCGCTCTCCTTGCTGGAATTTGGCTCCACCCGCGATCACAACTTCCTGGCCTGGGTGGAGTCGAGCTGCCAGGGCAGCGCCCTGGCCGTCGTCTCCTTGATGCACACCGGTGACGCGGAGGTCCGGCTGTTGCGCTCTGGAACACCCCTCGGCCCAGATACACCTGGCGACTTCGGCGTGTTTCAGCTACGGCGCACGGACTGTGAGTTCTGACTCCGTGCTCACGCTGGGTATCGAGACCTCCTGCGACGAGACGGCGGCGGCGCTGGTCGACGCGCAGGGCGCCGTGCTGAGCGACGTGGTGCACAGCCAGGTGCAGAGCCACGCGCGCTACGGCGGCGTGGTGCCGGAGCTCGCCTCGCGCGATCATCTGCAGAACATCGTGCCGGTGTACCGCGCCGCGCTGGAGCGCGCGGGCAAGCGCCTGAGCGACGTCAGCGGCATCGCCGTCACCTGCAGCCCGGGCCTGTCCGGCGCGCTGCTCGTGGGCATGCAGATGGCGCAGGGGCTCTCCTGGGCCACGGGCTTGCCGGTGGTGGGCGTGGATCACCTGGTCGGGCACCTGCTGGCCGTGTTCCTGCGCAAGCCGGAGCAGCCGCCGGTGGAGCTCAGCTTTCCCTTCCTGGCGCTGCTCGTGTCCGGCGGCCATACCGCGCTGTATCGGGTGGACGGGCTCGACCTGGAGCAGATCAGCGAGCTCGGCGCCACGCGCGATGACGCCGCGGGCGAGGCCTTCGACAAGGTGGCCAAGCTGATGGGTCTCGGCTACCCGGGCGGGCCGATCGTCGATCGACTGGCGCGCGAGGGCGAGCCCGGCCGGGTACCGCTGGCTCTGCCCATGCGCCGGCAGGGCTCGCTGGAGTTCAGCTTCTCGGGCTTGAAGACCAACGTCGCGCGCTGGATCGAGGCCAATGGCCCGCTCGGCGATGACCAGCGGCTGCGCGATCTGTGCGCGTCGTTCCAGCACAACGTGGTGGAGTCGCTGCTGACCCGCACGTTCCGCGCGGTGCGCCGCGAGGGGCTGCGCACCCTGGTGCTGGCTGGAGGCGTCGCCGCCAATCGCGGGCTGCGCGAGCGCGCGGCGAGCTACGCGGAGCGCTGGGGAGTGCGGGTGGTGGTGCCACCGCCCGCTCACTGCACGGACAACGCGGCGATGATCGCGCTCGCGGGCAGCCACCGGCTGGTCCGCGGTGAGAACCAGAGCGGGCAGCTGGAGATGAGCCCGCACACCCGGCTGGCGCGGGTCACGCGCAAGGGCGCCGGACCACGCTAGCCGCCCTCAAGACGAGCTGATCAAGAACTCCACGGCGTCCCGGCGCAGCCGCACCTTGTACGCCGGGATCTCGTCGCGGAAGCGGAAGGACACGCGCGTGCCCTGCGGGCCGTGCTGGGTGGACACCTTGGCGATGCGCGAGTCGCGCCTCGCGATGCTGTTGCCCGAGTCGAGCACGCGCCGGCCCACGATGGTGATCTCGAAGCCGGTGGCGGTGCGCTCGCCGCGCAACGTACCGCCCGGTTCGTCCAGGCGCAGGCGATAGATCACCGGCAGGTGCAGCCGCCCCTGCCCGAACTCGTCGCTGCCGGCGGCCACGCTCTGGCCGCGAGCCTGGCTCGGCTTTCCGGTGCTGCTCTCGGGCGCAGAGCTCTTGTCGTTGTCTTCCTCCGCCACCGACGCGCTGGGCCCGCGCGGGGTGAGCAAGCTGGGCGGCGGCAGGCTCTCGCCGTCGCTGCTCAGGGCGCTCGTGGCGGCGGGGGTCGCGGCTGGCGCAGCGGACGCCGCCAGCGCGGAGCCAGCGGCGGGGGCCACGTGCGCCGCGGCGGGCGGGGCTGGCTGCCGAGAGGGGCGCGCCAACCAGCCGATGCCGATCGCCACGAGCGCGATCAGGCAGCTATACAGCACGGTGCGCGTGCCGCGCCGGCGCACCGCCTCGGCTGCGTCCTCCGCGCGCGGCCGCGGCGAAGACGGCTGCGAGCTCTGCCGCAACGGGCCGGAGCGCATCGAGGAAGAGCGCGGCGCTGCCGCGGTACGGCGCCGCGGCGCCGCGGGTCGCCGCGAGGTGCTCACGGCACGCCGGGCCTGAGCCAAACACCAGCTGGCACCGCGCGAGGCCGCACCACCCCACTGCGCCACTCGCTCGCCGGCTGCGCGCGCCGCACCGGGCATGCCGCGCAGCAGACTGTCGAGGCGGGCCAGGATGACCTCGGTGCTGTCGAGCTCCGGCTCCTCCCGTTCCAGCTCTTCGAGCTCGGGCTTCGCCCCCGCCGTGGCGAGCTCCTTCCTATCCGAGGGCTGGCTGGCGGCCTTGCTGGAGCCGCTCGAGCCGCCAGCGCTCGCGGCCACCTTGCTCGCCGGGGCGCGCTCCGCACGCTCCACGCCCATCGGCAGCGGCGGGGGCGTGGTGTCGCGCTCCTCAGCGCCAGCGGCGTCATCACTGCCGAGCTCCGCCACGCCGCGCGCAGCTGGCTCCAGCTCTGCCGGCGCCAGCCCTGCCGGAGCAGGCGTGCGTACCCGCTGCGATGCGGGCCGGGGCGTCGTGGGCGGCGGAGTTGTGAGCGGCGCTTCTTTATCCCAAGAGCCGCGGTCCCAGGAGCCGCGCCCGCGCGCCAGCGAGCGCGCGCGCTGCGGTTCGGGCGTGCTGCTGCGAGCGGCGCCGCGCTGGTCAGTGGTCTCGGCGTAGCGCACCGACACCACCAGCTCGGGCACGCGCGACTTCGGATCCACGTTCAGGTCGAGCGCCTCGACGTACGCCGTGCGGCGCCCGCCATACGCGAGATCCTCGACGTCCAGCGCGCGACCCACCCGCAGGAAATCCAGCTGCGAGCCGAGCTCCAGCCGGTTCGAGACCTGCGCCTTGACCCGCGCCTGCAGCGGCGCGGCCAGGCCCGCCACGTGCAGCCGCACGCCCAGCGCGGCAGGCGGAGCTGGATCGGTGTCGTGATCGAGCTCACGTAACTGGCCGGGAGCGAGCTGACCGGGAGCGAGCTGACCGGGAGCGCGGGTGCTGATGGGCGCCACTGCGCCGCCCGGCTGCGTGTGACCCTCGAGCTCCTCGAGCCCGGCCACCCCGCACAGCGCCTTCAAGGTCTGCACGCTGCGGCTATCCAGCGCGGTGAAGCGCACGCCGAAGTCTCCGCCGGTGCTGGCGCTGCGGCGCCAGGCCACCTCGCCCTCGGCGATCACCTCCGCGCCGTGCTCGTGAAAGCGCACCACGATGGGCGCGTGCAGCTGCGGCAAGTGGCTGGCGCGCACCTGCATGCCCCGGCAGCTCACATCCACCGAGCGCCCCTGGAATGCCGAGGCGGGATCGGCGGCGCCGCAAACATCCACCAGGCGCTCCACGGGGACGCGCCGGACCCCGGAGACCCGTCGATCGTGAGTGTGTTGCATGTGTCCCGTCTCTCCTCGTCTGCCTCTCCGGTAAGTCGGGCAGCGCTCCAGGGCCAAGTTTCAGGCGGACCGCGCGGCGCTGGGCAAGCATTCAGCGCTGCAGGCGCGCTCGGCGCCGCCGGGGTGCCGTCGCAAAGTAGACAGTCGCGAGGCCGGCGAGCATCATCGCGCTCGCGTGGCCGTCACTCTGAAACTGCGCTCGGGCGACATCAGCCCCCTGCCCGAGCTCTCGTTCGACGCACCACGCGTCGTCATCGGCCGCGCTCCGGGCTGTGAGCTGCAGCTGCCCGATCCCAGTGTCAGCAGCCGTCACGCCTCCCTGCGCCAGCGCGGCAGCGACTACGTGATCGTGGACGAGGGCAGCGAGAATGGCACCTTCGCCGGCGCCACGCGCTTGACCCGGCAGGCCCCGCACGTGCTCGCCAACGGCGATCTGCTGCGCTTCGGTCGTGTCTGGGTGGAGGTGCGGCTGGGCGGCGCCGCTGCTTCGGAGCCGGGAGCATCGCGCGAGCTGGCACGTCAGCTGGTGGAGCACGCGCTGGAGCAGGAGCAACAGCCCTGGGGCATGGCGGTGGAGCTGGAGGGCTCGGACAGCCGTCTGCCGCTGGTGCGGCCGCGCCATGCTTACCTGATCGGCAGCCATGCCGCGGCTGATCTGCAGCTCGATGAGGACCAGCCGGCGCGCTGCCTGGAGCTGCGCAGGCAGGGGGACCAGCTGTGGGTCAGCTTGATCGACGGCCAGACCGAGGCCTTCCTCGACGATCGCCCCCTGAAGCTGGAAGAGCGCTGCCTGTGGCCGCGCGGCGCACGCTTGCTGCTGGGTGAAGCGAGCTTGGTGCTCAGCGATCCCACCGCGCAGGTGCTGGAGCGGGTGGAGAAGGGGCCCACCGAGCGGCTGCCAGAGGAAGTGGCGGTCGATCCACCTGCCGGCAAGGTGGCTGCGGCGCGCTACACGAAGCCGATCCCCAGCGCCGGCGACGAGCCGCCCGCCGCACCAGCGCCCGAGCCCGTCGTGGCGCGCCCGCGCAGCTGGACCCTGTTTGACGCGGGCGTGTGCGCGCTGGCGCTGTGCATGCTGGGCCTGAGCCTGTGGGCCATCCGCTGGGTGGCGGCGATCGGGCGAGCGTAGAGCGGCCGCGCCGGTGGCTGACCTGCCCAACTTCGAGCCGTACGTCGCGCTCCGGCTGCTCGAGCGTGGGCCGAGCCACGAGCTGTACCTGGCGCGCCACGAAAGCCTGCAACGTCAGGTGTGGATCAAGACGCTACGGTCCGAGGTGCCACTCTCCTCCAGCGTGGCGCACCGCCTGGAGCGGGAAGGCACGATCCTGGCGCGGCTCGAGCACCCCAACGTGCTGGGCATTCTGGATCTCGTGCAGCGCCCGCCGCGCCTGTGGCTGGTGCTGGAGGCGGTGGATGGCTGGTCCCTGGCCGAGGTGCTGGCCTCGCTGCAGCGACTGAGCCCGCCCGGCAGCTTCGAGCCAGCTGCCGCGGTGGCGCTGATCCTGGCGGTCGCGCGCGGCCTGCGGCACGCACATGAGGTCGGGGTCATCCACGGCGCAGTGCAGCCCGGCCACATCCTGCTCAGCCGTCAGGGCAGCGCCAAGCTCAGCGGCTTCTCGCTCGCGCTACTGCGCAGCGGGCCCGACGCCGAGCCCGTCGACACCGAGCCCGGCGCGTCCGAGTCCAGCTATCTCAGCCCGGAGCAGCTCGCCGGCGAGCGCCCCGACGAGCGCAGCGATCTGTTCTCGCTCGGGCTGGTGTTGTACGAGCTGCTCACCGGGCGCCACCCTTTCCGCGCCGCCGACGAGCGCACCACGGAGCACGACATCCGGCACAGCGTCGCGCCGGCGCTGCGCCCGAGCAGCGCCGAGATCTCACCCGAGCTGGAGCGGCTGGTGCAGCGCTGCCTGGAGAAGCAACCGGAGCGGCGCTTCGACAGCCTGGAGCAGCTGATCCGCGCGCTGGAGCACGTGCTGGGCAGCGCAGCCCTGGCCGAGCCCGGAGCGCAGGTGCCGCGGGTGCTGGCGCGCGCGGGCCTGACGGCGCAGAGCGCCGCTGCCGCTCAGCGCCCGCTGCTCGAGGTCGTGGAGCGCCGCGAGGCGCGGCGCGGTCTGAGGCGTGCCCTGTTCGGGCTGGGCGGCGCCTCCTTGCTGCTCATTGCCGGCGGAGCGCTGCTCTCGTCCTGGCTGGAGGCGGTTCACCCGGCCGCGCCCGCAGCGCCACCGCAGTGGACGGCGCAGAACGGCGCCGAGCTCCTGGTAGTGGCCGAGCCCTGGGCGCACGTGTTCGTGGATGGCGTGCAGCTCGAGACGACGCCCTTTGCCACGCCGCTGCGGCTCACCGCGGGCGAGCACTTCGTGCGCCTCGATCACCCGAGCGCGGCCTCGGAGCACCGGCGCTTGACCCTGAGCGCAGGGCAACGCGTGGTGCTCGAGGTGTTGCTGCAGGTGACGGCAGGCGGGGGCGACGCCGGGCTGCCGCTGCCCTTCTCCGGGCCAGACGCGGGTCTGCCCTGAGCGGCGCTGCGACGTCGCGAGGCTCAGCTGCGCCAGACCACGCGCTCGTCGCGGTGCACGCGCGCCAGGCGCTTCTGCTCCCGCACGAATGCCGCGTACGTGCTGGGCACCCGCGAGTCGCTCAGGAAGGCGCGGAGCACGTGTCCGGCGGCCGTGGCGTCGTCCGCGGCGCGGTGCGCCTGACCGATCTCGATGCCCAGGCGCTCTGCCACTGCCGAGAGCGAGCGGCTCTTCTCCCCCTGCTGCAGCTCGCGCGCCCAGACCAGCGGATCCACCCAGTCGACGCCCTTGCGCAGCGCGGGCGGCGGAGTGAGCGGCGCGATGCGCGCAGCAGCGAACTCCGCCAGCAAGAACGCGCGATCGAACTCGGCGTTGTAGGCAAGCGGCACGCCGCGCGCGAGCACGGCCAGGAGCGGCTCGGCAATCTGCGCGAACGTGGGCGCGTCGCGCACCATCTCGTCCGTGATGTGGTGCACCGCCTGCGCTTCCTCCGGGATGGACCGCCCGGGATTGACCAGCCACGAGTGCCGCTCGATGCGCAGCGCGGGCTCGCCCGCCGCGCTGTCGCCACGCTCGAACACCACACAGGCAATCTCCACCACGCGATCGACACCGGGCTCGAGGCCCGTCGCCTCGACGTCGAGCGAGACCAGCGGCAGATCGGCAACGGGCAAATCCGGAGACCACTCCTCCGCCGTGCCGCGCGCCGCGGCCCGGATCAGGTGCGCGATGCCCGGATAGTGACGCCCCGTGGGGAAGCAGCCGCCCGCGTCAGCGCTGGATCGCATGTGCGTTCAGTTTGACTTGCCGCCGCTAGCGGGCTTGCTGTTCTCGGCAACGCCCTGGACCTTGGGCGCAGCACCCGCGCTGCCCGTAGCAGCCGCCCCGCTACCCGCGCCCCCGGCCGCAGCGCCCGGCGTGGGCTTGGCGGAGCTGTTCAGCGCGATCTCCAGCTCGATCCACGGCTGCAGATCGTTGCGGATATCGAACAGCTCCATGTTGAAGAAGCGACCGTTGATATAGATCATGGGCGTGCCCTGCAGGCCCAGCTCATCCGCCTGCTTGCGATCGCGCGCCACGGCGTCCGCGGTCGCCTCGCTCGCACGATCCGCCTCGAATGCCTTCAGATCCAGGCCCTGATCGCGAGCCAGCTTGAGCAAGGTGGCGTCATCCAAGCCCACCTTCTGCGACGCGAACATGGCCTGTGACAGCTCCCAGAACTTGCCCTGACGAGCCGCCGCCACCGCGGCGCGCGCTGCGGCCTCTGCGTGCTCGTGCGCGCTCAGCGGGTAGTTCTTGAACACCAGCTGCACCTCGTTCGGGTAGCGCTCCACCGTGGCCTTGAGCAGCGGCGCTGCCACGCCGCAGAACGGACACTCGAAATCCGCCCACTCCACCACGGTCACCACCGGGCTGGTGGCGCCCTTTGCCGGCGAGCCCGTGAGATCGATCGACTTCACCGCCTCGGGCGAGAAGCGCGCGCGAAACGCCTTCTCTGCTTCGCTGCGGCTGTCGCCCCGGCGCACCCGCTCGACCAGCAGCTTCGCCGCGGGCAGACAGGTGTTGCACGCCCGATTTTCGCTCACGCACGTGGCGATGCTGACGGGCTGGTCCGGACACGGCGCCAACAGCTCCGACACGTATTCGCGCCACTTGCCCACCTCGCGCGGCGTCAGCGCCGAGGTGTCCACGCCCGGCAACTGGACCGGCGCCGTCCGGTCCTCGTTCGGCGGAGGCGGCTCCTTGGGGGAGTCGGCCGGTGAGCGACAGGCCGTGCCAAGAACGATCGAGCCGAACAGAGCGGTACCGGCCAGCGCCGCGCGCAGCCAACCCCGAGCTGCTCTGGCCGCTGCGCCGCCCATCCGGGCCCGCGATTCCGTTGCTCGAGCGCGGGCGCCGGGCGCCCTGCCGCGGCCGTGCTGCCGCTCACTGCGATTCGCCATGGTTTCGCTAGCCTAGTGCCCCGTTTCAGCCGAGGCGATCGGAATTTGGACCCGCTGCGGGTGGGGAGCGCTCCCCCTCCTGGAGCCCTGCAGCAGGCGCTGGCGGCGCCGGCTGCATCGCCGAGCAGCAGTGGATCTGGCTACGAAAGCCCACGCCGCTGCGCTACAGGTGAAGGCTCGCATGGACCACGACGAGTTCCTGCCGGATCCGGAGATCCCGGTGGATGTGGAGCCCCGCGTTCGTCACGTGCTCGCCGTGGCAGGCAGCCGCGGCGGGGTGGGCAGCAGCCTGGTCGCGGTCAATCTGGCGGTGTACCTGGCGCAGCTTGGCCGAACCGTCGCCCTCATCGATGCCGACCCCGCGGGTGCGTTTCTCCACTCGATGCTGGGGGTACCGGCGGAGGTCTGCGTCGGCCCCGCAGAGGATACCGCGCTCGATCGGTTACGGCCCGTCAAGACGCTGGTGCCGGGCTTGCTCCTCGAGCCCCAGCGCTACAGCGTCGGGCTGACGCAGCCCTCACGGCCCGGGCGCAAGCCGCGCTGGGTGCAGGATCTGCGCTCGCTCGACGTCGATCACGTGCTGATCGATCTCGGGGTCAGCACCCATCCGGCCAACCTCGAGCTATTCTTGCGCGCGGACCTGGGCCTGTGCGTCACCACGCCCGAGCCGCCCAGCGTCGAGGGTACGTACCGCTTCCTGCGCGCGCTCTTCCAGCGCCGGCTGCGAGGCAAGCTGATGCGCGACCGGCACAACCTGCGCGGGCTCGAGCGCGTGCTGGCGCGCCTGCCGCCGCTCCCCAATCCGCTGCAGGTGGTCAAGGGGCTGAGCGCCTATGACGGCGCGCTGGGCGAGCTGGCGCGGCAGGAGCTGGCCCGGCTGCGGCCGCACCTGGTCGTCAATTGCGCGCGGGTGAAGCAGCACAACGAGCTCGGGCCCGCCATGAGCGATCTGTCGTCGCGCTATCTGGGCATCACGCTCGACTACGTCGGACACGTCGAGCAAGACGACGCGGTCTGGTTGAGCATGAACCGGCAGCGGCCGCTCCTGATCGACAACCCCGCCACCAAGAGCGCGCGCAACCTCGAGCGCCTCGCCCGGCGCGTGCTGGGCCTGGCCAGCGCACTGCACCTGGAGTTGCAGTCCACTCCAGCCTCACCGCGGGTGACGGACCCGACCCTGTACGACATGTTGATGACCCACCCCGCGGCGGGTGACGAGGAGCTGCGCAAGGCATACAAGCGCCAGCGCGAGATCTTCTCGCCCGGCAGCCTGCCCTTGTGCTCGCTGATGAGCGAAGACGAGCTGAGCGTGGAGCGCGCGCGCATCGAGGAGGCGCACGACACCCTGCTCGATCCGCTCAAGCGCCGCGCGTATGATCTCTCCACCTTTCCCGACCGCGAGCAGGATCTGCTGGCCCCGCGCGCCGGGCAGAATCCGGCGCTGGAGGCCGAGCGCGCGCTGCTGCGAGACGAGCTCGCACACGAGATCGGCCCCAACACCGCCTTCACCGGCAGCTTGCTGCGCAAGGTGCGCGAGTCGCTGGGCGTGGATCTGGAAGAGATCGCGCGCTTCACCAAGATCAATCCCGTTCAGCTCCAGGCCATCGAGGACGAGAACTTCAGCGAGCTGCCGGCGGTCGTGTACCTGCGCGGCTTCATCACCGAGATCGCCAAGTTCTTGAAGCTCGATCCGACGCAGGTGGCGCGCAGCTACTTGCGGCGCCACAGCCAGTGGCGCAACGAGACCAACCCGGCAGACCGGGCATGAGCGCCACGGCGGAGCGCGGGCGGGGCGGAGCGCTGCCCCGCGCGGCGGATGCACCGGACGAGCACGCCTTCGCCGCGCGCGACGTGATGTTCGCGCTGGCACTGTTCGGCCTGAGCCTGACCGTGCGGGCCGCCGTGGTGCTCGCCTTCGACGTGGAGCCCACCTGGGACGGCGCATTTTATCATCGCGGCGCTCTGAGCATCGCCCAGGGCCACGGCTATGCAGATCCCAGCGCGGTCCAGCCGGAGCGCTGGCCCTGGTCGCACTATCCGGTCGGCTACAGCGCGCTGCTCGGCGCCGTGTATGCCGTGTTCGGCGCAGGCCATCAGATCGCGCCGCTGGTCAACGCCGTCGTGGGCGCGCTGACCGCCGTCGTCGGCTTTCTCTTCGCCTTCGACCTGCTCGGCCGCTCGCGAGCTTGCGCCGCCGGGTTGCTGCTCGGCCTGCATCCCGGCCTCATCCTGTACTGCACCCTGGTGATGACCGAGCCGCTCGCCGGCTTCCTGCTGCTGCTCACCGGCTACCTCGGATGGAAGCTCGGCCATCTGCGTCGCGGCGCGCTGCTGTGCGGCGTGGTGCTGGCGCTCAGCACCTTCGTACGCCCGCAATCCCTGCTGGCCGCGCCGCTGCTGCTCGCGCTGTTTCGCGGCCCCTGGCTGCGCCGGCTGAGCCAGCTGGCCCTGACGGGCGTGATGAGCGCCTGCCTGCTCGCGCCCTGGACCCTGCGCAACTGCCTGGTGCTCGACGGCTGCACCCTCGTATCCACCAACGGCGGCTGGAACCTCGCCATCAGCGCCCTGAGCGAGACCGGCCGCTTCCGCCCGCTCACCCCCGAGGACGGCTGCCACGGCATCGACGGGCCCGTGGCGCAGGACCGCTGCTGGGCCCAGGTCGGCGCAGCCGCCATTCGCCGCGACCCCGAGCAGTGGCTCTCCCGCATCCCACTCAAGCTCAGCCACACCTACAACCACGAGTCCTTCGCCATCGCCTACCTGGCCGAGGCCCGCCCCGGCACCTGGGATGAACAGCAGAAGTGGCGACTCATGAACGTCATGACCGCCTTCCACCACGTGCTGATGGGTGTCGCCCTGCTCGGCACCGTCGGACGCTTCTGGCGACGCGACACCCTCCCCCCGCACGCCCGCTGGTGCCAGCTCGCCATCGTGCTCGGGCTCCTGCTCTTCGTCCCCTACGCACTCACGCTGCCCGGCCGCCCCCTGTTCTGGATCGGCGTCGTGATCCCCGTCATCGGACTCCTACGCCTGCCAGGCTCCCCACCCCTCTCCCCCGGCTTCATCTACCTGTTCGGCTTGCTCGCCATCACCTCCCTCACCCACATCGTCTTCTTCGGCGATGACCGCTACCACCTCGCCATCAGCCCAGCGCTGTGCCTGCTCGCCGCCGCCGCCCTGCGCGCCCCTGCCCGCCGTGAAATGCCGACCGCGGCATAGCCCGAACCGTAGCCGGCGGCGCTCCTGAAGAGGGCGGGATGGAGACGCGCCGGGGCGTTCGGGCAACACGAATGCGTGCGGCGGGGGGACGGAGATGCAGACGCTGCCGGACACTCTCGTCGTGGGGGCGCTCGCGGTGGGGGGGCGCTGGAGGGTGTGACAGCACCGGGCGTGTAGCGCCCCGAGGTGGGGTGAGGGCCGTGTGGCTGCAGCCCGGCCCCCAATCAGGGGCTTTCGAAGCTCTTCGGAGCTCGAGGGAGGTGTGCGGGGTGAGCGCTGGGGCGTGAGCTTGGGTGGGGGCTACGTTCCAGGTTGTTCGGGGTACAAACGCCGAAAACCGATGAGGTTGGCCTCATCGGTTTCTTTAGAAGACTTGCCCGGCGGCGCCCGAAGGCGCCGCCGGGATCTTTGCTTCAGAGCCGCAACGCTCTAATGTCTTCTGCTCATGGGCAGTTCAACGGCTGGTTCTCGTCCACCGTGTGCAGCTGGCACATCGAGTCCAGGTAGTTGTTCGTGAAGATCTGACGATCCACGTAACCACCCGGTGTGCCGAGGTTCTGCAGCTGCGGGTTGAGCAGGTCGAGGTTATCGAGCAGCTCTTCCTTGCTCACCTGGAGCTCGCCAGCGGCCATCTCGAGGTCGATGTTGCCCAGCTGGAAGTCGAGGAACACGCGGGAGACCGGATCCGGCGTCTTGCGCGGCACGCCCGATTCCTCGACAGCCCTCACGTGCAGCTCGCTGTCCTCGTCCATCACCCGCTGGAACTCCTGCGGGCTCGGGTACTGCTCCAGCACGTCCTCGTACGTGTCGCGATCGAACAGGGTCCGATTCTCGACCACGAACTGACGGACGGTGTCCGTGAAGGTGATCATACCGGCGTTGTGGCAGCTATGGCAGGAGGCACCGTTGACCACCTCACCGTTGTTCTGCGCCGGGTCAATCACCACGCCGACCGGAGCCGCATTCAGGCGGTCACCAACGGCGTTCGCCACGTAGTAGGCCTGCATGCCGTTCGGCAGGTTGAAGATCGCCTCACCACCGGCAAACCCGAACCCGAGCGGATCCTGGTAGATGCTCTCGTTGCCCTGGCTGTTGACGGCATCGCCGTTGTCGAAGTCGAAGCTGATCCAGTAGGCGTACCCACCGGCCGTGCCCTGGTCGAAGCGGTTGAGCACGCGCTCCTGCTTGGACACACCGGAGTTCGAGAAACCGGCACGCAGCAGGTTGTTGTCCGCGATCTCCTCCACCGTGTCGATCAAGAGCACTTCACGCTCGAACTCGAACAGGTTGAAGCGGGCACCGATCAGCGCGTAGTACAGGTCGTTGATCTCGCTGAACTGGATGAAGGCGTTCACCGGGAGGAACGGCACTGCGGTCTGGCTGTCCGCAACGAGGTCGTCGGCCTGGTCACCGGCGTACTCGATCGCGTACTGACCCGAGGCGTCCACGATGGCGAGCCAGGCGTCGGCGAAGTCCACCACGCCGTCGTCCTCGAGGTCGATGTCGCGGTCCCAGTTATAGTCCCGGATGTCGATGCGGTAGATCGTCTCCGCTGCGTCGATCGGGTAGGGGTTGCCGATGTTGGGCTCGGTCGAGACGCTGTTGATGCCCTTGAAGAGTGCGTAGCGCTGGCGGGTCACATTCAGGCTGCAGCCCGTCTCACCCTCGGCGTTGGCGGCGTACGTGATCGTGAGATAACGGGTGAAGGGCTGATCCGTCTCATCCAGGGTGCGAATATCAGCCGCCATGGCGGCGATCTGCTCGTCGTGGGTCTGGAACTCCACCGGCTCGCAGGGCCTGGCCGCACCACCGTAGTTCGGATCCAGCTCGTCGATGAACTGCCCCACCTGGTCGATCTGACCAAACGTCGGGCGCTGCACGCGCTCGAACGCCGGCGGCATGTTCAGCTGCTGCATGCGGACGAAGAGGTCCGAGTCTTCCTTGTCGCCCGGGATGATCTTGCCGTTCTTGACCAGCTCATCCAGCTCCAGGATGTAGTCCATGTCGCCGGACTTGGTGCCCTGGTGGCACTTGGCGCAGTTCACTTCGAGGATCTGCTTGACCTGGCGGCCCAGCTCGCTCGTGGTGAAGGGGTCGTCCCCGTTGAACTCCTCTTCCACTTCTTCCGCAGCGGGATCGCTGCCGGTATTCGAACCGGTGTCGGGCGGGGTGACGACCGGCGCGGCGGTGTCCTCAGGAGTCTCCGTGGCGCCCGGGCTAACCGGCGTGACGCTGGGACCATCGATCTCGGGTCCGCTATCGACCTCACCGAAGGAGCAGGCCATTGCCAGCGTCGAGGCGGCGCCCAGCGCCAATGCTCTCCACTGACCCCTCCGGACTCTCGCCGGCAGTGCCGGCGACAAAGTTTGTTTCATCACAGATTCCTCACTGATTGCGGCTACGATTGTTAACGTTGCACAGGCGGGAAGCATCCACCTGCCAGTGCCTTAGTATTCGGTTGGCCCCCAACATAGTCACGAAAAATCGTCTCATTCTCGCGTGTTTGGCGCTGGCGAAAATATTCTTCTCAGCACTGAATCCAGGGTCGCAACGACTGACAAAAGCGACCCCGCACGAGGCAAGTTAAGGCCGCTGGCGGTGTATCACGACCCCTTCGCGCGGCGCCAGCAGCGTGGCGTCGAACGCCGTGAATCTCGAGCGCTTTCTCGCCTCGCTGCGGCGCCTCTGCCTAGCCTGCCGGAGCGCTGCTCGCGGCACTCGGAAACGAAGTCGCGTTTGCGCGTACCAGGTGCTCCAGCTTCGACTCCCTTCGATACGATCTTCCACTCGTCTCGCGGGCCTTTAGATCCATTACAGGAGGAACAATGCAGTCATATCGCATGGTACTTTGCCTCCTGTGTTTCACGCTGGGCGCGTCACTCACGCTGTGCGCGCCTCAGGCGAGCGCCTTCCCGCTGATCGTGAAGACCGGCGACACCCTCGCAGGCATCGCGCAGCGCGTCTATGGCCGGGTCGAGAATGAGCGGGTGCTGGCTGCTGCCAATGGGCTCGAGCGGACCGGCAGCAGCGCGCTCGTCCCCGGTACCCGCCTGGAGGTCCCGGCGCTCGCCTATCGAAGAACCACTGAAGGCGACAGCTGGCCGGAGCTCGCCACCCGCTGGCTCGGAGCGCCGGAGCGCGCGGCGGTGCTCGCCTTCAGCAACGACAGCAAGCCCTGGCTGCGCCCTGTGGATGGCGCGGAGATCGTCATCCCCTACAATCTGCGGCTGGTCGCCGAAGACGGCGACACCCTGCAGTCCGTGGCCAAGCGCTTCTTTGGCAGCGAAAAGCGGGCCTGGATGCTGGCCGTGTACAATGGCCTGAAAGACTCGCCGCTGCAGCCCGGCCAGGTGCTGCTGCTGCCCATCACCGAGCTGACCTTGAGCGAAGCCGGTCGCGAAGCCGCGCGCGCCGCCCTGGAGTGGTCGGGGCTGGGTGGGGAGCGGCGCCGGCAACAGGCGGCCGCGGCCGAAGCCCTGCCCGCGCTGCTCGCCAACGTGCGCTCGGGGCGCTACGTGGAGACGGTCTCGCAAGGCGTGGCGCTGCTGGCCGGCTCGGAGCTGACCACGCCGCAGCGCGCGGCCGTGCAGCGGCAACTTCTGGAAGCATATGCGGCGCTCGGCAACCGCGGTCGCGCCGCCGAGGCCTGCCGGCAGTGGCGGCTGGCAGCGCCGCACGTCCGGCTGGATCCGCGGGAGTTGAGCCCCAAGCTGCTGGCGGCCTGCGCCGTCCGTCCCTGAGCTCGCCCCCTTTGCCCTTCCGGATCACCCTCGCTGAATTCTTGCTGACAGCCCCGGCTCCGGCTGCTTGATTGCTCGGTCACGGTCGATGCGCAGCTCGCTCTCCCAACGACTCGACTGGGCCGCTCTCGGCCGCCTGCGGCTGGCGGCCCGGCGCATCGCCGACGGGCTCTGGGTGGGCAGCCACGAGAGCCGCCGCCGGGGGGCGGGGCTGGAGTTCGCCGGGCACCGCGAATACCTGCCGGGCGACGACCTGCGCTGGCTGGATCAGCGCGCGCTGATGCGGCATGAGCGGCTGCTGATCAAGCAATTCGAGACGGAGACGGAGCGGCAGCTGCGGCTGCTGGTCGACGCCACCGCCTCGATGGGTTTCCGTTCGGAGCAGGCGCCTTCGACCAAGCTGGAGTTCGCGGCGCTCCTGGCCGCCGCCCTGACCCGGGTGGCAGTGCGCTCGGGTGATCCGGTGGGCATCGACTTCCTGGGCGGCGAGGACGTGCAGTCCTTGCCCGTGGCGGGCGGGCTGGAGGCCTTCGATAGAGCTTTGGTCCAGCTCTCGCTGGCGCGGGCGGCAGGCCAGCTGGGGGACGGCGGCGCTCAGCTGGAGGCGGCGTTGCAGGCCGTGGGCCGCCGCTCCACCCGCGGCAGCTTGATCGTGGTGCTGTCGGACCTGCTGGAGCTGGGCGCCGATGGTCCACGCGCGCTGAGCGCGCTGGGCACGGCGGGCCGTCAGGTGATCGTGGCGCAGATCCTGGATCCAGTGGAGGCCACTTTTCCGCTGGAGGGCCCGGTGCGGCTGCGTGCGAGCGAGGGAGGTCTGGAGGTGGAGACGAACGCCAGCCTGGCCCGCGCCGGCTACCTGGAGGCGCTGGCAACGCTGCAGCAGAGCTTCCGCGCGGCGCTGCACGTGCACGGCGGTGAGCTGGTGGTGTGTCGTAGCGATGAAGATCCGGTGCGCTCGGTGAGGGCCATCCTGCGCGCTGCGGAGGGGCGTGGCGCATGAGCTTCCTGGTGGCCGCCGCGCTGGCCGTGGGGCTCCTGGTGGTCGCGCCGCTGATCGCGCACCTGCTGCGCCGCGGCCGCACGCCGGAGCGGGTGTTTCCTCCTGCGGCGCTCGTCGCACGCCTGGAGGCGCACTCGCGCGAGCGCGCCCGGCTGGAGGATCGCACCCTGCTCGGGCTGCGCTCGCTGATGGTCGTGTTGCTGGCGATACTGGGCGCCACGCCGTTCGTGCAGTGCTCGCGGCTGAGCGTCGATCGCCCGCAGGGCGCCTCCATCGCCCTGGCACTCGTGCTCGACGACTCGCACAGCATGCGTGCCCGCACGCCCGATGGCGAGACGCGCTGGGACGCGGCGCTGACCGGCGCCCGGCAGCTGCTGCGCTCGGTGCGCGACGGCGACGCGGTCGCGATCGTGCTCTCGGGCAAGCCCGCGCGGGTGGCCCTGAGCCCCACCACGGATCTGCAAGCGGCCCGCGCGGCGCTCGGCGAGCTCCGCCAGAGCGATCGCGCTTCCGATCTGGACAATGCCCTCACCCTGGCGCGCTCGGCGCTGGCCAAGCTGGAGCGCTCGGAGCGCCAGCTGATCGTGCTGGGCGATCTGGCGGGCTCGGCCATCGACGCGCCCGACGTGTCCGCGCCCCTGGAGACGCTGCGGCAACCCGTCAATGACTGCGCTCTGGTCGAGGCACGCCGTCAGACCGATCGCCTGAACGTGACGTTGACGTGTGCCGGCACGGCCAGCGGCGCCCGCAACCTGCGCGTGCTCGCGGAGCAGCCGGTGGAGAGCCTGCTCGCCGATCCGGAGGGGCTGGCGCGGCTGGCGCTGGAGCCACATGCCGGCAACCAGACGCTGAGCTTCGTCACCCGCGATCCCGGCGCCGATTTCGAGCTGGAGCTGACCCCGCCCGACGACAATCCCAGCAACGATCGGGTGCGCGTCTCGCCCAGCGGCAGCGAGCTGAACGTCGCCGTGGTGACGGATCCAGCGTCGGCGGGGGTGGTCACCGGAGGTCCCAGCGTGATCGAGCAGGGCCTGCTGGCGGTGCGCTCGGAGGCGATCGTGCGCCCGCTGGCGTTGCTGCCGGACGATGCCCGCGAACTGCAGCCATACGCCGCGCTGGTGGTCAACGATCCCCCGGGGCTCGGCCCGGAGAGCCGGAGCGCGCTCGGCGAGTGGCTCGATTCCGGCGGGGTTGCTCTCGGCTTGCTGGGCCCCGCCTCGGCGGCGCTGCAGCTCTCGTCCACCCTGGAGCCCTTTGCGGAGCGCAACGCGCGCTGGGAGCTGACGACCACGCCGCTGGACGCAGACCCTGCCAGCCTGAGCTGGCTCGGCCCCGAGTCGCAGAGCCTGACGGCGCTCACCCGCAGCGGGCGCATGCGCCTGGACGGCGCGGGGCTGCCGGGCAGCGTGGTGATCGGCAGCTGGGGGGACGGCGCGCCGCTGCTCCTGCGGCGGCCCGTGAACGCGGGCCTGGTGTTCACCTGTGGGCTGCCCGCCAGCGTCGATCACAGCGACCTCGCGGTGCGTCCGGTCTTCCTGGCCCTGCTCGATCAGCTGCTGGGCGAGGCGGAGCAGCGTCGCGGCTCGGGCACCACCTGGGTCGGTGAGCGCTGGACGTTTCCACCCGCGCGCTCGGTACAGATCGAGGGTCCGGAGGGGCCCCTGCGGTTGTCCGTGGAGGGCTGCGAGGCGGAGGCCGAGTCCTCCACCGCCTGCACTCCCGGAGAGCAGCTGGCCACCCCAGAGCTGGCGGGGCGCTACGTCGTGACCAGTGATGGCGCGGTCCAGGTCCGCGCGGCGCGCATCGACGAGCGGGAGATCACCGATCCGCCAGGCAGTGTGCGGCCAGCCGCCCTGCGCGCCGCCTCGGACCATGCTCCCGGCTCGGTCGACGCCTCGCCGGAGCTGGCCCTGGTGCTGCTGGCCGCCTTCGCCGCGGAGCTGGCCCTGCGCGTCGGCGGTGAGGCGCAGCGCCGCAGACGGGCCTCGCGCGCTCTGCACTGAGCTCGGAACCGAGCGTAGATTCGACCGATCTGCCGTGCTACTTGGCAGTGCCGTGCGCCGTCCGTGGCTCCCCCTCCTTCAGCTCGCCCTGGCGAGCGCCCCGTTCGCCTGTAGCTCCGCCGGTCCCTACGGCTACAGCCGCATCTATTCACCCCTCGGGGCTGAAGAGGACGCGCTGCAAGGCGCGGAACGCTACGATCCGGTGATGGCTCGGCGCTTACCCGCGCAGTGGCGGGAGAAGAAGCTCGAAGTGTTCGGTATCGTGCTGGCGCGCGCCGAGGGCCGGGACGGCCTCACGGATCTGACCTTGAGCGTGCGCCGGCTCGCCGCGCGCAACCTGTGCGAAGACGCCAGTGAAGAGACCTGTCGCGTGACCGTCGGCGATCAGGAGCTGGCGCGGCTCCACGCGTTGGTGCCGCTCGGGCAGAGCGATAGCCTGGGCAGCGGCCTGCAGCCGCGCTCCCTGGTGCGCGTCATCGGCAAGCTCGAGGAGCAAACCAACAAGGAGGACGGTAGCGATGTCCTGCTCGCGTCGTATTACCGCCACTGGCCTGCCGCCGAGTTCGTGACCGAGCAGGCGCGCTCCTACCTGCGAAGATGAAAGTGATGTCGATGTCCTGCCCCCGCTCTTTCCGCCTCTCCCTGTCCGCGCTGCTCGGCGCGCTGCTGTTCGGAGGCGTGCCCGGCCTCGGCGAGTACCTCGGCGAAGGCGCCGGTGCCGCGCTGCAGCCCGGGGTGGCGCAGGCGGCCACCGTGGAGCGGGTGGTGGCGGTGGTGGCCGACAAGGCCATCCTGCTCAGTGATCTGCAGCAGCGCGCGCGCCCCTTCCAGCTGCAGATCTACGCCAACGTACCCGAGGGGCCGTCGCGCAACGTGGCGCTCTCCCGGCTGTACAAGGATCTGCTCGAGCGCCTGGTGGATGAAGAGCTGCAGGGGCGTGAGGCCGTGCGCGCCAACATCACGGTGAGCGCCCAGGAGATCCAGTCTGCGATCGAGCGCGTCGCCAAGCAGAACGAGGTGAGCATCGAGCAGGTGTACGAAGAGGCGCAAAAGACGGGCATGAACCTGCAGGAGTACCGGCAGGAGATCCGCCGCCAGCTGCTGGATGCCAAGATGCTCAACCTGCGCGTGCAGGGCCGCATGCGCATCAGCGAGGACGACATGCGCAGCACGTACCGGCGGCTGCAGCTGGAGGAGCGACGGCGCCTCGAGTTCCGCGCGGCCTGGATCCGACTGCAGATCCCGCCGGGCAGTGGCGCCGACGGCGCCGCGCGGGTGCGCGAGACAGCCGCGCAGCTCAGTGCGCGGGCCCGTGCCGGCGCCGATTTTGCCGAGCTCGCGCGCAGCTATTCGTCCGATCCGTCCACGCGCCAGAGCGGCGGCTTGCTCGCGCCGATGCTGCCGGGCGAGCTGCCGCCAGAGGTGGACTCGGCCATCGCCGCGCTGGAGGTGGGAGAGATCACCCAGCCGCTGCGCCACGGCGACGCCTGGCTGGTGATCAAGCTCGTCGAGCGCTCGGCCTCGCAGATCCCTCCGTATGAGCAGGCCAAGCCGCAGCTGCAGAGCCGCGTGTACACCGAGAAGATGGAGACCACGCGCCGGCAGTGGCTCGACAGCTTGCGTAAGCGGACTCACGTCGAGATCCGGCTGTAGCCCCCACTGCGCGGCTCCGGGGGCGCGCGCTCCCCCGGCCCGAGCTTCTCGAGCGGGAAGTGACGCGGCGCCGTCGCGCCCGTTGTCAGATTGGCGAAGCTGCGAAATCGAGACGGCCAACTTGTCCGGCGACCGCTGCTGGCCAACACTGCGGTGGCGTAGATCGAGCCCGATTGCGTGCTGGCACGGACTATGCTGGAAACGCGCGGAGAGCGCGGTAGGCGACAGGCCACGATCAGGAGCCAAGGTCGGGTGCAGAGCAGATGTCGAGGATGGATGCCGTCACGGATGAGTGAGCGTTTGGCAGCGCGCGGCTGCTGGAAGCTGGCGAGGCTACTGGTCGCGGTAGTGGGGCTGCTCGCGCTGTGGAGCACGAGCGCGTCGGCGCAGACCATCACCATCGGCACGGTGGGCCGCATTCGTCCGGTACCGGGTGAAGAGCGCCCGGATCCGCGCCGCTACGACTATCGCAACACGCGCCCCTGGTGGATCAACTACCAGGACTGCATCGCCAACGAGGTGTTCGTCTTTCCGATCACCGTCAACAACGCCCGCGCCACCGTGGAAGTGTGGGCCGGCAACGATACCTGTGACGAGAAGCGTGGCAACGCCGACCGTGGTCAGTGCTGGCTGGTGGCGAGCGAGACCGCACGGCGCGACATGACCATCGACGTGCCGGTGCGCACCGTGGTCGAGCAGGATCGCGCGGATCTGACGATCTCGACCGGGCTCGGGCCGGAGGTGTGTGAAACCAGCACCGACGAAGATGGCCAGCAGCTCACCTTCTTCTTCTTCATCGAGGACGGCGGCAGAGCCGTGAGCGGCAGCGTGCAGCGCTGGACGGGGGGCGCGCAGGGCACGGGCTTTGACCTGGTGGGGCCGAACCCGCCTGCCGGCATTGACGTGAGCACGGGCGAAGATCAGCTGACGGTGTCCTTTGGCAACCTGGAGGAAGACCTGCAGCTCGAGCGCATCGGTGCCTACTGCGTGCCAGCGGGGACGATCGCGGACGTGGAGCCGACGGATGTGTTCGAGCCAGCGGGGGACGCGGGTGCGCCCGTGGTCGCGCCAGGAGCCGCGGACGCGGGAACCGCCGCGGCCCGTTGCGAGCAGAACCTGCTGGTGCAAGGCCAGCGCCCGAATTTCGAGGCCGCGCTGCGGGAGGGCATTTCCCTGGAGTGCGGCCGCGCCAACAAGAGCGCGGGAGAGGTCCGCACCCGCGGCCTCACCAACGGCCAGCTGTACGCCGTCGGGGTGGCGGGAGAGGACCTGCTGAACAATCCCGGCGTGCTCTCCCAGATCCGCTGCGCCGCGCCGGAGGAAGTGGAGGACTTCTTCGAACGCTATAAATTCCAGGGTGGCATGGGTGGCGGGGGCTTCTGCACGATGAGCTTTGCTGCCCGGAGCTCCGCGCCAGCAGGGGTCGCGCTGCTCGGGTTGCTCCTGGTCGCGCTGCGGGTGCGCCGCGTCCGGAGCCGCTCATGAGCTGCCGTCGCTCGCTCGCGCCAGCCGTTGCGCTGCCCGCGATGGTCGCTGCCCTGCTCGGTGTAACCCTGCTCGGCGTGAGCGCGCCGGCGAAGGCCCAGGAGGCAGAAGCCTCCGCGGAAGCGTCCACTGAGACCAGCACCTCGACGGAGAGCACCAGCGCTTCGGCGCCGGACATGCGCGCCCCCGGGCGCTCCACCGTGCCTGCGCCCGCGTTCGGGCCCGTGCCGCGCATCGAGCGGCGCAATGACTTCTCGCCGCAGAACATGGCAGTGGAGCTGCGCTTTGGGCCCTATGCGCCGCGGGTCGATGACAGCGCGTCGACCGCCGTGCTCGACGACTTCTTCGGCACGAAGCCGCGCTTTCAGTTCGGGTTCGAGTTCGACGTGCAGCTCTGGCGCGTGCCGTACGTCGGCAGCCTGGGCGTCGGGCTCGGCTGGAGCTACACGCGCTGGTCTGCCCGGAATAAGCCGTGCATCGAGGGATCCAGCTGCTTCGCGGAGCTACCTCCCGGTCCTGACCTTCCGTCAGAGTCCTCCGAGGGCGACATCGGGCAGAAGACCACCCTCAACATCATGCCCATGTACGCCGTCGGCGTGCTGCGGGTGGACGTGCTGGCGCGGGAGCTGAGCATCCCGCTGGTGGGCTACGGCAAGTTCGGCCTGGGCTATGCGCTGTGGTGGATCAACGACGGCACTGGCACCGCCGACTACGGCGGGGTTCCGGCCAGAGATACTTCCGTCGGCACGCAAGCAGCGCTTGGCGCCATGTTCCTGCTCGACGTGCTGGAGCCCTCGGCAGGCCGCGAGCTGGACTCTGCCGCCGGCATCAACAACTCGTACCTGTTCTTCGAGTGGTCGGTGAGCGACTACGACGGCATGAACGTCGGCACAAACACCTGGGTGACCGGGCTCGCCGCCGAGTTCTAGCGCGTGATTACTGCGTGAGCTGGATTACTGCGTGAGCTGGATTACTGCGTGAGCTGGATTACTGCGTGAGCTGGATTACTGCGTGAGCTGGATTACTGCGTGAGCTTGTTCACCGCGGCCACGAACAGGTGATCCTGGAATGGCTTGACGATCCAGCCCTTGGCGCCTGCCTTGCGCGCCCGCTCCATCATCTCGGCCTTGCCCTCCGTCGTCAGCATGACGATCGGAATGCGCCGGCGCGCGAGCTCGTCCTGGACGACCTCCAGCATGTCGAGCCCATTCATCTGCGGCATGTTGACGTCGCAGATGATCAGCGCCAGCTCCTGCTGCTGGCGAATCTGCGCAGCGCCCTCCACGCCGTTACCCGCTTCCAGCATCTCGTAGCCAGCGCCGGCCAGCGCACCACAGACCTGACGGCGCACGTCAGAAGAGTCATCGATGATGAGCACGCGCTTTGCCACGACCCTACCTCTCTGCTTCGCTCCCTCGACGTCCAGTAGCTCCGCAGCGCACCCGGTAGGACCCCGGCGACCGTTGCAGCAAGCCACGAACTTCCCCACTCGTTACTATGCCGGAAATATGGTTGCAGGGCCAATCACCCGGCCACCCCTGGCGTTGGGTCCCTCACATTGTCTCTTCAAACATTGTCTCTTCAAACATTGTCTCTTCAAACATTGTCTCTTCAAACATTGTCTCTTCAAACATCGTCTCTTCAAATATCCATGTCTTCTGACGTCGGGTCCAACACCGTCATCAACCATCCGCACACCTGCGCAGAGCAGCATACCAGTGCCTCCAGCGGCAGCCCTGCACTCAGCACGTCACTGGGTGACCTCTTTCATCAGATGAGTTTGTCACTGAATGACCTTGGAGCCCAGGCTTTCGTCCAGCCCCTTCCGCACCGGTACGGGCTCCTCCGTCAGGACCACCTCCAGGGTCGCTGCGACCGTGGCCTCGAGCAAGTGCCCGCCTGTGACCGCACCCGCTTCATCCCCCACCGCGCAATGAATGTGCACGAGTGGCACGTCTTCAGCATCGAGCGCCACGTTGCCGTGCAACGCCACCACCTCGAGGGTGCCGCTTCGCGGTAGCTTCCGGAACTGCTTGCGCTCGAAGTCGTACCAGCCCAGCGTGGCAGCCGAGAACGAACCGATGCCGCTGAAGTGAGCGCTCTTCCAGCCACGGGTGCGTGCCAGCTCATTCAAACCCGCCAGGGCGTCATCGCCCGGACCGAAGGCGATCACGAACGTGCGGCGCCCCTCGTGCTCCGAAAGCACATGCACCCGCGCTCGCGGCGCCCTGCCGGAGGCCGTTACAGGCTCCCCTTTGGTGTACTCGCAGCGCACGACAGCACCGACGCCAGCATGAGGCCGCCGAAGGCATAGGACCACATGGTCGAAGTCTCGAGCCGGGCGCGGCCGATGTCGCGCCGAAGCGCTCGAGGCGTTGCAGAGCGCTCCGCTCGTCAAAGTACAACCCCGGGCTCGCCGGTCGCCGAGCGGACAGTGCTCGCCGAGCGGACAGTGCTCGCCGAGCGACAGAGCGCCCGGCGAGCGCGGCAGGTGCGTAAGGGTCAGTTGGCGCGAGTGGCGGGGCGCTTGGCGGGCGGACCCGCTGGGGCCGCTTTGCTGGCGGCACCATTGGCCGCTACCTTGAGCCGACCTTTGGCAGATTCAGACTCGTCCTCGTCCTCATCGTCCGCGCTGCTCGGGGCCCGGCTGGCCGCGGGGTTGCTCGAGTCGGCCTTTGCGCCCTCTTTGCTGCCCTCCGCCGGCTTGGCGTCGGGCCCGATGCCGTTATGGGCGAGCAACTGCGCCTCGAGCTTGGCCAGCATCTCGGGGTGCTCCTCGAGGTAGGCGCGCGCATTCTCCCGCCCCTGACCGATGCGCTCGGGGCCGACGGAATACCAGGCGCCGCTCTTCTGGATCAAGTTGAGCTCGACGGCCATGTCCACGACCTCACCCGAGCGGCTCACGCCCTTGCCGTAGAAGATGTCGAACTCCGCCTCGCGGAAGGGCGGAGCCAGCTTGTTCTTCACGACCTTGACCCGGGTGCGGTTGCCCACGACCACCATCTCGCCGGCCTTCTTGTCCTTGGCAGCCTCCTTGATGGCGCCGATGCGGCGGATGTCCAGGCGCTGCGAGGCGTAGAACTTGAGCGCGTTGCCGCCCGTGGTGGTCTCGGGGCTGCCGAACATCACCCCGATCTTCATGCGGATCTGGTTGGTGAACATCAGCACGCACTTGCTGCGTGCCACCGTGCCCGTCAGCTTGCGCAGCGCCTGGCTCATCAAGCGCGCCTGCAGGCCCACGTGCGAATCCCCCATCTCGCCCTCGATCTCCGCCTTGGGCACGAGCGCCGCCACGGAGTCGACGATGATGATGTCGACGGCGTTGGAGTTGACGAGCATATCGGCGATCTCCAGCGCCTGCTCGCCGTAGTCGGGCTGGCTGATCAAGAGCTCATCCGTCTTGACCCCGAGCCGGCGCGCGTACGTCACGTCGAGCGCGTGTTCGGCATCGATGAAGGCGGCCACGCCGCCCTGACGCTGGATGCTGGAAATGGCATGCAAGGTGAGCGTGGTCTTGCCGCTCGACTCTGGACCGTAGATCTCCACGATCCTGCCGCGGGCATAGCCACCGATGCCGAGCGCCACGTCCAGCCCCAGGGAACCGGTGGATACGGCAGCCACGTCACCGCCGATCTTCTGCCCCTCCGACAGGCGCATGATGGAGCCGCGCCCGAACTCCTTCTCGATGCTGCCGATCGCGAGTTCCAAGGCCTTCTGCTTGTTCTTGTCTTCCAGCACGGGCAAGGCTCCTTCCGAGCGGTATCGCCGCGCCTGGCGGCCTGATTGCGCTCTCGTGATCGATGTACTCCATCGATCGCCCGGGGCAGACTACTGATAATTCATTCAGGTGTCAAGCGGACCCCTGAAGCTCTCACTTCTTCCTGGGCAGCCCCTTTTGAGGGAGCCGGGCGGCCCGCGCGGGCGGCGAAATATCACCAAAGACTTCCTGCGCTTGCGCGATCGCCTCGAAGTAGCCCGCCGAGATCTCGCCGAGCGGCAGGTCGAGCGCCTCGGCCGCCGCCGCCACCTGCACCCAGTCGGCGCGCTCGTACGCCTCCGTACAGGCCAGCATGGTCGACAGCGGCCCCTTCCGTTCGAGCAGCGCGCTGCGCGCCTCGGGCGAGAGCGGCAGCTCGGCCAGCAGCTCCGACAGTGGCCGCCCGATCACCGCGTCCAGCAGCGACAGCATGCCCACCAGAAACGCCTCGCCCCGATAGCGCGAGCTGGGCGAGCGATGCGCCAGCTCCTCACACAGGTGCGCGCGCACGTACGACTGCACCAGCAACTCCTGCGGGCGGTCGTTGCCCATGCCGGCAATGCAGAACACCGACACCCACTTGCGCAGCTCGCGCTCGCCCAGCGCCAGCAGCGCCTGGCGGATCGAGTTCACCCGCGAGCGAAAGCCAAACGCGGCAGAGTTGACCCGCTTGAGCACCCAGTGCAGGAGCGTGCTCTCCGTCTTGACGATGCGCTCGATGGCATCGAAGTCCAGCGACGGCTGCTGGATCTCCTTCATCAAGCGCAGGTACGTCAGCTTGAACGCGGGCAGCTCGCGCGCGCTCACCATCTGCGGGTGCGCGAAGAAAAAGCCCTGGAAGTAGCGGTAGCCGAGCTCCACCGCGTTCTGGAACTCCGCCTCCGTCTCCACCTTCTCGGCGAGCAGATTGGGGCCGTGCTGGGCAAAGCGGCGGGCGATCGCCTCGCGGCTCTTCGGCTCCGACGCGCGCCAGTCCACCTTCACCACGTCCGCGAGCGCCAGCAGCGGCTCATATTCGGGGTCCAGCAGCACGAAGTCATCGAGCGCGACCGTGTAGCCAGAGTCCTTCAGCCGCTCCACCGCTTGCAGCAGCTCGGGGTTGGGCTTCACGTCCTCCAGGATCTCGATCGCGACCCGATCGTGCGGCAGCGCCGTGGCCACGCCCTCGATCAGCAGCTGGCGCGGGAAGTTGATGAACGCGAGCTTGCCGCCGGTGACGTTGTCCAGCCCCAGCGACAGGAACGTGCGCGCGATGACCGCGGAGGTCGCGTGCTCCCCCTCGGTGGCCGTGAAGCGGTTTTCGGCCGAAGCCCGGTACAAGAGCTCGTAGCCGTGCACCTCTCGGTAGGCGTCGAAGATGGGCTGGCGTGCCAGGTAGATCTCGGCCTGGCGCGTCGCGCTCTCGGGCGCTGCGCCAGCCCCTGCGTGCCCCTGAGCGCGACCTTTATCCCCCGCCCTCATGTTAACTCTGTCGTGATCGGCAGCAGCCGGCGCTTCCTGAAGCGCGGCCCTGGCACCCCGCAGGTAAGCAGCGATCTGGAGCGAAGCCGATACGGCGCGGGACGGCAGGGCGCCGGCGTGTGCCGGCGCGGCTCACTCGGCGCTGCGGCGCGCCACCTGATCCGGCGGAGTGACAGCAGCGGGCACCGCGACGGGGCCGTTGCTCGTGCCACTCGCTCGCCAGCTGACGATGGCGTAGGCGCTCAGCGCACCCAGGGCCAGCCCACACAGCCCCGCCAGCCACGCCACCCGACCGTAGCTGGTGCCCTGTGGCACCAGCCGGTCCATGCCCCGCAGCGGTGCGTTGGACGGGTGCGCCAGGGCGCCGACCACGCCGCGCACCGGCGGCAGCCGATCCGTCGCGCGCCGCCGCGGCGTATCCGGCAAGCTCTCCTCGTTGCGACCGAGCCGCCGCGCCACTGCCGCCAGCCGCTCGGCGAGCTCGCTCGCGGAGCCGATGCGCCGCGTGCGATCCTTGACCAGACAGCCCTCGACGATGCCCGCCAGCGCGCGATCCAGCGAGGGCACCAGCTCCTGGACGGGCCGGTGCGGCCGGGTCATGATGTCGACCATCAGCGCGTTGTAGTTCCGCGAGGCGAACGCCGCCACGCCGGTCAGCGCCTGGTACATCAGCACGCCCAGCGACCACACGTCCGTGCGAGCATCGACCTGCTCGGCGCCGCGCGCCTGCTCCGGGCTCATATACAGCGGATTGCCGAGCACCGCGCCGTGACACGTCTGGAACGCACCATCGCTCGGCCCCAGGTGCTTGCTGACGCCGAAGTCCAGGATCTTGGGGCAGATACCGTTGTGCTCGCGCGAGCGCGCCAGGAAGATGTTCGAGGCCGAAAGATCGCGGTGCACGATGCCGGCGCGGTGCGCCAGGTCCAGCGCCATGGCGATCTGCGAGAAGTAGGCGGCCACCTGCAGCGGCGGCAGCGAGCCCTCGCGCTTGAGCCGCTCATCCAGGCCCTCGCCCACCAGGAGCTCCATCACGATGAAGGGCCGCCCATCGGTGGTCTGCGCCACGTCGAAGACGTCGACGATACTCGGGTGCTGCAGCTTGCCCGTCGTCTCCGCCTCGCGCACGAAGCGGTTGTACGCCTCGTCGTTGCTGGCGAACTCCTTCAGCAGGAACTTGATGGCAAAGTCGCGGTTGGTCAGCTCATTGTTGGCGGCCCACACCTCGCCCATCCCGCCCGCGGCCAGGCGGCGAAGCAGGCGGTAGCGTCCCGCGATCTTGTCACCAACTTGCACGGGGCGAGTCTCCCCGGGCCGACCGCCCATGGCCAACAAAGCGGCTTTGGGTTCGTTATGTAACCGCTCGCGCCGGCTGGGCCGGCCTTGGGCATAAAAAACGGGTCTCCCGGAGCCGAGCTCCGGGGACCCGTAGTTTCAGCCGCCGTGAGAGCTACTCAGCGCGGGCGCGGGCTGGCTGCCGGACGCGGGGCACCGGGCCGCGGAGCTCCAGCGGCAGGCGCGCCGGCGTTGGCGGCCACGCCGCGCAGTGCCTGCTGCTGCTGCTGGAGGTACTGCGCCACGGCACGCGAGCGATCGACGGCGAACTGCTTGACGTTGCGATCGGGAGAGCCCGCCAGCGCGTTGAGCAGCTTGGTGACCTTCTCCATCTCGCGCATCTGGAACAGCGCCTCGAAGTAGTTGTTGGCCAGGCGCACGTCGCGCACCATCTTGGCCTCGTGCTTGCTGAGCAGCGCGACGATGGCCGCGAAATCCTGCTTGGCGCCGTGCAGCGCCGAAAGGCTGATCAGGGCCAGGGTGTCGTCCGGGTTACGCTCCACCGCGCGCTGCGCCCAGGTGAGCGCCTGCTCCCGCGTCTCTTCCTTCGCGGCGTAAACGCCCTGCATCGCCACGAACGGCGCTGCCGTCTTCTTGTTCGGCTCGGCGTTGGCCAACTGCTGCAGCGCAGCCTCTGCCGCCTGATCGCCGTCGGTGTCGCGCACGCTCGCAAACAGGTACGCCCAGGCCTCGACACAGTTGG
Source organism: Polyangiaceae bacterium (assembly GCA_025937895.1). Lineage (GTDB taxonomy): Bacteria > Myxococcota_A > Polyangia > Polyangiales > Polyangiaceae > SZUA-265. The sequence goes on along the minus strand of JAICQL010000007.1, from coordinate 33,732 downwards.
GATCGATGCTGATGGCCTTCTCCGCCATCTGGCGCTCCAGCGCGCGATCGTCCTTCGAACGATACACCTTGGCCAGGTGCAGCGAGGGGAAGGGATTGTCCGGCATCAGGTTCTGCGCGCCCTTCAGCGTGCTCTCCGCCTTGTCCCACTTCTCGTTGGCCACCTGTGCCACGCCCAGGCCCAGCCAGTCCTGACCGCTGCCGCCCGAGGCGACGACCTTGGCCATCACCTTCTCCGCCTGCTCCGAGCGGCGGTACTTCATCAGCTCCTGCGCATAGAGCCGCCCACGATTCAGATCATCCGGGTTCTCCTGCCAGTGCTTCTCCAGGCTCGACAGCAGGTCTTCGAGACCCACGGTGATCGGCCGCCCCTGCGCGTCCTGGATCTGCACCGCGGGGCCGTTGAAGCCGAGCAGCTTCCACATCTGATCGGGGGTGAGCGCGACGGGGCCCGTCTTCATGCTCTCGATCAGCTCATCCGTCGGCTTCTTCAGCGGCAGCAGGATGAGCGCCCCCGGCGGCACCCCGCCCTGGAAGGCGCTGACGGGGGCGAGAATGGCAGCGCCACCCTCGATGGAAATGTTCGCCTCGCCGCCGATGGCTTCGGGTGGGGTCGACTGGCTCATGGAAGTACCTTGCTCTCTCGGCAGGCTCGGTGGCTCGAGCCCGCTGCTGAAGGGACACTGTCTGTGCCCCGGGTCCCTCGAAACGTCACGCCCGCGCGGCCCCGAAAGGGGTCAGTCGCTCGACCGGGCGTCGCCCCCGAAAGGCCCAAGGCAAAAAAACGTGCGCGGACGCTAGCAGCGCCCACGCGACCGCACAACGGGGGAACGGGCCTACCGCAAGCTCGTCCCGCGGGCCGCGCCCCCTGCAGCGCACCTCAGGGTGGTGGACCTAAGTCGTGGCGGGGGGGTGAGCCGGACACTATAACCAAGGGACAAGATGAGTTGGACCGGAATTCTGGCGGCCGTCTTCGGCCTCGCGTTGCTGATGGTCGTGCACGAGTCCGGGCATCACCTGGTGGCACGAGCCTTCAAGATGCGAGTGCTGCGCTTCAGCATCGGCTTCGGGCCGCCCATCTGGCGCCACCAGCCGCGTGACAGCGAGACGGTCTATCAGGTCGCGCTGATCCCGTTCCTCGCCTACGTGCAGATCGCCGGGATGAATCCGTTCGAAGAGGCGGACCCCGACGACAAGGGCAGCTACGCCAACGCCTCGTTGCCGGCGCGCATCCTCACCATCCTGGCGGGGCCGCTGTCCAACTACCTGTTTGCGTCGGTGTTGTTCTTCGGCGCGCTGCTCATCGGCGGGCAACACGTGCCCACCACCACCGTCGAGCTGGTCGAGGGCGGTGCCGCGGCCAAGGCGCAGATGCAGAGCGGCGACAAGATCGTCGGCATCGGTGGCCAGAAGATCGATACCTTCGAGCAGATGCGCCAGATCATCCTGGCCAGCCCCAATCGCCCGCTGGACGTGGAGGTGCTGCGCGAGGGCAAGTCGGTGCGCCTGACCGTGACCCCGGAGCCCAAGGCAGAGAACGGCGGCGGCGTGATCGGCGTGGCGCCCGCGGATACCGTGCGCGAGCCAGTGGCCATCAGCGAGGCCGTGACGATGTCGATCGTGCGGCCCGCGGAGGTGGTGTACCGCCTGGTCGTCGGCCTGGGCCGCATCGTGACCGGCAAGGAGAAGGCCTCGCTCACCGGCCCCGTCGGCATCAGCCGCGAGATCGGCAAGGCGGCGCACCGCGGGATGGACGACTACCTGTACATCCTGGGCATGCTCAGCGCGTACCTGGGCGGCTTCAACCTGCTGCCCTTCCCGGCTCTCGACGGCGGCCGCCTGGTGTTCTTGACCTACGAGGGCGTGGCCCGGCGCAAGCCCAACGCGCGGGTCGAAGCACATATCCACGCCATCGGCCTGTTGATGTTCCTGGCGCTCATGGTCGTCGTGAGTGTTTTCGACATCCGCGGGGAATGAGCGGTACACTGGCGGCGTGCCCCGCCCGCCCTTGCTCGGCTCTGCAGCTCTTGGCGGCCCTGCAGCTCTTGGCGGCCCTGCAGCTCTTGGCGGCCCGGCCATTTTGCGCGGCCCTGCAACCCTGCGCCGCCGCCTTGCCCTGCGCGCCCTGAGCGGCGCGGGCCTGCTGCTGCTGGCTGCCGGGTGCGCACCGCCTACGGTCCAGATGGGCCAGGGCCCGCGCGAATACGTGGCCACCGACTATGAGTCGGTGCTGCGGCGCTGGACGCGCGAGGAGAGCATCGTCTCCCTCAGCGCGCTCGATAACTTCCTGACCGCCACGGCCACATACGAGTCGTGGGATTTCCGCTGGGCGTACGCCATCCGCTACGCGGAAGACTATCGCCTCACCGTCGATCAGACCCACGCGCTGCTGCAGAGCTCGCTGGCCGAGACGCAGAAGTACCATCAGTTTTACGTGGCGCTGTACGCGCAGCGCCGTCCGTGGTCGGATCTGACGGCGCCCAACGCCGCGTGGATCGTGCGGCTGATCGACGATCAGGGCAACGAGACGGCACCCAGCGAGATCGAGCGCATCAACAGACCCGGCGCGACGGAGCTGACGTATTTCCCGTACACGACGCCCTGGCGGGTGGTGCACAAAATCCGCTTCCCCGTGTTGACCCTCGACGGACGCCCCACCGTCTCACCGCAGGCGCGCTGGCTGGGCCTGCGCTTCGCAGGTGCACAGGGGCACCAGCAGCTGCTCTGGCAGATCGAGGGCTGACGGCCCGCTGGCACAGCCTGGCACATTTCTGCGCCCAGGCCGAGAGCAGCGCCAGCCGCGCGCACGGGCTCGGGCTCCGGGGCGCGTCAGCCACGAGCTGAGCCCAGCGAGCAGCGGCAACGCCCAGCCGAGCCCATACGCCGGAGCTCGCAGGGCGCGCCCGGCTGCCAGTCAGCGCGGCGCTTGCCAGAGCTCTCCGGCGCCGAGCAGCGCCGCGCACACGGCTACCCGCAGCAGAGCCAGGTTCAGCGCGCCGCGTAACGCGCCGGCAGGCTCCCCAGCCGTCAGCTCGCCAGGATCTCCAGCAGTGGCGGCACGCTCATCATCAGCTCATGCGCGATGGGGCGGCTGGCAAACAGCACCACCCCACCCTTGGGCCCCGCGGTGACGTCGGCCGGCGCGGGCTCCGCGCCGATCACACAGCCCGGGAACACGAACTGTCCGGAGGTGATGATCTCCGTGCCGGTACCGCCGACCCGCAGGTCCCCCACCGCCACCACGAACAGACCCTTGAGCGGCTTGCCGCGCTCCGCCACCGTCTCGCGCGGGGCCAGCACGCGCACCTGCAGGCGCTCGTACACGGCCGCGCGCAGCGCGTCGTCCAGACGCTCGCCGAGCGGGCCCAGGCCCGCGCCCGCGTGCGCTTGCAGACGATCGGCGAGCTGCCGCAAATCATCCTCCACCCACGGGCAGTCACGCATCGCGCGCGAGAGCTGCTCGTCCGTCCACGCCACCAACCGTGTTCGCTCCGCGCCGGCGATGAGGCGCAGCGGACCGGACTCCACCGAGCCCCGTGCCGACACCACGGCGCCGCCGCCGATGCGCTCGCCGCTCACGTCCGAATACGGCAGGGTGACGTGCACCTGCCCGTGCGTGATCAGCGCCGCGCCCTCCTGCAGCAGGTACTCCTCGCTGGAGGTCAAGGTGATGAGCTGCGCTCCCGCTGCGAGCTCGAGCTGGGCCTCTTCCGGCAGGTCCGCCAGCGCCTCGACGGACTCGAAGGCCAGCCCGTCGATTCCGGGCGGACCTTCCGGAGGCGAAACCTCTTCCGAGAGCAAGGCGTCGGACAGCAGGCCCTCGGGCGGCGCACTCTCCGGCGGCCGCAAGCCCTCCGGCAGCTCGGCGGCGCCGGGCGGTGCGGTCTGCAGCCCCTGCAGCACACTGGCGGCCGCAGCCTCTGCCTCGCTGCTGGCGGGAGAAGGAACTGTGGGCAGGCGCGTGCCCTCGAGGCTGTCGAGCAAGCCGCCAGGACGGAATGCCGGCGGCCGCTCGATGCGCGGCATCGTGGGATAGTCCGACTGCGTGGAGGTGGGCAGCGGTGACGCCGGGATCGGCGACGCTGCCATGGGGATCGACTCCGGATTTACCTCGATGTACGAGTCGACGTCCTCTGCCTCGCGGTGCGCGTCCAGCGTGCTCTCGTCGATGGCACGTACCTCGACGGTATCGCCTTCGGTGCCCTCCTCCGGGCTCTCACTGTCCGGATTGACGCTGATGAACGAGTCATCGTCCTCCTCCGGGTTGACGCTCAAGAACGAGTCGGCCGCGGCGCGCGGCGGCGAGTCGCTCTGCAGATCCAGATCGTCGGGCAACACACCGCCCTCGGTGTTCGCCTCCTCGCCCTGGTAGTAGCTCAGATCCTCGGGCGAGATGTCGGCGACCGCGTCCTCGGGGGTGGGCAGGTCGGTCTCGGTGAACTCGAGCTCGTAGCTGTCGAGCTCCTCCACCTCGATGATCTCGTCCTCATCCTCCTCGCTGATCACGCGGCGCCCCACCGGCACCTGCCCGGAGCGTGCGCTCGAGTCCGGCGCGCCCGCTTCTTCGGGATCGGACCACAGGAACTCGGCGAGGCGCGCGGCGTGATTGCGCAGCTCCTCGGCACGGCTGGCACGGCCGCCCTGGGTGGACAGATCGGCCGCCTTGCGCACCCAGACGATGGCGTCGGCGCGCAGCCCGCGCTGCCACTGCACCGCCGCGGTCTGCAGGGTCCAGACCACGTCGTCCGGATCGCTGGCGCTGGGCCGCGGGAACACCGAGGAGAGCCGCGCGCTCATGCCCGGGCACTCACCCGCACCGCGTGGACGAGGGCCGCGTCAGCGCGCCTGGTCAGTGCGGTTGAATGCATATCTCGCGCTCCTTGGACCCGTTTGGTGGACCCACCATGCCCTGGTGCTCCATCATTTCGACGATCTTGGCAGCTCGGTTGTAGCCGATCCCCAGCTTGCGTTGAAGCCAGGAGGTGGAGCAGCGCCGGGTCTCCGCCACGATCCGAACCGCCTCGTCGAAGCGCGGGTCGATGGGTTCATCCGCGGCACCTTTGCCCTCCTCATCGTCGTCACCGCCGCGCAGGATGTCGTCATGATAGACGGGTGAGCCCTGGCGCCGCAGGTGGTCGGTGATGGCGCTGACCTCTTCCTCGCTGATGAACGGGCACTGCACGCGCAGGGTCTCATTTGCGCCATTCATCTTGGCCAGCATGTCGCCGCGCCCGAGCAGGAGCTCTGCCCCCTGCTCGTCGAGGATGGTGCGGCTGTCGACTCGCTGAGCGACCCGGAAGGCGATGCGGGTTGGAAAGTTCGCCTTGATCATGCCGGTGATGACGTCCACGCTCGGCCGCTGCGTGGCCAGGACCACGTGCATGCCGGCCGCGCGCGCCTTCTGCGCCAGACGAGCCACCGCCGCCTCGACCTCTTTGCCCTGCTGCATCATCAGGTCGGCAAACTCGTCCACCACGATCACGATGTACGGCAGCCGGTCCGGAAGATTAGGCGCGTCGATCTCGACCTCCCCGATGGGCGAGGTCACGGTTGCCCCACCCGACAGCAGCTCCATCTCGGCGGGGTCGGGCGGGGGCAGCTCGCCGGCCCGGACCCGGTCGACCCAGCGGTTGTACGTGGTGATGTTCTTGGTGCCGGCGCTGGCAAACGCCTGATACCGGCGCTCCATCTCGTCCACCGCCCACTTGAGCGCCTTGGCCGCCTGCTTCATGTCGGTGACCACCGGCAGCAACATGTGCGGGATGCCGTCGAAGGGCGCTAGCTCGACCACCTTGGGGTCGATCATCAACAGCCGCAGCTCGGCCGGGGTGCGGCGGAACAGCAAGCTGCACAGCATCACGTTGACCCCGACGCTCTTACCCGCGCCGGTGGCCCCGGCCACGATCACGTGGGGCATTGCGGCCAGGTCGGCGTAGAAGGGACCGCCCACGATGTCCCTGCCCATCACCACGGGCAGCGGCGCCCGCTCGGCCAGCTTTTCGAAGCGCTGATCCTCGATCAGCTCGCGCAGGTTGACCGCGGAGCGCGTGTCGTTGGGCAGCTCGAAGCCGATGCGGCTCTTGCCCGGAATGGGCGCGATGATGCGCACCTTGCGCGAGAGCCCGAGCGCCAGATCATCCACCATGGAGGCCACCTTGCTGACCTTGGTGCCCTCCTTCGGCGCCACCTCGTACGTGGTGACGGTGGGGCCCGGATGGATCTCTTCCACCTTGCCCACCACGCCATAGTTGGCCAGGGTGGCCTCCAGGCGCTGCGCCAGCTCCAGCACGCGCTGGCGGTCGATGGGGCTGGCCTCCGCCGGTGTGGGGTGGAGTAGCTCGGGGGAGGGCGGTACGTAGGCACCCGGGCCGGCGTCCTCGCGGGGAGCCTCTGCCCGCACCATGCGGCTGTGCGGGCGGGTATCGACGATGGTGGGGCCCGCGCTGGCGGTGGGCTTGCGCGCAGGCGGCGGCGCCGGGCTGGGCTCCGGGGCCTCGGCGGCTTCGGCGACCTCGGCCTCCACGGCAGGGCGGCTGCGACGGCGAGCACGCGTGGGCCGTGGGCTCTCTTCGGCCGCTTCTTCGCCCGCCTCGCCTTTGCCCAGCGGGAGCGCAGGCTGGAACCCTGCAGCCCCCGCCTCGACGATGGCCGGCAGCGCGGCCGCGGGCGCCGGCGCGGGCAGGCCGAGCTTCGCGCGCACCTTGGCGGAGACGGCAGCCGGCGGCGCGCCCGTCTGCTCGCTCGGCAACCACTCGACCCGACCATCCACAGCCTCGGGCGAACGCGGAAGCGCCGTGGCGCCCCCTGCCTTGCGCTTACCCGCCTCGCGCAGGCTCGTGGCCAGGCGCGCCAGCAGTTGCAGCAGGCTGCTGCGCAGCTGGCGCAGACCGGCCAGGGTGCGCTCGCACCACTGCAGGAAGGAGAATGTGCTGCGCGCGATCAGCAGCAGCGCCACGGCAGTGCCGCCCACCAGAAACGAGCCGATGGTCGAGAACAGCGCGCGCATCAGCTCGCCAAAGAACAGCCCCACGTCCCCACCCACGGCGCCGCGGCCCAGGTACAGCGCGTCGGGGAAGGCCACGTGCAGCAAGGAGGCGAGCAGGATCCACAGCACCAGATCGCCCGCCAGCCGCTGCCCGAGCGGAGCCTGCGGGCGCTCGGCGTGAAACGCGGGAGCAGCCATCAACACCAGCTCCAGCGGCAGCAGCCAGGCTGCGGCTCCAAAGCCCGCCACCAGTAGCTCCGCGATCCAGGCACCCACCGGCCCGACCCAGTTGCCCTGCTCACCGGCGGCCGCCGCCACCAGCGAAGGTAGGCTGGCCACCGCCAGCGCTAGATAAGCAGCAGCGGCCAGAAGCAGCAGGGCAGCGGCCTCACGGCCAAACGGGACGCGGGAGGACGCAGACTCTCCTCCAGCCTCACTCGCGCGAGGAGAAAACAGGCGGACACCCATCGGAGCACCAGAACCTACCCCCTCGGGCAGGGCTCGGCCAACCTCTCGGCGTAGCTCGCGGCAAAGTGACTCGCCGGTCGAGCAGCACGCTCGCGGGATGGCCGGGGCGATCATCGGCCCCCAGCTTGAGCGCGCTCAGCTCCGGGTCGTATGATCGTCGCGGTCGTCGCACCGCCATCGACTCACTCACGTGAAGGGGACAGCCGAATGACCGATCATGCACCCATCCGCCGCAACCTCCAGCGCCTGACCCTGGCAGCGTGTCTGGTTGCGAGCGCGGGTTGCCGCACGGACACGGATGACGTGCATCGCTGGGCCAACACTCAGCAAGGGCCGCGCAAGCTGATGGCGGTGATGACCCACGAGAAATACGTGCCCGAGCTGCGCATCGAGGCGGCGATGACCCTGGTGCGCATGAAGCCGCGCGCGGGGCGCCGCGTGGGCATCGACGAGCTGATCTCCGGGCTGGCAGATCTGCCCGCGGCGCGGCGTGCGGTGATCGTCTCCGGAATGGTCCCGCTCCTGGTGCAGGAGATCCAGAAGCCGCCGCCACCCGAGCCCACGGGCAACGCCCCCCGCGAGCCGGACACCTCCTTCCCCTACAAGGACGCCGCATTTGCGCTGCTCACCCACGAGGGTGAGGTGCTGGTGGCGGACAAGCAGCAGCGCCAGATGCTGGAGGCGGCGCTGAGCGAGTGGGTGCTGGCCGACTTCTCCGCGCGCATGGATGACTCGTCGCAAGCGTACGGCGTGGGCCAGTTGCTCGCGCACCTGGGCGCCGACGGCGTGCGGCGCCTGCCGCAGCTGATCGCGCCCGAGGCGAAGAAGATCGGCAACATCGCCGGCTTCATCGCCGATTTCGGCGACGCGCAGACCAAGCTCGAGGCCAGCCAGCGGCTGGTGAAGGTGGCACAGGAGGTGGACTCCGAGGCGTGGCTGAAGCGCAAGGCTCCTGCCCTGAAGGAGGCCAACGAGGCCTCGGGGCAGAAGGTGGAAGGCGCGCGCTTCGATGCGCAGCTCGCGCTGTATCAGGAGGAGGAACTGCTGCGCGTGCTGTCCTCGCTGAAGCAGGTGGGGCAAGCGCCAGCGGTGGAGTACCTGCTGTCGATGGCGCGCGACAAGAGCCGCAACGAGAAGCGGCGCGAAGCGGCGCTGGCCGCGATGGAAGGCCACGTAGATCGCAAGAACCCGGCGCTGGCAGAGGGGCTGCTGGAGCTGGCGCGCGCGGAGGACACGCCCGATTCGGTGCGCGATCAAGCCCTGCGCCGCGTGGGTGAGCTACCGCGCAAGCAGGTCATCGACTCGCTGTACGGGCTGTTTGCGAATCGCAACTGGAAGATCCGCTGGGTCGCCGCCGAGCTGGTGCTGCGTACCAGCGAGTCTCAGCATCTGCCCGAGTTCATGACCAAGCTGGGCGCCGTTCGCAACATGGCGATCACCGAGCCAATCCGCTACGGCAAGCTGATCGCCGGCGTACCTGGCACGCCGCCGGCACGCGAGGTGATCAAGCCCTACACGGCATCGCAGTACCCAGCCGCCGTACGCTTGACCGCGCTCGGCTACTATCTCGATCAAGGCACGCGCACGGAGCTGCCGCTGGTGGAGCCCTTTCAGGCGGACGCCACGCGCGTGCCGGAGTGTGCGAAAGATGCGGCGGACTGCGAGTGGCAGTGTGAGATCGCTGCAGCAGGCGAGCAGGTGGTCAAACCCGTGAAGACGATCGGCGAGTTCGTGCAGTACTGTGTGAAGCCGGCCATGCAAGCGCGAGCCAGCGCCGAGTCGGTGCAACAGCAGGCGCAGAACCAGCCGGCACCGAGCCCGTGAACACACGGTCACGTCACGAGCTGGGGCACCCGGAGCTTGCGGCGCGACGTTTCTGACCATCACGCGCGCAGTGTGCTCGCACGACGTCGTGCTCCAGCCCCGAACGGGCGAGCAGAAGACGCAACCAGAAAGGGTCAATTTCTGGAAAATGGCGTCGAAGCGAGAATGCGCTACGCTGAGCCTACTTGGAGTAGCTTGTGGTTTGGGACCTTGCGGTCCCTACCGTGGTAGAGCAAATCCGCCGCTTGATAGTTGAAGGGCGTACCGACACCTGGTAGGCGGTTATCGCACTCTGCCAAAGGGATCCGTACCAATGAGCAGCGTGCCGATCCGGGTGTTCCCCCGGGACGCGGTCCGACTGCGGCGTGCCTCCAAGAGGAGGCGCAGTTTACAACGGTTGAGTTCAAGGTTTAAGCCATGACCGACAACAGACAGACCACTCGCACTTTCCAATGTCGCGAAGCGCTTTGGGCGTGTTTCGAACAGATGGCTCGAGAGCTCGAGTGCTCTGTGGACTACCTGCTGAACGATGCGATGAAACAGTACGCGCGGCAGCGCGGGTACAACAGCATGGGTGCTGACTCGCATTCACCCAGCCCCGCCAGCTCGATGCCGCCGTCGCTGCGCCCCTCGACCCCGATGATGCGCGCGCCGCTGCCGCCGGCGCCGATGGCGCCCCAGGCCGCGCCGCTGCCCCCGGTGCCTCCACCCGGCCGGGGTGCGCCCTATTATCCCCCCCAGGCACGTGCGGGCATGCCCGGCGGCGCCATGCCGCCACCCTCTCAGCCCTCCGCGCGGCGCCCGCCACCGGCTCCGCTGCCCCCGCCCCCCGCGGCCCGGCAGATGCCGGCGCAGGCTGGCTACTACGTGCCGTCTTCGGTGCCGCCCAACTACGCCAATCAGGGAGCGCAGATGGCGGGCCCGGGTATGGCAGCGCCCATGGCCGCTCCCGGCATGGCAGGGCCTGGTATGGGGCCCGGCATGGCGCCTGGAATGGCCCCCGGCATGGGTGGCGCTCCCATGGGCGGCCCTGCCTCGATGGGCGGCCCTGGTTCAATGGGCGGCCCTGCTGCAATGGGCGGCCCTGCTGCAATGGGCGGCCCTGCTGCAATGGGCGGGCGCCCGACGGTCAACATCTACTACATGGGCGAGCGTTACCCGGTGACGAAGGATCGCTTTATCATCGGCCGCGGGCGGCAGTCGAGCGACCTGACGATCAAGGACCCGAACGTGTCGCGCCAGCACGCGATGATCGAGTACCTCAACGGTTACTACTACATCGTGGACATGGGCTCGACCAACGGCGTGGAGTACGCGGGCCAGCGCATCCAGCGGCGCGTGGTGGGCGAGGGTGACACCTTCCGCGTCTGCGATCACGAGCTGCGCTTCTCCTATCACTGAGTTGATTTGCGCGCCCGCGCGCTGAGCTCATTCCGCGCGCGCGCTGAGCTGATCCCGAGCTGCCCTCCGCTGAGGGCACGGCAGTGGGGCGACCCGGTACTCCGGCTCGCCCCGCTTCTCTTTTCGCACCTCGCAAACTCGTCCCGGGCGGCGCTGCTCGGAGTAGGGTGACGCTTCGGCCATGGTCTCCATCGTCCACGCAGCGCGCGATCTGGGCCGGGTGCGTGACATCTCCAAGGTGCTGGTGCGCCACGGCTTCGGAGAGATCGTCAATCGCCTGGGCCTGGGCCGCGGCAGAAAGCCGGGGGACGAGGCGCCGAGCGAGACGCGGCCGACGGGCTCGGTGGGCGTACGCATCCGCAACGTGCTGGAGGACCTCGGTCCCTCCTTCGTCAAGCTCGGTCAGATCGCGTCGACCCGCTCCGACGTCTTGCCTGCAGACGTGGTGAGCGAGCTGAAGAAGTTGCTCGACGCCGTGCCACCGGTGCCCGCACAGGCCATTCGCGAGCGCATCGAGAGCTCGCTCGGTGCGCCGCTGCGCGAGCTGTTCGAGTCCTTTGACGACACGCCGCTGGCGGCCGCCAGCGTGGCGCAGGTGCACCGCGCCACCTTGCGCACGGAGAGTGGGGTCGAGCAGGTGGTGGTCAAGGTGCAGCGGCCCAACATCGCCGAGACCATCGCCAGCGATCTGGATCTGCTGCACACCTTCGCCGCGCTGCTCGAGCACGCCATCCCGGAGAGCCGCACCTATTCCCCTGCCGGTCTGGTGCAGGAGTTCGATCGCGCGATGCAGAACGAGCTCGACTTCACCATCGAGCGCGAAAACGCGCTGCGCTTCGCCAGCAACTTTCGCGAGTTCCCCGGCGCGCGCTTTCCGCGCGTGCACGCCGATGCCTCCAGCAAGCATGTCATCACGCTGGAGTACCTGGACGGGCTGAAGATCTACGACGCCATCCGGCAGGGCTTCAGCGGGCGGGAGCTGGCGCGCCTGGCCATGCACATCGTGGTCAAGCAGATCTTTGAGGACGGCTTCTTCCATGCCGATCCACACCCGGGCAACGTGCTGGTGCTGGGCACACCGGAGAAGCCGGAGTACGCGCTCATCGATCTGGGCATGGTGGGCCGCCTGGGGCCGCGCATGCGCGATCTCACCGTGGACCTGATGGTGGCGGCGGCGCGCGAGGACTACGACGGGGTGGCAGACGCGATGTATGCGCTGGCCACGCCGACGAAGAAGGTGGACATGCGCGCCTATCGCAGCCAGGTGGCGCTGCTGGCGGAGAAGTACCTGAAGAAGAACCTGCGCGACATCGAGCTGTCCGCGCTGATCAGCGATCTGATCAGCACCGCCACGCGCTACGGCCTGGAGGTACCGCCCGACTTCGTGCTCGTCGGCAAGGCGCTGATTACCATCGAGGGCGTCGGTAAGGAGATCGCGCCCGACTTCGACATCATCGAGGAGTCTCGGCCGCTGTTCCTGGAGCTGCTGCGCAAGCGCTACTCGCCCCAGCGGCTGGGCAATGAGCTGCTGCGCCGCATGGAGCGGCTGAGCGGCGCCACCAGCCAGCTACCGGAGCAGTTCGCCGAGGTGCTGGAAGATCTGCGGCTGGGCCGCCTCGCCATTCGCACCAGCGATACCGAGCTCGGTGAGGCCTCGGATCGGCTGGGCCGCCGCATCTTCTCGGCCCTGCTGGCCAGCGCCAGCTTGCTCGCGGGGACTGCGCTCTTGCTGAGCGGCCGCGACAAGCTGGGTACGACGCTGCTGATGCTGGCGCTGGGCGGCGTCGTACTGCACTGGCTCTCGGACAACTACCGGCGCTTCCGCCGCCGGCGCTGAGGCGGCGGAAGGGACTGTTCGGCGCTTACGCTTTCGGCGTAGCTGCCTACTCGGCTCCTACTCGGGGATTTGGCCGAGCACGAGCCCGCTGAGCTCAGCCGCCGGCCTTGGACTGCAGCAAGAACGCGAGCGCGAAGGCGAACAGCACGAGCGACTCGATCAGCGCCAGACCGATGATCATCGGCGTCTGGATGCGAGACGTGGCGCCCGGGTTACGGCTGATGCCCTCGAGCGCAGCGGCGGCAGCACGGCCCTGACCGAGCGCGCCACCCAGCACGGCCAAACCGATGGCAAGAGCGGCACCCAAGGTGGCGGCCGCCTGCATGTCGAAAGTGTTGGCGGCAGCGCCAGTTTGCGCGAGCGCGCTTCCGGGCACGAGGGCCAGGCCAATGATTCCGAGAACGGTGGCGAGCACCCGCTTGTTCGTGCTGAACATGACTTCAAGCTCCTTATTGATGAGACCGAATCGGCAGTCTTTTAGCGCATCGACTCCGCAGAATCGATGCCTGGAATGGGAATGCGGAGGGGGAATTCGAGGGAGAAATGCAGCGGCCTAGTGAGCCTCATGCTCGGTGGCGAGGCCGATATACACGCAGGTCAACATCGTGAAGACCAGGGTTTGAACGATCAGCACCAGGCAGCCCAGCAACATGAACGGGAGCGGGATCAGCACTGCCACCAGGCCCGCAAAGATGCCCACGATCAGATGGTCCACTGCCATGTTGAGCATGAGACGAATGGCCAAGGTGAGGGGCCGTACCAGCAGCGAGATGGTCTCGATCACGAACATCAGCGGAGCCAGGTACCAGGCAGGGCCAGCCAGGTGCTTGATGTAGGCCCAGCCGTTCTCCTTGAGACCGTAGATATTGAATAGGATGAACACCACCAGCGCGCAGCCCAGAGTCACGCCCAGGTGCGTGGTGGGCACGGGCGCGCCGGGCACCAGCGCGAGCACATTAGAGCCGAACACGAAGCACGCCGACGTACCGATCACCGGGAAGTACTTCTTGGCGCGCTCGGGGCCCATGATGCCCTTGGCCAGATCGTAGAAGTAGCCGAGGAACAGCTCCACGAACGTGGCCAGCGACAGGCGCGCCTCGGGTACGACCGCATCATCCAGGCGGCGCAGGCGCGCGCGGCCCAGCAGCGCGAGCACGATCAGCAGCACGAACACGCAGAACGCGGCGATAATCGGCTCGGTGCTCTGCCACGTGGGCGGCGTGCCGTTGACGAAGGAGTCGCCCAGATAGCCGGCGTTGTGCGCCAGGGTCTCTTTGGCGTGGGCCAGTAGCAGGGTGAGGAAACTGGTATGCTCAGGCACGGCCGCGCACACTACTCGGTTGGGGGAGGAAGACGGAAGTCAGAGGTAGCAGCGCAAAGCCGACAGCCAGCGGAACGGCCAGCGCCCAACCTGACTGGACGAGCAGATAGGCCACACCCACCAGCCCGATGAGCTTGACCGGCAAAGCCAACGCCCACACGGCCGACCCGCCCTCCGTCATGGCGCGGGTGATACGCCGCATGAGCAGCAGGTTGAGGGCGCCGAGCAACACACCGAGCACGGCCGATTGCGCCATCGGAGCTCCACCAAGCACGGCACCCCCGAGGGCTGCGACCGCCACCACCACCGCCAGGTGAAGCCCGGCCCGGCGAGCCGTCAGCCCGCGCTCGCTGCCACCTGCCAGCTCAGTTGAGGCGGTGTTTCGAGTCGTCATCACGCTCGCTGGCAGCAGACGGCTGCTCGGTAGGGTCTCGGGGAGGGTCATCGTGGTATCGCTGCCGCTGGGCGCGTTCCTCAGCTTCTTCTTTTTCTGCGTCGCGATTGGCGGCCTGAGCGGCTCGGTAGATCGCTCGATAACCCGCCGCAACTCCGAAACCAAAACCGATGAAGGTCAGCCAGTGGGCAGTGCCGAGCTGCTTATCTAGCCAGCGCCCGCCGAACATCCCGACGAGCAAGCTGAGCCCAAACTCGAGCCCGACGGTCGTGTAGCGGTTGATGCCTTTCCAGTCTGGCTGCACGCTCCACCTCTCAGTCTCTCGAGTGCAGGTGTCGAGTGCGGCACTTCTGCCGGAGAAGGCTCAACGAGCGTTGCCACCGGAGAGCTGGTTCGTCGATGCGGCGGCGCGCGTAACATGACCCCTCGCGAAGGGTCAAGCCCTGCGCGTGCCACACGCTGCGGGCAGCGCCGCTGCAGCTGCTTCTGCTGCGCCCCCACCCTGCTCGAGAGCTCGCCCGGCGCGGCGCCGAGCTCGCCGAGGTTTCATACAGCAAACAGGGAGCGCTTTCGAGAGGCAGCGGTCTGCCCCTGCTGCGGTATCGGGACGAAACTGCCATCGTGCATCTGCGGCGATTTGGCTTCTCCGCTCTGCTGTTGACGGCGCTCGCCTGTGGCGCGGCGGTTGGGGAGCCCACGCGCGAGGCGGCGACCCCTGCCCCCGAGGAGCCCGCCAGCGCTGGCGAAGGTGCGGCACGGTCGTCCGCCTGGCGACGCCGGAGCGAACGAGTCCCGCAGCGCGACCCCCGCACCCCTGGACCTGTTCACCGCCTGCGGCGCCCCCTCGCCGACCCCGGAGTGCTTCGCGGCGGCGCCCAAGGTGGCGCAGTGCCCTGCACGCTTCGCCGATGTGCCCAGGGGCGAGCTGTCGGCTGCGCGCACAGCTCGATCTGCGAGTGCCGGAAGGACCGTTGGTCCTGCCAGGAGCGCTCCTGGGCGCCTCCGCCCTGAACGCGCTGTGCTCAGGCCTCCGGCGGTCGCTCGGAGAGCTGTGGGGGCGGCCGCACGGGCAGCTCGATCACGAAGCGGGTGCCGTGCGGCTCGCGGCGCTCGCAGCGGATCTTGCCGCCGTGCGCCTCGACGATCTCCTGCGTGATGGCGAGCCCGAGCCCGTTGCCGTTGCGCTTGGTGGTGAAGAAGGGCTCGAACAGGTGCCGGCGCGTCTGCTCATCCATGCCGCGCCCGCTATCTGCCACCGAGATCTCCAGCCGCTTTGCGCTGCGCCCGGGCGACTGCGGGCCGAGCGCACGCACGCCGACGAGCAGCTCGCCCCCCTCGCTCATGGCCTCGCGGGCGTTGCGGATCAGGTTCAGCAGTACCTGCCGGATCTGCATCTCGTCCAGCGCGGCGGGGGGTAGCCCTGCCTCGATGTCGAGCTCGCTGCGGATGGCGTGCTTGCTGAGCTCGGGCTGTGCGGACTGCAGCGCCTCGCTCACCACCGAGCCCAGATCTTCCTCCTGGAAGTCGGGGCGCGAGCGCCGCGCCAGCGACAGGTACTTCTCGGTGAGCTGGGTCAGCCGCTCCACCTCCGCCTTGACCGAGTCGAGCAGCGCCGAGACCTCGCCGTCGCGCTGGCCCAGCTCCTCCTCCAGCAGCTCCAGGTTCAGGGCCAGCGAGGACAGCGGATTGCGCACCTCGTGGGTGACCTGCGCCGCCATCTTGCCGATCGCGGCGAGCCGCTCGCTGCTCAGTAGCTCGGCGTTGGCGCGAGCGATCGCCGCCACCATGCCCTCGAAGGTGGTCGCCAGCTCGCCGATCTCATCGTTGGACGCGACCACGGGGCGCGGCGTGAGGTCGCCGCGCGCCACCGCCTGGGCGCGCTGCGTGACTGCGCCGAGCGGCAGCAGCAGGCGGCGCGCGTGCAGCGCCACCAGCAGCCCCACCAGCACGGTGAACGTGACCGAGACGGCCAGCAAGCGCGTGGCGAAGCGCTCGCGGGCGCGGGCCTCGTCGAGCAGCGCGTCGATGCTGCTGGTGACCTCGCGCTCCAGCCCGAGCAGGCGCCGCCGGCCTTCCTGGCTGCGCCGCACCAGCTCGTCGCGCAGGCTCTCGGCGAGGTTCGCGTCGCGAGCCTGCAGCGCGTCAAACAATTTTGCGATCAGCTCGCGGTCGGCCTGCAGCGACTGCTCGATCTGTGAGGTCTCGTCCTCCAGCCGCGCGCCCAGGCGCTGCAACGCCTCGGACTGCTTGCCGAAGGCCAGCGCCAGAGCCTCGCGCACGGCCGCAAAGGCGCGCGGGCGGCCCACGGCCAGGGTCGAGTTGAACCAGTAGCGCGTGTCGGTGGGGTTGCGCGCGGTGGTCACGTGGTTGAGCTGAGTGCTCCACGTCTCCTGACCGAGCACTGCGTCGCGCAGCGCCAGCGCCAGCGGCAGGTAGCCAGTGCGCATCAACTCCGCCTCGTGCGTGGCGGCGCGCAGCGCAAACACGTTCCAGCCGGCGACCAGCGAGAACGCCAGGGTCACCACCAGGAAGGAGAGCGTGACCCGCTGGGTGACGGTGCGGCGGCTGCGCGGCGCCGCGCTGGCCGTCGGCGTGCCAGCGGTAGATGCTTGCAGCGCGCTGGCGGCACTGGACGCGGGCAGAGGGTCAGGCTCAGATGGAGGGCTCATCCGCCAGAACTCCTCGTTCCGGCAACACCGACTGGATCTGCACCCCTTGCGGGAGCCGCAGCTCGAACGTCGCACCCTCTGTGCTCGAGCGCACCACGATGCTGCCCTTGTGCTCCTGCACGATCTTCTTGACGATCGCCAGGCCCAGGCCGGTGCCGCCCTGCTTGCCCGCCGTCACGAAGCTCTGGAAGACGCGGCCCTGGATCTCCTCCGGGATGCCGGGCCCCGTGTCGCTGACCCCGATCAGCAGGTCGTCACCATCCATGCGGGCATACACGTGCAGCTTGCCCCCCTTCTCCCCCATCGCCTCGATGGCGTTGCGGCCCAGGTTCTGCACGGCGCGCGCGATGCGGAACTCGTCGAAGCGGGCGGTGACCTTGGTGTCGATGTCGAACTGCACCGTGATCGGGTGGCCCTCGGCGTATTGCTCGATCTGCTTCTTCATGTCGTCGAAGAAGCGATTGAGGTACACGCGCCGCACGAAGATGCGCCGCTCGCCGCGCGCGAAGTCCAGCACCTCGCGCTGCATGGCCGTGAGCATCTCCAGCTGCTTGAGCACGCCCGCGGCGTGCTCGGCGCGCACCGCCGGGTCGTCGGCGCTGGTCATCATCTGCACGTGGCCGCTGATCACGGTCATCGGCGTCTTGAAATCGTGGATCACCTGCGACAGCAGGCGGCCGATGGTGGTCATGCGCTGCCCGCGCTCGCGCTGCACGCTCGCGCGGTACAGCCGCACCGCCGTCGACAGGTTGGCGCCCACCAGCCCCATCAGAGAGCGGTCCTCCTCCTCGAAGGGGCGGCCACCGCGCTTGCTGTACAGGCCCAGCGCGCCGAACACCTGCTCGTTCGACAGCGGCATCACCAGGCAAGAGTGCACGGGGAAGCTGAAGCGGCCCTCGATGCGCGCGTGATAGCGAGCGTCCACCTGCGCGTCCGCCAGCTCGATGGTCTCGCCCGTGCTCATCGCGTGCGCCGACAGCCCCTCCCCCGCCTTCACGCCGAAGCGGTCCAGCGCCTCCGGGCGATCGGCGTCGTAGACGAACTGCACCAGGTCGCCGGTGTCCTCCTCCGCGAGCAGCAGGGTGGCCCCCTGCGCCTGGCAGGCCCTGGCCAGCGCCGAGAGCGCCGCGCGCGTGACGTCATCCAGCGACTCGGCACGCGCCATGGCGCGCTCCAGGTCGTTCAAGAGCTGCAGATCCGCGACCCGGCGCTCCAGCTTCTCCTTGGTGCTGAGCAGCTGGTGGTTCTTCTGGATCAGCGACAGGAACAGCCGCGAGTTGTCGATCGCGACCGCCGCCTGCGTGCTCAGCGCGGACAGGATGGCCTCGTCCTCCGCCGTGAACTCCTCCCCCACCGTCTTGTTCAGCACCTGGATCACACCGATGGTGCGGCCCATGTGGTTCTTCAGCGGGGCGGCCAGCATGCTGCGCGTGCGGTAGCCGGTGAAGAGATCCCACTCGGGCTCGAAGCGAGGATCGGTGTAGGCGTCGCGCAGGCGGATGGCCTTGCCCGTCTTGGCGACGGTGCCCGCGATGCCGTGCCCCACTCGCACCCGGATGGAGCGCACTTGCTCACCGATGACGATGCGCGACACCAGCTCGCCCTTGGCTTGATCGAGCAGGTACAGGGTACAGCGATCGGCCTCCAGGAGATCGGTCAGCCGCCCCAGGATCAGCTCCAGCAGATCATCGAGATCGAGCGTGGTGCCGAGCGCGTTGCCGACCTCGCGCAGCGCGGAGGAGATGCGCTCCTCCCGGGCCAGCGCTGCCCGGAGCTCCGCCACCTCGTCGCGCTCTTCACGCGCCGAGTCGCGGGGTGATTCTACCTCCTGGCCGACTTTCACGATGATAGGGAACCATGGACAGCGGGGGAGGTCCACACTTCGCGGCGAGCCCGCCCCCGGCAACAAATCCACTGAGATAGAAACAAACCTTTGCGCTCCGGCGAACTTTTCTCGAGACTACGGGAGGCCGAATCCAGCGGCATCAGGACGGAACGTGGCGAGAAGAAGGTCCAAGATGGCACTGAAGCAACTGCAGCTGGTGGTGCGCGGGCGAGTCCAGGGCGTGTACTTTCGAGCGTCTGCGCAGCGAGAGGCGCGGCGCCTCGGGCTGGTCGGAACGGTGCGGAATCGACCCGATGGGTCCGTGGAGATCGTGGCCGAAGGCGAAGAAAGCTCGATTCGCGAGCTGCATGGCTGGGCGCAGAAGGGCCCGAGCGTGGCGCGGGTGGAGAGGGTCGATACGCGCTGGCGCAGCTACTCCGGAGAATACGCGGATTTTCGCATTGTTGAATGAGAGTCTCCAGGGCCGCTGTCGATTGCGCGGGTCGGCGGAGGTCAGCGGTGACGATGTCGGCGTGCTCTCGATAGGGAGATAACGAAGGCGACTGTCCTGTGCAGAGGACACAGCCCGCGGATGGAGCCCGGAATGGACAGCGCGGCCGTACCGGGGTGAGACTTTGCCCCATGAGCTATCGAGCGCTGGAGGAGCACTTTCGTCGGATTGCGCGCCTGGAGCACCTGGACGCGATCGCCTCCTGGGATGAGGCGGCCATGATGCCCGCAGGCGGCGGCGAGGCGCGCGCGGAAGCGCTGGCCACGCTCAAGACCTTGATCCACGCCGAGACTTCCTCCCCGAAGGTGGGTGAGTGGCTGGCGCGCGCAGAGGCAGAGCAGGGGCAGCTGGACAGCTGGCAACGCGCCAACCTGCGCGAGGTCAAGAGCGGCTACGTGCGCGCCACGGCGGTGCCGCCGGAGCTGGTCGAGGCCGCGGCGCTCGCCAACAGCAAGAGCGAGCAGGCCTGGCGCAAGCTACGCCCGCAGAACGACTGGCAGAGCTTTCAGCCGCTGCTGACCGAAGTGGTGCGGCTGCAGCGCGAGGTGGCGGCGGCGCTCGCCGATCGCCTCGGGCTCGGGCCGTACGACGCTCTGCTCGACGGTTACGAGCCAGGCGGGCGCACCGCACACATCGCGCCGCTGTTCGCCGAGCTGAGCGCGGCGCTGCCTGACCTGATCGCGCGCACGATGGAGCGCCAGGCACGCGCGCCCGCCGTGAGCCTCGCCGGGACCTTTCCGGTCGAGGCCCAGCGCCAGCTGGGGCTCGCGCTGATGAAGCAGCTGGGCTTTGACTTCGAGCACGGACGCCTGGATACGAGCCACCACCCGTTCTGCGGCGGCGTGCCGCAGGACGTGCGCATCACCACCCGCTACGACGAGAGCGACGTCCTGTCGGCGCTGCTCGGCGTGCTGCACGAGACCGGTCACGCCAAGTACGAGCAGCACCGTCCGGCGGCGTACGTCGATCAACCGGTGGGGCGCGCGCGCAGCATGTCGCTGCACGAGAGCCAGAGCTTACTGCTCGAGATGCAGGTGTGCCGCAGCCGCGAGTTCGCGCAGTTCCTCGCGCCGCGGCTGGCGCAGAGCTTTCCCGAGGTGCCCGGCGGGGCAGAGGCGGTCTTCTCCACGGAGAACCTGGCGCGCGTGCTGACCCGGGTGCGACCGGATTACATCCGGGTGGAGGCGGACGAGCTCACCTACCCGTGCCACATCGTGCTGCGCTTCGAGATCGAGCGCGCGCTGATCGCCGGCAAGCTGGAGGTGAAGGACATCCCGGAGCTGTGGGACAGCGAGATGCAGCGCCTGCTGGGGCTGTCCACCGCCGGCGACTACGAGGACGGCTGCATGCAGGACGTACACTGGCCTGCAGGGCTGTTCGGCTACTTCCCGACGTATACGCTCGGCGCAATGACCGCGGCGCAGCTGTTCCAGGCTGCGCGGCGCGCCCTGCCCGGGCTGGGGAGCGCCATTGCCAGCGGAGATCTCTCCGGACTCGACGGCTGGCTCGACGAGCACGTCTGGAGCCAGGGCTGCTTGCTGGAGACGCCAGAGCTGGTGCGGTCGGCAACTGGCGCCCCGCTGGGCACCGGCGCGTTCCTGAGCCACCTCCGCCGCCGCTATCTGGGCGAAGATTGAGGGCAGACAAAACTCGACGACGAGACCGGGCGGGCTCGCCTGATCTCGTCGTCCGAGTGGCTGAGCCGGAGCTCAGCGTGCGGTGAAGGGTCAGCGCTCCGGGCGGCGGCCCATGTCGAAGCCGCGCGGATCGACGCGCGTCTCGAGGAAGCGAGCCAGGCGGTGGAAGTCACTGCCGGGCTGCACGAAGCGCACCTCGGTGATCAAGGTCTCCGGGTTCACCAGCTCCTTGAACGGCACGTAGCGCAGATCCAGCTGACCTGTGACGCTCACCATGTGACCGTCCAGGCCCTCTTCCACCAGCGCCCGGTAGGCGCCGATGCCGAGCTGGCTGCCCAGCATGACGTCGAAGGCGTGCGGCGCTGCGCAGCGGGACTCGTACCCGACCTGCAAGCCCGTCAGCTTCTTCTTGCGACCGGTGCGCAGCTCGTAGCGCTTGGCCACCCGCTCCGCCACCAGCTTGCCCAGGCTGATGTTGCCCAGCGAGATGTGGCCGTGCTCGTCGCGCGGCACACCCTCCAGGTGCTTGGAGCCCATGTGCTCTGCCAGACCCTCGGCCAGCACCACGGTGCCGTAGTGCTTCTTGCGCTGCTCGCGCGTGAGGATCAGGTCGATGATGCGATCGGCGAGCTTGTCCAGGGACAGCTTGGCCTCACCGTTCTCCAGCTCGGTGAGCGTGTCGTCGATGTCCTCGACCGTGAGCACCAGGTGCGCCTCGCCGGCGATGGCCACGCCGTAGCTGAGCCAGCCCGCCTTGCGCCCCATGGCCTCGACGATGAAGTAGCTGCCCGTCGCCATCGAGTCGGCGCGCAGGTTCATCAGCTCCTTTGCCATCACGTCCACGGCCGTGAAGAAGCCAAACGTGAAGTCGATGCCGCGGTAGTCGTTGTCGATCGTCTTCGGCAAGTGCACGACGCGTACCCGCGCCGCATCGGAGGGCAGGTGCTGCTGGAACTCGTACATGAAGTTCGCAGTCTTGAGCGTGTCGTCGCCGCCGATCGAGATCAGCGCGTCGATCTCCAGGTCCACCAGCGCGTTGTAGACGTTGCGCAGCTTGGCGGTCTTGGTCGAGTCGCGCAGATCCTCCGGCTTCTTCACGCCCTGGCCCGGGTTGGCGCGGGCGGTGCCGATCACGATGCCGCGCTCGTTGCGCAGACCGCGCAGATCCTTCTCGCCGAAGACGCGGTAGTGCTCACCCGGCACCAGCCGGTTGGTGGTGGGGTGATAGGCCTGCAGGTTCGAGTAGCCGTGGAAGAAGCCCACGACCTCGCGGTTGTCCTCCAGGAAGGAGGTCGCCGCCGCCGAGATGACGGCGTTGGCTGCCGGCGCGGGCCCACCCGAGAAGATGATGCCGACCCGCCGGATCTTGTCCCCCTTGCGCGAGCTGGAGCTACCGGTCATGCCGCCTCGACTTTGTCCTTCTGCGCTTCGCCGGCCGAAGCTTCCGACCCCACCAGCTCGATCAAGGACATCGGCGCGTTGTCACCGCGGCGACGCCCCACCTTGATGATGCGCGTGTAGCCGCCCGGACGGCCCTGGTAACGAGCCCCGAGCTCGACCAGCAGCTTCTCCTGCAGGTCCACCTTCGTGCTCGAGCCGTCTGCAGCAGTCTTCACCGCGTAGCGCTGGAGGAAGCGGCCCACCTGGCGCTTGGTCGCGGTGCGGCGCGCCCGGTCGGCGGCGGAGAGCTGCTCTGCCGGGGTCTGGGCAACGGCGCCCAGCCGGACGGCGCGAGTGATCAAGCGTTCGGCCACTCGCCGCAGCTCCTTGGCCTTGGCCTCCGTCGTCTCGATGCGCTCATGGAGCACGAGATTGGCGGCCAGAGCGCGAAACATCGCGCGGCGATGGCTGGTATCGCGGCTAAATTGACGGCCCAGTTTTTTGTGTCGCATGTCAGTCCTGAGGCGGTAATCGTGTTCTGTCTATGGGCTTGGTCGTGCGCTGGCGACGCACCGATCGAGCGAAGGGGTGCCCGCGTCCTGATGGCCGCGGGCAACGCCTTTAGTTCTGCGCCTGCTGAGCCTTCCAGCGCTCCAGCATCTGCGGCCAATTGTCGAGCTTCATCCCCAGGCTGAGGCCCATCGTCGTCAGGATCTCTTTGATCTCCTTCAGCGACTTGCGACCAAAGTTCTTGGTCTTGAGCATGTCCTGCTCGGTGCGCTGAACGAGCTCGCCGATCAGCTGGATGTTGGCGTTCTGCAGGCAGTTGGCCGAACGCACCGAGAGCTCCAGCTCGTCCACCGAGCGGAACAGGTGCTCGTTGAGCGGCTCTTCCTCGGCGCCAGGCGCCTGGTACTGCGTCTCCTCGGTCTCTTCGAAATTGATCCAGATGGAGAGCTGCTCCTTCAGGATCTTCGCGGCGAAGGCCACTGCGTCGGCCGGCACCACCGCGCCGTTCGTCCATACCTCGAGGATCAGCTTGTCGTAATCCGTGATCTGGCCCACGCGCGCGTTGCGCACCGTGTAGTTGACCTTGCGGATTGGAGAGAAAAGCGAGTCGATGGCGATCGTGCCGATCGGCATCGTCGGGTTCTTGTTGCGCTCCGCCGACACGTAGCCGCGCCCCACGTTCACCGTCAGCTCCATGACCAGCGGGCCCTTCTTGTCGAGGGTCGCGATCAGGTGATCGGGGTTCAGGATCTTGAGGCCGTCCGTCAGCTGGATATCGCCAGCCAGCACCGGGCCAGGCCCTTCCTTCTCCAGGCGCAAGATGTGCTGCTTGGGAGCGTCGGCGCGCAGCACGACCTCCTTCAGGTTCAGCACGATGTCGGTGACGTCTTCCACCACGTCGTCGATGCTGGTGAACTCGTGCAGTGCACCGTCCACGCGCATGGCGGTGATGGCCGCGCCCTGGAGAGAGGACAACAGCACGCGGCGCAGCGAGTTGCCGACCGTGATGCCGTAGCCGCGCTCGAGGGGCTCACAGGTAAACTTCGCATAGAAGTCCGTCGCCGTCTCCGGCTCGATCTGGATCGAACGGGGGCGGATCAGATCAATCCAATTGCGTGCAACTTTGGCTGAAACCATGAGCTCCTCTTTCGCTGTTGGGGTTGGCGCGACCATCCCGAGCCTGCCGGAGAAACCCGCTCTCCTGCCTGCTCCGCGGTCTGCCCGCCATCATCGACCATCTACATCTTCAAACGGCGAACGCGCTGGCCGAGGGCTCGGCAAGCGCGGTCGCAGAAACTCGACTCGTCTCGAGCTGACGCCCAGCTCAGACGCGGCGCCGCTTCGGCGGCCGGCAACCGTTGTGCGGCACCGGGGTCACGTCGCGGATCAGCGTGATCTTGAAGCCCGCGGACTGCAGAGCGCGCAGCGCGCTCTCTCGCCCGGCGCCCGGACCCTTCACGAACACCGCCACGGAGCGCATCCCGTTCTCGATCGCGCGACGCGCCGCATCTTCCGCAGCCAGCTGAGCGGCAAACGGCGTGCTCTTGCGCGAGCCCTTGAAGCCACGAGCGCCGGCGCTGGCCCACGACACCGCGTTGCCCGCCACGTCCGTGATCGTGACGATGGTGTTGTTGAACGTGGAGCGGATGTGCGCCACGCCCGTCGGGATGTTCTTGCGGGTGACGCGCTTCGCGCCGCGCTTCTTGGTCTGGCTGGTAGTAGTGGCTGCCATTTCGCCTTCTGCTTTCTACTTTCTAACTTGCTGCTGAAAAGCCCGGCGCCTCACTTGGCGGGGGCTGCCGGACGGGCACGTGCCACGCCGCGCTTCGGCCCCTTGCGGGTACGCGCGTTGGTGTGAGTGCGCTGGCCGCGCACCGGTAGATTGCGGCGGTGGCGCAGGCCGCGGTAGCTGCCCAGGTCCATCAGGCGCTTGATGTTCTGCTGCACCTCGCGACGAAGGTCACCCTCGACCTTGTAGGTCTCGATGGTCTCGCGCAACGTCTTCACGTCGCCCTCGGAGAGCTCATCCACCTTGCGCTCCGGCGGGATCTTCGCCTTGGCGCAGATGACCTTGGCCGTGTGCGGGCCAATTCCGTAGATGTACGGCAGTGCGTACGCGATTGCCTTGCGGCGCGGCAGATCGACACCAGCAATACGTGCCATTTCTTATCCTCTTGCTCCTCAGCCTGACTCTAGTCAGCCCTATTCCTGCTCAACCCTGCCGCTGCTTGTGGCGCGGGTTCTCGCAAATGACCCGCACGACGCCCTTGCGGCGGATCACCTTGCACTTGTCGCAAATCTTCTTAACGCTGGGTCGAACTTTCATGGCGTCCTCTTCAACAACCTGGGGGGACTGACTGGAGCGGCCGGGACCGCGGGGCAGCGCTTGCTGCCGGCGCAGTACCTTGCTTGGCACTGCTGGCCTGAGTCGATGGGGCGGGTTTCACGGTCGGTGGCTGGAGCGTGGCATCCGGGGGTCTACTGCCACCGGTAAGGCGCGGCTACAGCTTGCGCACGATCTGCCCGCGGTTGGGGTCGCGAGCCGCAATGCGGACCATCACGCGATCTCCCGCGATGAGCTTCACGATGGTGCCGCTGCTCACAGCATCGACACCGACTCGCAGCACTCGACCATCGCTCAAGCGAACCCGATACATGGCGCGCGGCAACACTGCCTCGACCACGCCTGCATCGGCGGCTTCAGCCTCCGTCCGCCCCTCCTTTCACCTTCTGCGCGGTATCGCGCCCGGCTTGCCGTGCAGCTGCGCTGCCTTCAGCCGCGCTCAATTCCGCGATCAGCCGCGTGATACGCGCGCTCACGTCCGCTGGCGAGCCCACGCCATCCACATGGCGGAGGATATTCTTCCCCTGATAGTAGGGCAGCAGCGGAGCCGTCATGGTATCGTACGCATCGAGACGCTTGCGGACCGTCTCTTCCTTGTCGTCATCCCGATGCACCAGCTCGGCAGAATCGGGCGGCGGATTATACTTGAGATGGTAGATCTGTCCAGTCCGGACATCGGTACGGCGTAGCGTCGCCCGCTCCATCAGTAGCTCGCGCGGTAGGTCGATGCAGATCGCGGCGTCCAGGCTCATGCCGCGGCGCTCCAGCAGCGCATCCAGGGCCTCCGCTTGCGGCAAAGTGCGTGGAAAGCCGTCCAAAATGAAGCCGCGCGCAGTGTCCGGCAGCGCCAGCCGCTCGTCCACGAGACGGATGACCAGGTCATCTGGCACCAGCTTGCCCGCCGCCATGATGCCGTCGGCGAGCTTGCCCAGCTCGGTACCGGCGTCCCGCGCAGCCCGCAGCATGTCCCCCGTGGAGACCTTCGGGATGCCGAGCGTATCGGCGAGCCTCTGGCCCTGTGTGCCCTTGCCGCTGGCTGGTGCGCCCAACAGCACCAGGCGCAGACAGCCGCCTGCTTGCCCCATCTGAGCTCCCTTCGTCATGCCGGCCCCCGCCCGCTGAGCCGCGTGGTCCGGGGCCCGGTGAGGCCCTCATAGCTGCGCGTGATCAGGTGAGCCTCGATCTGGTTGACCGTCTCCAGCGCCACGCCCACGACGATCATCAGGCTCGTGCCACCGAACTGAAACGGCATGCGAAACGCCTGAGCCACCACTGACGGCACGATGCAGATGGCCGCCACGTAAATCGCGCCGCCCACCGTCAGCCGGCTCACCACGCCATCAATGTATTCCGCCGTCTGCCGTCCGGGGCGAATCCCGGGGATGTTGGCCTGCTGCTTCTTGAGATTGTCCGCGACGTCCACCGGCTGGAACGTGACCGACGTGTAGAAGAACGCGAAGAAGATGATCAGCGCGCCGAACAGCGTGTTGAAGACCCAGTCACCGCGATTCAACACTGCGCTGAAGCGCCCCATGAAGGGCATCACGCCCGACAGCGTCTGCGGGAACATCAGCAAGCTGGAGGCGAAGATGGGCGGGATCATACTCGCCATGTTCACCTTCAGCGGCAGATGCGCGGTCTGGCCGCCGTAGATGCGCCGCCCTACCTGGCGCCGCGCGTATTGAATTGGAATGCGCCGCTGCGCCCGCTCGAAGAACACCACCACCGCGATACACGCCAGGAAGATGGCGGCCACGATCAGGAGGGTGAGCGGCTGGATCTCCCCGGCGTTCGCCGCGAAGTAGGTGGTGATGCCACCGGGAATACCACTGACGATGCTCGCAAAGATGATCAGAGAGATGCCGTTGCCGATGCCGCGCTCGGTGGCCTGCTCACCCATCCACATCACCAGCGCCGTGCCGGTGGTCAAGGTCAGCATGGTCATGAACCGGAAGCCCCAGCCCGGCGAGCTGACGACGTCGGCGAACTGCGCGCCGCCGACCTCGCTGTTGAGCCCCTCCAGCCAGGAGGCGAGGGTCAGCGACTGCACGGCTGAAAGCACGATCGTGCCGTAGCGCGTCCACTGCTCGATCTTCCGCCGCCCGGACTCACCCTCCTTGCGCATCTCCTCGACCTGTTTGCTCACCATGCCCATGAGCTGCATGATGATGCTGGCCGAGATGTAGGGAGTGATGCCGAGCGCAAAGATGGACAGCTGCGCCAGGGCGCCGCCCGAGAACATGTTGAACATGCCCAGCAGGCCGCCCTGGTTGCTAACGACCTGCTGCATCACGCTGCGATCCACCCCGGGGATGGTGATGAACACCCCCACGCGATAGATGGCTAGAATCCCCAGCGAGAAGAGTATTCGCCGGCGCAGCTCCGGCACCTTCGCGATGTTGGAGAATCCGCCAAATACAGCCATGGATCTCGCTCAGGAGGCCGTGGCTTCGGAGGCTTCGCTCGCGCGAGCACTCGGGAGCGGCACTTCCACCACTCGTCCACCCGCGGCTTCAATCTTCTGGCGCGCGGACGCCGTAAAGTAATGCGCCTTGACCGTGAGCGCCTTGCTGAGCTCGCCGTCTCCCAGGATCTTGATGCGGGCGGGAGCGCCCTGCACCAGACGAGCGTCGCGCAGAGCCGCCTCGTCTACCTCAGCCTGAGCGTCAAAGCGCTGCAGGGCCGAGACATTCAAGGTGAACACGCGCTCGCCAAACGCATTGCGGAAGCCGCGCTTGGGCAGGCGCCGCTGCATCGGCGTCTGGCCGCCCTGAAAGTTCAGCTTGCCGAGATTGCCGGGCTGGCGGGCCTTCTGGCCCTTCATACCGCGGCCAGAGATCTTGCCCCGGCGAGAGCCCGGACCACGCCCGACCCGGCGCTCCTTGTGGCGTGCACCCTCGGGGTGAGTGAGTTGCGACAATACGCTGCTCATGACTTGCTTCCCTTTGCGGCCCGCGCGGACTTCACCGGAGCCGTGGCGTCGGCGCCAGAGGCTTCGCGCACCTCCACGAGGTGCAGCACCTTGCGGATCATCCCGCGGATGGCGCGCTCATTCAGCACGCTGACCTGCGAGCCCGGACCACGCAGCCCGAGACCCTTGAGCACCAGCCGCTGCTGCCAGGGCCGGCCGTTTTCGCTGCGCACCTGGCGCACGACGAGGCGAGCTTCCGTGCTCATCCTGCAGCTCCATCCGTCGGCGCCGGCGACGCGGCCACCGCGTAGCGGTTGACCGGGTAATCCTGCACGACGGCGTTGATGTCCACACCGCGCACCTGGCTGATCTTCTCCGCCGAGCGCAGCGACTGCAGCGCCGCCACCGTGGCGTACACCGCGTTGTACTTGTTGCTGGAGCCCAGGCACTTGGTGAGGATGTCGTGGATACCCGCCGACTCCACCACCGCGCGCACGGCCCCGCCCGCGATCACGCCCGTGCCCGGCGCGGCTGGCTTGAGCAGCACGCAGCCAGCGCCGAAGCGCCCAATGGCCTCGTGCACCACCGTGGTACCGACCATCGGCACCTTGAACATGCTCTTCCGCGCCTGATCGTTGCCCTTGCGAATGGCCTCCGGCACCTCGTTGGCCTTGCCCAGGCCCACGCCCACGTGCCCAGCCTCATCCCCGACGACCACCAGCGCTGCAAAGCTGAAGCGGCGGCCACCCTGGACGACCTTGGCGACGCGGTTGATGTGCACCACGCGCTCTTTGATTCTGTCTTCGTCTAGCTGTTGTTCGAATGCCATAAACAAGGTCCAGGAAAACTTTTCAGAAACTCAGGCCCGCTTCGCGCGCCGCCTCGGCCAGCGCCTTGATACGCCCGTGGTAGAGGAAGCCGTTCCGATCGAACACAACCTTCTCCACCTTGCGCTCCAGGCACATCTTGGCGATCAGCGCGCCGACCTTCTTCGCCGCGCCCGTCTTGTCGTCGGCCTCCAGGGTGCCACGCAGATCCGGCGACAGCGTGGACGCTGCCGCCAGGGTGCCGCCACCGGTGTCATCGACCACCTGTGCGTAGATGTGCCGCGCGCTGCGGAACACACTCAGGCGCGGACGCTCCGCCGTTCCCGAGATGCGCTTGCGAATGCGCGCCTTGCGCCGCTCACGACCTTCCAGCTTTGCCATTACTTCTTACCCGCCTTGCCGGCCTTGCGCAGAATGTTCTCGCCGCGGTAGCGCACGCCCTTGCCACCGTACGGCTCCGGCGGCCGGAAGCCGCGGATGGTCGCCGCAGCCTGGCCCAGCGCCGCCTTGTCCGCGGACTCCAGCTGCAGCACGCTGCCCTTGGAGTCCGGTGCCACCTTGCCCGTTACCGCCGCCGGCAACTGGTAGGCGACGGGATGTGAGAAGCCGAGCGAGAGGTGCACGACGTTGCCCTTCACCTCGGCGCGATAACCGGTGCCGACCAGCTCCAAGGTGCGCTCGTAGCCCGTCGACACGCCCTTCACCAGGTTCGCGAGCAGCGCACGGCCCAGACCCTGGAGGCGGGCCCCATCGGACCCCGAACGGTCGCTGCTGATCGCCAGCTGGCCCGAAGTCTCCTGCACCGAGACGCTCTCAGGCAGATCGAGGCTCAAGGTACCCTTGGAGCCCTTCACCTCTGCGCGCCGGCCTTTGACCGTCACCGTCACGCCCTTGGGCAGAACGATGGGGCGCTTGCCCACGCGCGACTCACGCTTCTCCGGAGGACGTCCCTCGGTCGTTGCGGCAGCCATCACCACACCTCACACAGCAGCTCGCCACCCACCTTGCGGCGGCGAGCCTCGCTATCCGTCATCAGCCCCTGCGACGTGCTCAAGATCGAGGTCCCGAGCCCGCTGAGGACGCGGGGGATCTGATCGTGGCGCACGTATACGCGGCGGCCGGGGCGAGAGACGCGACGCAGGCCCTGAAACGCGCAGGAGCGGTCGCGATCGTACTTGAGAGCCACCACCAACTCGGGACGCTTCGTCACCGGGCTCTCCTCTTCTCGCACGTCGGCCACGTAGCCCTCGGCGTGAAGAATCTTGGCGATGCTGAGCTTCAGCTTGCTCATTGGCAGCCGCGTCACCGCGTGCTGCGCCAGGGCGGCGTTCCGCACTCGCGCGAGCATGTCTGCAATCGGATCCGTCATCATGGTACGATCCTCCTCACCAGCTCGCCTTGGTCACGCCGGGCAGCTCACCCTTGAGCGCGAGCTCGCGCAAGCACACGCGGCAGAGCTTGAAATCCTTGTAGAAGGAGCGCGGGCGACCACAGACGTGGCAGCGGTTGTGCGTGCGGGTCGAAAACTTGGGAGGCCGGTTCAACTTGGCCCATTGAGAAGCTCGCGCCATCTCTAACTCCTAAACGGCATACCCAGTCGCTTGAGCAGCTCGCGACCTTCTTCGTTGGTTTGGGCGGTGGTCACGAACGTGATGTTCATGCCGCGGACCGCGTCGACTTTGTCAAACTGGATCTCCGGGAACACGATCTGCTCGCGCAGGCCCAGGGTGTAGTTGCCAGCGCCGTCGAAGGCTCGCGGGCTCACGCCACGGAAGTCGCGCACGCGCGGCAACGCCAGCATGACCAGGCGCTCCATGAACGCCCACATGCGCTCTCGCCGCAACGTCACGCACACGCCGATGCGCATGCCCTCGCGCAGCTTGAACGCCGCGATGGCCTTCTTCGCGCGAGTGACGATCGGCTTCTGCCCGGTGGCTGCGCCCAGCTCGTTCACCGCCGTGTCGATGACCTTTGGGTTGCCCACCGCGGAGCCCATGCCCATGTTCACGACGATGCGCGACAGCCTGGGAACCTGGTTCCGGTTCTTGTACTTGAAGTGCTCCATCAGCCCCGGAACCGCTTCCGATTCGTAGAGCTTGAGCAAAGCGGGCAGCTTCTTGTCTGCCCCGTTCTCGACCGTTTGCTTTTCGGCCATGGTTCTCTCAGCCACTCCTCAGCTGTGTTCTTCAGCCGCCGGCGTCTGCTCAGCGCTGCGCCACGATCTCGGCGCCGCTCTTCGCGATGCGCACTTTCTTGCCGTCTTGCACCTTCACGCGCACGCGCGTGGGCTTGCCCGTCTGTGGGTCAATGGGCATCACGTTGGATGCCTGGATCGGCGCCTCGACCTCGAGGATGCCGCCGGCGCGCTGCGCCGTCGCCTTGACGTGGCGCTTGACCAGGTTGACGCCCTCGATCACGACCTTACCGCTGTCGGTGAGGATGCGCTTCACGCGACCCTGCTTGCCCTTGTCATTACCGGAGATGATCTTCACCAGATCACCGCGCTGCAGCCGCTCCATTAGAGCACCTCCGGAGCCAAAGAGACGATCTTCATGAACTTCTTGTTGCGCAGCTCGCGCGCGACCGGGCCGAAGATGCGGGTTCCCATCGGCTCACTCTGCGCGCCCAGCATGACCGCGCTGTTCGAGTCGAACTTGATGTAGCTCCCATCCGGGCGGCGCCACTCTCGCTTGGTGCGCACCACGACTGCGCGAGCGGTCTCACCCTTCTTCACCTTGCTGTCGGGCAGCGCCTCTTTGATGCTGACGACGATGACGTCGCCGAGCTGGGCGTAACGGCGGCGCGAGCCGCCGAGCACCTTGATGCACTGCACCACCTTGGCGCCCGAGTTGTCCGCCACATCCAACACTGTCTGGACCTGAATCATGACGATGTCCTCAAAACTGCAGCCGGGGACCGGCGCCCACCGCGCGCCGCAGGCATCTGCGGCTATCGGGGCGGGCCGGAGCTCGGCGGACTAGCTACTCCTGAACCGCGCGCTCCACGAGGTTCAGCAACTTCCAGCGCTTCATCTTGGAGACCGGCCGGTGCTCGATGATCTCCACGCGATCCCCCACCTTGGCCGTGTTCTCCTCGTCGTGCGCCTGGTACGTCTTCCGCACCCGCACGTACTTCTTGTAGACCGGGTCCATCTTCGAGCGGACGACCTCGACCACGATGGTCTTGTTCATCTTGTCGCTCTTCACCCGCCCGATCAGCGTGCGCCTGAAGGAGAGCTTGCGACCGCCGGCGTCGACCTTGGGGACGACCACCGCCGGTGCGGCCGGCTTGGGTGCCGGTGGCTTGCGAGGCGGCTTGGGCGCAGCAGGCGCCGCCGCCGGCTTGGGTGCCGCCGGCTTGGCCGCCGCGGCGGGGCGCGCCGGGCCCTTGCCCGCCGGACCCTTGGCGCCGCCCTTCGGCGCGCCTGCGGGGCTACCTGGGCCCCGACCTGGTGACTTCCGCTCGCTCACGATTTGCTCCCTGACTCCGCGGCGGCTTGCCGCGCCTTTTCGCCTCGCACGAGGGCAATCCTCGCCAGATCCTTCCGCACCTTGCGCAACTGGCTGGTGTCGTCGAGCTGGCCCGTCTGGTTCTTCATGCGGTGCCCGAACAGCTCGCGCTCGAGCTGGCGGCTGAGCTCCACCAGGTCGGCGTCGTTGCGCTCACGCATTTCTTTCGCCTTCATCAGAGTTCACTCCGCGCCAGGAACTTCGTCGTCACCGGCAGCTTGGACGAGGCCAGCGCGAACGCCTCTCGCGCGACCTTCTCGTCTACGCCCGAGATCTCGAACAGCACACGGCCGGGCTTGACCCGCGCCACCCACTCCTCGACACCGCCCTTGCCGCCACCCATGCGGACTTCGAGCGGCTTCTTCGTCACCGGCTTGTCCGGAAAGACGCGGATCCAGAGCTGACCCTGGCGTTTGACGGCGCGCTGGATTGCCATACGGCCCGCCTCGATTTGGCGAGCGGTCAGCAACGCTGCGTCCACTGCCTGGAGCCCGAAGTCCCCGAAGGAGACGTCGCTGCCCGCCCAGGCGAGGCCGCGGTTGTTGCCGCGCATCTGTTTGCGGAACTTGGTTCGTTTGGGAGAAAGCACGTTCGCCTCTTACAACTCGTTCGCGTCTTACGACTCGGGGCGGCCTATTGCAGGATCCGGCGGGTCTTGCGCTGCAGGACCTCGCCCTTGAAGATCCAGACCTTGACGCCGATGATTCCGTAGGTGGTGCGAGCCTGTGCCAGACCGAAGTCCACATCCGCGCGCAGGGTGTGCAACGGCACGCGGCCCTCACGGTACGTCTCCACGCGGCCCATCTCCGCGCCACCCAGGCGACCGGCGCAACGGATCCTGGCGCCCTTGGCGCCGAACTTCATGGCGGTGCTGAGGGCCTTCTTCATCGCACGGCGGAACGCGATGCGGCGCTCCAGCTGAGTGGCGATGTTCTCGGCCACGAGCTGCGCATTGGTCTCTGCCTTGCGCACCTCCTGGACGTCGATGAAGACCTCGTTGCTGGTGAACGACTGCACACCCGGGAACTTCGTCTCGCCCTTGGCGGCCGAGTCCAGGTTGCCGCTCTTGAGGATCTCGATGCCGCGGCCGCCCTTGCCGATGACCATGCCGGGGCGGCCCGTGTACACGACCACCTTGACCTTGTTGGCGGCGCGCTCAATCTCCACGCCGGCGACGTTGGCGTTGTACAGGTAGTCTTTGACGGCCCGCTTGATGCGGAGATCCTCGTGCAGCCAGGTGGTGTAGCGCGAGTCCTCGTACCATTTGCTCGTCCACGTCTTGATGACGCCGAGCCGGAAGCCATACGGATGTGTCTTTTGTCCCATTCGATTTCACTCGCAGGCGCCCCTGGTGGGGGGGGCGCGCTGCGCCTTACGGAC
>JAICQL010000187.1 GCA_025937895.1 Polyangiaceae bacterium | reverse complement strand
TGCCGCCGGTGCCGCCGGGAGCTCGCTGGCAGGCACCAGCCCGGCTCCAGGCGACGGGAGCAAGCTACTGGGCAGCGGCGGCGGCGTGCCGCGCTGCAGGGGCACAGCGTCGCGCTGCAGGGGCACAGTATCGCGCGGCGCAGGTACAGCGTCGCGCTGCAGGGGTACAGCGTCGCGCTCTGAAGCTCGCTCGGCGGCCTCCGGCGCCGGTGACGAGCGGACGCCCGCCAGCTCGTCCACATCGGGATCATCGGGGTGCACCCCCATGAGCGTCTTCAGGCGGGGGCGGTGCTCGTCCTCCACGTCCATCGCGATGCCCAGAATGGGCGCCACGGCCACGCCGCTGTCTGGCGCGGGCTGCGCCGAGTCTTGCTGGCTCTCGCTCACGCCTGCGCGCGAGGCCGCCGACGTCTCTGCGCGCGCTGCGTCGTGTGCGGCGGAGTTAGCGAGCGCTGTCCAGCGCTCGTGGATCGACGAGAAGCGCGCTGCTGCGCGCTCCAGTCGTTCCTGGAACGCTTCATCACTGGGTGCTCGGGACGCCAAGAGTTTGGCCATCGGGGCCAATCCGTTCCGCCCCCGCCGGCGACGACGTGACGGTCGTGCGGTGTGGAGCTGCGCGAGTGAAGGTGTAGTCAGCACGGAGCCGAGCTCCGTGTATCGCCACGCGATTTTGCAAAAACTGCAGTTAGTGCCAGCCTAACACCGTGCCGATTCCGCGCGCAACTGAGCCTCCCGCCTCGGTGGCCGTGAAGGGTGATGCCACGGCCAGGGCCAATTCTGCTGGCAGTGGCCGTAATGCGCTTTGCGCCGCACTGATGCAGCTTGTGTGGAAGTGGCGCACCTTTGACGTGCCGAGTCGCCGCCTTACTCCTGTGCTCGTACGTGCACGTGTTCCTTTACGGTGCTGGTTTCCATCGCGCCTCGCTCGCCGGTTGTCCCCTGGGCTGTCATCGCTGTGGCGGATGCCGGTTTGGCTGGCTGGTCTGGTAGTGGTGCTTTCGGCCCTGCTCGCGCCGCCTCACGCATACGCCGCAGACGACACCGTACACATCACTCGGATCGAGCCTTACGCATCGCGAGATGCGGCACGCGTCGTCTTGTATGCGTCCGAGGCCGTGAGCTTCGAGCGAGCGGAGCAGCGTGGTGAAGCGAGCCGGCGACTGTTCGTCGACCTGCCGCGCGCTGCGTATGAGGGGCCGCCCTCGTTCGAGCTCAAGGGGCTGCTGCGGCGTGTTCGCATCGAGCCAGCGGCGGGTAAGCTGCGCGTGGTGCTGGAGCTCTCCGAGCCCGGTCAGCACAGCGTCTTCTTCTTGCCGCAGCCCTTTCGGGTCGTGATCGACGTGGCTCGCCCGGCGGATTCCAGCGCGGCGGCGGCACCCGAGCGGTCGCGGTCGCGTGCACCGTCGGCGGCAACTGGCGAGCGTGTCGTCCGGCGCATCGCTCTGGATCCGGGTCACGGCGGAAGCGAGTCGGGCGCCACCGGGCCCCGGGGCATCAGAGAAAAAGACATCGTGCTCGACATCGCGCATCGGGCAGCGCCGCTGCTGGCGCGAGAGCTCGGCATCTCGACGCTGCTCACCCGCGACACCGACGACCGTGTGGCGCTGGAAGAGAGGGTGGCGAAGGCCAACGCCTTCGGTGCTGACTTGTTCGTATCCATCCACTGCAACGCCGATCCCTCGCGCACGGCTCGCGGAGTGATCAGCTTCGTCCTGGACGGCTCGCATGATCGCCACAGCGTGTCGGTGCTGGAGCGAGAGAACGCCGCGCCCTCTTCCGGCGCCGACTTCCAGCGCTTCCTGGAGCAATTTGACGATCGGCTCGCGGCCGCGCGCTCGCGAACGTTTGCGCGGCTGCTGCAGCGCGCGTCCCTGGCGTCGCTCCAGCCTGGCTACACCGACGTCATCGACGGTGGAGTGCGGGGTGCCGGCTTCTATGTGCTGGCAGGCGCACGGATGCCCGCGGTGCTGTTCGAGACCTCGTTTGTCTCGAATGAGCTGGAGGGCACCCGCCTCGGGACGGCGCATTATCGCCAGAAGCTGGCGGATGCGATCGTCAATGCCGTGCGCGCCTATCGGGCGGGGTACTAGGCCGGCCGGGGGCCTGAGCTGAAGCGCGAGCTGCCGATCGCCGTGTCTGTCGCACATCAGGCGCGAGCCTGCCACTTTTGCGACGAGCTCGCCGATTGCGAGCTAGCGTCGGGTGATTCGATTGACGAACAGGCCCACCGTTCCTATGCTGAGCGACGGGCCGCGGGGGTCTGAACGAAAACGCGAGCGCCGAGATACATCGGCGAAGCGGCCGTAAGGGCGACCTTAGATGGATAAAGTCGAGCTAGAAAAATTCAAAGAGGCTCTCGAAGCGAAGCGAGAGGAAATCATCCGTCGTGCCGAGCAGACGCTGCGCCAGGACATGGCGCTCGACTCTGACGACTTCCCGGACGAGATGGATCTGGCTTCCAGCGAGTACCTGCAGGCGTTCACGTTCCGGTTGCGCGGCCGGGAGAAGGTCTTCTTGACGAAGATCCAGAAGGCGCTGGAGCGCATCGGCAATGGCACGTTCGGCACGTGCGAGGAGTGCGGCGAGCCGATCTCGAGCAAGCGGCTCGAGGCTCGTCCCGAGACCACGCTCTGTATTCGCTGCAAAGAGGATCAGGAGCGCGTCGAGCGCGACTTCGGCTGACGCGGCGATCGGAAGGGGGGGAGCGCGACCACGGCGCTGTGGGTAAGTGGATCTCCGTCTGAAGCGGGTGTCTCCGGAGCGGCGGCCGCGGCAGTCAGCGTCCGGAGCACGCCCCGCTAGCCGCGGCGCGCACGTGAGGCGCTCGCGCGAGACGTCGAGCCGCTGACCTGGGATGGCGAAGCCTCCAGGCTCGCAGGCGCGGTGCCTGGCTTGCGAGCGGTCACCGTCCGCGGCGGCGCAGCCTCGGCGAGCAGCGGGCTTAGATACGGTGCCGTCTGGCTCTCGGCGGAGCGAGCAACCTCCTCCGGAGTGCCCGTCGCGACCACTTGCCCGCCACCAGACCCGCCGAACGGGCCCATGTCGATCACCCAGTCGGCGCGCGCGACCACCTCCAGGTTGTGCTCGATGAGCACGACCGTATTGCCGGCGTCGCGCAGCCCGAACAGCGAGGTGAGCAGCATTTCGATGTCGGAGAAGTGCAAGCCCGTGGTGGGCTCGTCCATCACGTACAGGGTGCTCCCCGTGGACTTGCGCGAGAGCTCCGCGGCCAGCTTGACCCGCTGAGCCTCTCCACCGGAAAGGGTCGTCGCCGACTGGCCCAGCTGCAGGTAGCCGAGCCCGATGGAACGCAGAGCATCCAGGCGCTGCCGGATGCGGGGGATGGCTTCGAAGAGCTGCGCGGCGTCGTCGACGGTCAGCTCCAGGGCGTCCGCGATGGACAAGCCGCGATAGCGGATCTCCAGGGTCTCGCGGTTGTAACGCTTGCCTCCGCAGGTATTGCAGCGCACGTACACGTCGGGCAAGAAGTGCATCTCTACCCGCAGCACGCCATCGCCCTGGCAAGCCTCGCAGCGGCCCCCCTTCACGTTGAAAGAGAAGCGGCCGGGCTTGTAGCCGCGAGCGCGCGCGTCGGGCAGCGTGGCAAAGAGCTCGCGCAGCTGCGTGAACACGCCGGTGTACGTCGCCGGGTTCGAGCGAGGCGTGCGGCCGATCGGGGCCTGATCGATGCTGACCACCTTGTCGATGCGCTCCAGGCCGTCGATGCCGTCGCAAGGGCCCACCCAGCTGGACGCGCCGTACAGCCGCGAGCGCGCCGTCGCCAGCAACGTGTCCACGATCAGCCCGCTCTTGCCCGCGCCGCTCACGCCCGTGACGGCAGTGATCAACCCCAGAGGAATCTCCACTGTCACGTTGCGCAGGTTGTGCGCTCGCGCGCCACGAATCCGCAGCACCTCCTTGCCCGCGGCCGCATGGGGCCGCGGTGTGGGTAGCGTGCGCGCCCCGGTGAGATAGGGGCCGGTGACCGAGGCCGGGTCTTTCATCACCGCGGCAGGCGTTCCGCGCGCCACCACCTTGCCGCCGCGCTTGCCGGCGGCGGGCCCCATGTCCACCAGGTAGTCTGCTGCCAGGATGGCGTCGCGGTCGTGCTCCACCACCAGTACGCTGTTGCCCTTGACCACGAGGCTGCGCAGCGCCTCCAGCAAGCGCTGGTTGTCGCGCGCGTGCAACCCGACACTGGGCTCGTCCAGCACGTACAGCACGCCCACCAGGGCCGCCCCGATCTGCGTCGCCAGGCGGATGCGCTGGCCCTCGCCGCCGGACAGCGTTTGCGCCGGGCGATCGAGGGTGAGGTAGTCCAGCCCGACGTCGCTCAGGAAGCCGAGGCGGCTGACGATGGCCCGGATCAGCGGCTGGGCCACCACCTGCTCGGTCTCGCTCAGGGTGCTGGAGGACTGCAGCTGCTCGAGCTGCTGCTTCAGGTCCCCGAGCGGCAAACCGCACATGTCGCCGATGGTCTGCCCGAACACCTTCACCGCCAGCGCCTCGGGTCGGAGGCGTTGACCGTTGCAGCCGTCGCAGGTGCGGGTGACCACGAAGCGCCCGAGGTCGTCGTCGCCCGCCTCTGCGTATTCGTCCTCCTCCTCGGCGCCTTCTGCGGCGTCCTCGGGCGCGTCCCGCTCCAGCTGCCGCTCGAGCCGGGCCACGACGCCCAGGTACGTGGTCTCCTTCTTGCGGCCGCGCTTGACGGTGCCGCCGTACAAAATCAGCTGGCGCTGCTGCTCCGGCAGGTCCTCCCAGGCAACGTCCGGATTGGCGCCGAGCTCGCTGACCAGCGCGTGCACCTCGCTCGCCATCCGCGGTGAGCCGCGCCGGCCGAGAGCGATCACCGCACCCTCACGCAGAGTCTTCTTCGGATCCGGCACGATGCGAGCCGGATCCACTCGCGACACCACCCCCAGACCGCCGCAGGTGGGGCACGCGCCATGCGGGCTGTTGAAGGAGAACAGGCGCGGCTCGAGCGGCGGCAGGGTGATGCCGTACTCCCAGCTGACGAGGCGCTCGCTCATCACCTGCGGTGGGCTGCCGTCCAGGGGGTCGAGCAAGAGCGTGCCATTGCCCAGCTTGAGAGCCAACTCGACCGAGTCCGTGATGCGCCCCTTGGCTCCCGTGCGGACCACGATGCGGTCCACCACCACGTCCAGGTCGAAGCGCTCGACCTGCGGCCAACCCTCCGGCTCCGCCAGGTCGACGGCCTGCCCGTTGACCCGCGCGCGCACGAAGCC
Source organism: Polyangiaceae bacterium (assembly GCA_025937895.1). Classification (GTDB taxonomy): domain Bacteria; phylum Myxococcota_A; class Polyangia; order Polyangiales; family Polyangiaceae; genus SZUA-265. The sequence goes on along the minus strand of JAICQL010000187.1, from coordinate 10,904 downwards.
GTCGCGCCGGAGCCGCTCGATGCGCTCGGCGAGGCCGCCTTCTTGCCCCCGATCGAGCGGCGCAAGCAGCGCCAGCCGCGCTCCGTCACCTCGCTCCAGGATGTGGTCGACGATCTCCTGCACGGTGTAGGCGCGCAGCACCTTGCCCGACTTCGGGCAATGGGGCACTCCAACGCGGGAGAACAGCAGCCGCAAGTAGTCCGCGATCTCGGTGACGGTGCCCACGGTCGAGCGCGGGCTCTTGCCGAGTGCCTTCTGCTCGATCGCGATGGCAGGGCTCAGCCCCTCGATGCTCTCGACGTCGGGCTTGGGTAGCTGATCGAGGAACTGGCGGGCGTACGCGGAGAGGCTCTCGACGTAGCGGCGCTGACCCTCGGCGTAGATGGTATCGAAGGCCAGCGAGCTCTTGCCGGAGCCGCTGGGCCCGGTGATGACGACCAGCTGATCGCGCGGCAACTCCAGATCGATGTTGTCGAGGTTGTGCTGCTTGGCCCCCCGAACAATCAGATGCTGCATCCAGCGTCCGTCTAGCACATCTGCCGAGCCGGCCCTGGCTGCGGCTCTCGCCGCGCTCAAACGCCGCAACCCAGCTGCAAGCTCCCGATCTACGGCGGCAACGCTGACCGGCCAATCGACTTTGCTGCTCTGTTAGAGAGGCTTCACTAGCCCAGCCGGCAAAGCTCGGTGTATAGCCGAATAATCCGCCCCGAACCGTTGCTCCGGAACCGCGAGTCGACTAACGTTCGCGCCGTGGAGCTAAAGTGCGAAAGCACGTATCGGAATCTCCCTGCATTCGCTCGTGACAGCTCCGCGCCCGCTTCTCTCCCCGGCTCGTCCCTCTGGAGCCGGGGTGCTGGAAGCGCGCCATCCTTCGGGCAGTTTCTATCGTGGGGCTGCTGCCCCATACTTTCCGGGCCTATAGCTCAATCGGTTAGAGCCCCCGGCTCATACCCGGGCTGTTCCTGGTTCGAACCCAGGTGGGCCCACGTTCGTCCTTCCTCGTCCTGGCATGAGGTCGTGCCGCGAGGTGGGTTTAACATGAGTTTGCACGGCCGAGGCGACGGCCGTGTCAACTGCACTGGCCGTGCTCCGAGCGGCCGTGCTCCGAGCGGCCGTGCTTCGAGCGGCCGTGTCCCGAGCGGCCGTCCACTGAGCGACAGCATATCGAGAGACCCCAGGTCGAGGCCGTCTGACTTTGGAAGAGATGCCGGTCCCGGGCATGATTTTCGAAGCAGCGGTTTCGACCGCGCCATTCGTGCCGTATGACTAGTACAGCGGAGCCCACATACCCGTGAATTTACGAGCGCAGATTGAAGCACTGGAGAGCCTGGCGACCTTGGATGCTTCGCTGGCCAAGCTGGAGGCCGAGCTACGAGGCGAGGGGGAGCGTCTCTCTGACAAGAAATCGCAGCTCAAGAAATTAGATGAGCGGTTCGAGAGCACGCGAGCGAGCGTGGGCGACATGGATCGCACGCGGGGCGAGCTGCTGCAGGATGCACGGCAGATGAGCGTGCAGATGGAGCGCTCGCGCGAGAAGCTGGCGCGCTGTCGTACCGAGCGCGAGCTCAACGCCACGCAGCGCGAGATCGAGGAGCTGCGCAAGCTGTATCGAGACCGCGAGCTGGAGATCGAGAAGATCAACGGGCTCGCCGAGCAGGCTCGCTCGGAGATGGAGAAGGCCAATCAGGAGCGTGAGGTCCTGACCACCGACATGGCCAAGGACGACGCGAGCGCCACGCGCCTGGACTCGCTGGAGACGGCAGTGTCTGCCGAGCGGGAGAAGCGCAAGGAGCTGGTGAAGGCGGTGCCGCCCGCCTTGTACCGCCGCTACGAGATGATCCGGAAGAGGCGCGGCAGCGCGCTGGCCTGGACCTTCCAGGGCACGTGTAGCGCGTGTCACATCTCGCTCTCGCCGATGGCCTTCCAGCGCCTGCGCCGCGGTGAGGACTTTGACCAGTGCCCGAGCTGTCAGCGGATCCTGTACTATCGCGAGTCCAATCCAGCGGACGCCGGTTCATCGGACGCGACTTCATCCTCATCCTCTGCAGATCCAGGGGACACTGCCGGGAACGAGACCGACAGCTGAGCGCCGGGGGGCAAGGATGACTGGACCGCGAGAGCATTCGTGAGAGCGTGTCGAATTTGCGGCCGCCTGTATCCAGATGACGCCAGTTTTTGCCCTGTCGATGGACAGGGGTTGTACAGCGCGACGCAAGTTCCGATAGAGGGGGAAGACAGCGCCGGCAGGGTGGGCGGGGTGCTGTGCGAGCGCTATCAGGTGCGCCGCGTCGTGGCCGATGGCGGGATGGGGCGCGTGTATGAGGCGCTCGATCTGGTGGAGCAGCGCAATGTCGCGCTCAAGGTGCTGCACCCGGAGGTGGCGAACGAAGAGGTCGCCGTCGAGCGCTTCAAGCGCGAGTTCGAGGTGAGCGCGCAGCTGTCCAGCGTGCACATCATCGACGTGCTGGATTTCAAGCCCAGCGGCGACGGCAGCTACGTGCTGGTCATGGAGTTCCTGTACGGCGAGGAGCTGCGGGCCACGCTCAAGCGCGAAGGGCACCTCGCCCCGGAGCGGCTGGTACGGATGCTGAGCCAGGTTGCGCTGGCCATGGATGAAGCGCACCAGAAGAAGCTGGTGCATCGCGACCTGAAGCCGGAGAACCTGTTTCTCTGTCAGACCAGCGATGGTGACATGGTGAAGGTGCTCGACTTCGGCTCGGTGCGCGACAACACCAACAACGCCAAGAAGCTCACCGTGATGGGCACGACCATCGGCTCGCCCTTCTACATGCCGCCCGAGCAGGCGCAGGGGCTGGACTCACTGGATGGGCGAGCGGACGTCTGGGCGCTGGGTGCCATCGCCTACGAGTGCTTGACCGGGCAGGTCCCCTTCAAGGGCGTGAACGGGCCGAGCATCCTGCTCGAGATCCTGACGAAGGAGCCTCAGCCACCGAGTCAGGTGTCGAGCACGGCCAAGATCGACATCCCGGGCGGGGTGGACGACGCCTTGCTGCGCGCGCTGAAGAAGATGGTCGGGCTGCGTACCACCAGCGTCGGCCAGCTCGCGGACGAGGTAGGGCGAGGGTATGGCCTGGAGGGCGACCATCACGCCTGGGCGCGCACCACGGAGAGCGAGCTGGGGCAGCGCATCGCCTCGCGCCTGCGCGCGCTGATGGACACCACGACTGCCGTGCGCTCGCGGGTGAGCGCCACGGACGCCTTCTTCGGTGAGCGCGAAGGGCTCGGAGTGTCGCTCTCTCCGCCGGCCCCGTCGAGCCCTGCTGGCGCGCCGTCGAGTCGCCGCGGCGCGGCGCCGCAGAGTGGCGCCAGCTCGGGTGTGCCTTCGAGCCCGACCCTGCCGATGACGCGGCGTCCGGTCTGGATGGTCGCCGCTGCCGCGCTGCTCGTCGGAGTGGTGCTGGCGTTGCTCATTATATAATGCCCGGCGAGCGCGCTGGCCGTGGTTCACGTCGCTGTTGCTGCGACGGGCCTCGACGGAGCGCAGCTTCGTGACGTACGGACGATAGGCTGAGGAAAAAGGTCGACCATGCAAAGCATTCGCACCGCCGATGAACTCAAGACCATCTGCTCGCGGGTCTCCGAGGAGTTCCGGAGCAAGCGCAGGGTGCTCGCGTTTGCGGAGTACCTGGAGCTCTTCGCCAGCGATCCAGCGCGGCATAGCCGTGATGCGGCGGCGTACGTTCGCGGCGCCTTCGACCACTATGGCAAGCGGGAGGTGGAGCGCCCCTGGGGCAAATCCACCTGGTACAACTTGTTCGACTTGCCCTGGCTGGAGCGCTCCGAGGCCCGGCGTGACGCGCTGGTGGGGCAGGAGCGAGTTCAGGGCGAGCTGTATCGCGTGCTCAGCAACTTCGTGCGTGAGGGGCGCCCGAACCGCCTGCCCATGTTGCATGGGCCCAACGGCTCCGCCAAGAGCACGGTCGCCGCGTGCCTGATGCGAGCGCTGGAGCACTACTCGACCCTGGACGAGGGCGCGCTGTATCGCTTTCACTGGGTCTTTCCCAGCCGCAACGTGCTGCGCGGCAGCATCGGCTTCGGTGACAGCTCCGAGCGAGCGCAAGATCCGACGAGCTACGCACACCTACCCGAGGACAAGATCGACAGCCGCCTGTTCGTCGAGGTGCGCGATCATCCCCTGTTCTTGCTGCCGCACGTGCAGCGGCGCGAGCTGCTCGACCGCATCTGCAAGGCCGAGGGCCTCAGCGAGCCGCTGGGGCAGCGGATCTATCGCGGTGAGCTCTCGCACAAGAACAAAGAGGTCTTTGAGGCGCTGCTATCCAGCTACGAGGGCAACCTGGAGCAGGTGCTGCGCCACGTGCAGGTGGAGCGCTACTTCATCTCCCGCCACTACCGCTGCGGCGCCGTGACGATTGGCCCTCAGCTCTCGGTGGACGCGGGCGAGCGGCAGATCACCGCGGATCGCTCGCTGGGTGCGCTGCCATCGTCGCTGCAGGCCGTGACCCTGTTTGAGGCCTTCGGCGAGCTGATCGAAGCCTCGGGCGGCATGCTCGAGTTCTCGGATCTACTCAAGCGGCCGCTCGACACGTTCAAGTACCTGCAGCTCTCGGTCGAGACGGGCGAGGTCAATCTTCGTAGCCAGAACATCCAGCTGAACTGCTTCATGCTTGCCTCGGCGAACGAGCTGCAGCTGGCGGCGTTCCGCGAGCACCCGGAGTTCCAGAGCTTCCGCGGCAGGCTGGAGCTGATCCGCAGCCCGTACCTGCGCAGCTGGGTGGAGGAGATGGCCATCTACGACGCCCAGATCGCGCCGCAGATCCGCCGGCACGTCGCGCCGCATGCCACGCGCATGGCCGCCATGTTCGCGGTGTTGACACGCATGCGGCGGCCCAACGCGGATCGCTACGAGTCGCCGCTGCGCGGCATCGTGTCCGAGCTGACGGCGCTGGAGAAGATGGACCTGTACAGCACCGGCAAGCCGCCGGAGCGCCTCGACGACGAGGCGCAGAAGCTGATCAAGGCCGCCATCCCGCGCCTGTACGACGAAGGTGACTCCTACGCCATCTACGAGGGCAGCGTGGGCGCCAGCCCGCGGGAGATGCGCACGGTCTTGCTCGACGCCTCGCAGAGCTCGCAATACGGCTGCCTCTCGCCCTTCGCGGTGCTGATCGAGCTGGAGCACCTGTGCCGCCGCACCAACGAATATGCCTGGCTGCAGGAGGAGAAGCAGCCCGGCCACTATCACGACTTCGAGGGCTTTCGCCGCCAGCTGCGCGTGCGCCTGCTGGATCTGCTGGAGGACGAGTTCCGCGTGTCCAGCGGGCTGGTGGACGACGCCAGCTACAGCGCGCTGCTCGGGCGCTACGTTCATCACGTCAGCCACTGGGTGAAGGGGGAGAAGGTCCAGAACGCAGTGACGGGGCAGCTGGAGCCGCCGGATGAGCGCATGATGCAAGAGGTGGAGGCGCTCCTGAAGAGCGCCGACGACACGCGCGAGCGCCGCCACGTGCTGATCAGCAACATCGCCGCCTGGGCGATCGAGCACCCGGACGGGAGGGTGGAGGACTCGCCGGTGTTTGCCAGCTACTTGCGGCGCTTGCGAGATGCCGTGTTCGGTGAGCGGCGGGTGGCCATCGCGCGGCTCGTGCGCGATGTGGCGATCTTGGTGCGCAGCAATGGCACGGGGCTCGACGCTGCTCAGCGCCGTGCAGCGCAGCGCTGTCTGGACGCGCTGTGCCAGCGCTTTGGCTATGAGCCAGAGTCGGCGGGAGATGCGGCGGGCGCGCTCGTGCGCGAGCGCTTTGCCGAGATTCTGGCCTGAGCGGTCGGGAGAAAATGGTGGCGTTCGGTCGCCGCTGCGAGCTAGAAAGTGCTTCGCTTGGACTTGTCTTCGCTGTTCGCCACGCTCGATGCAGTCGCCGCGGAGGCCAGGTTCTCGAGGGCCTGGAGTCGCGGTCGCGACTGGGCTCGCTGCTGCGCCCTGCTGGCGCTGCTGGCTAGCGTATCTGCCTGCGGGACCGATCTGGTGATCGAGTTTGCGGCCGCGGGCACGGGCGGCGGAGGCGCAGGGGGCGGCGGAGGTAGCGGCGGCCTGGGTGGCCTTGGCGGCTTCGCCGGCAGCGGCGGCCTCGCGGGGGCAGGCGGGCTCGGCGGTATGGGTGGTGGCGCGCTGCTGGGCGGCAGCGGCGGTATGGGGCAGCCGGACGCCTCGGCTCCCACCGATGCAGGTGACGCCGCCGCCGATGCGGCGCTGTAAAGCCAGCCGCGGCGCCGGGCTCTCGAGCGCACCTTCCTCTGCTCCCGCCCCAGAGACGAGGTCGTCGCGCGCGGGGGGCCGGTAGAGCGGGCGTCGACGCGCTCTCCGGTTTGGAGCGGGCTGTTCTCGAGCCACTCGCTATCGCCAGCCGAGGGCGCGCCGAGGAGCCGCCTCACGGGCTGGCGCCGCGAATGAAGTCCAGCATGCGCTCCTGCGCAGCGCTGGAGCGCATCGGTCTGGCGTGGACGGTGCCGATGGCGGGACTTGAACCTGCGACACGGCGCTTATGAAACGCCTGCTCTAACCAACTGAGCTACATCGGCGAAGTCGATTTCCGCGGGACTATGGTCGCCCCCCTCTGGGCTGTCAACGGCCAATCCACAGCCGTTTGCTCTGCACCCTGGGCTTTGCACTCCAGCCCGGCGGCGCCGGCCGACGCTATTCGAAGCCTACAGGGCAGGGAAGAGCTCGGACGGCGAGACGCCGGCAGGATCAGTCCTTGCCGAACAGGTCCTGGATTCGCGAGTCGAGCGCGACCGCGATTTTGTACAGGCTGGAGATGGAGGGGCTCGACTCGGCGCGCTCGATCTGTGACAGGAGCGAGATGCTGAGCCCCGTGCGCCGGCTCATCTGCTTGAGCGTCAGTTCCTTCTCCTTGCGGAGACCGCGGATGGTGTCGCCGATGATCTTGTGGAGCTGTTCCTCGGGTGTCCGGGCCAGGCCCTTCTTCCGCATCACCCGTGACAGGACTTCACGGAATTCGTCCACGTTGAACGGCTTCTTCAGATAGTCGACCGCGTCGAGCTTCATCGAAGCGATGGCGGAATCGAGGTTGGGATGCGCAGTGAAGATCACCACTGCGATGTCCTTGTCGATGGCGCGAATTCGTCGCAGCACCTCGATGCCGTTCATCTTCGGCATCATCAAATCCAGGATGATGACGTGAAAATCGCCTTGGCGAATTTCGTTCTCTGCGAGCGTGGGGTCGGTCAGGGCGGTTACCGCAAATCCGTCCTTTTCCAACAGCATCTGCATGTAGTCGCAGATCTGCCGGTCATCATCGACGATGAGAATGCGCACCGCGGGCAGCTCTATTGGCACTGGAAACTCCTCTGCTTGCTGCCGTGCGAGCGACGGCAGAAATTGCACTCACACTTTAAGCCAGGAGTCGTTACAGTGCCACTTGATTTTGAAGTGATATCTAAGTGGCGGAAAATAAAGCGATTTATGGCGCTCACAGTCGCCTACAGAGAGGCGTTGCGGGCCTCACGAGCGGGGTCCGGGCGGCGCTTCGCGCATCATCGTGAAACACCTGAGCCCAGGCGCTCGTCGGGTCCGCGAGCACGCCGCGTTCGCTGCAGCAGCGGAGTTTGTCGGACCGTGCGCGAAGGTTGTCGCGTGAGCGCGCGCGTAGCCGTGACGTTTGTCGGAGCGAGCACGCAGTTCGCTCGAGCAGCGCGCGCGTGTCAGGGCGGCGACGCGCGTCCTGTCAGGAGCACTGGCATTTGCTGCGCGGCAGCACCAGGTGACGCTCAGCTTTGCAACGCAGGCGACAGGTTCGCGTAGATTTGCAAGGTCGCCTTGGAGCGATTGAGCGTGTAAAAGTGAATGCCACGCACCTCGGACTCCAGCAGCTCACGACACTGCTCCGTGGCCCACGCCACGCCGATCTTCTCGATCTCTGCCGGGTCATTCGCGTGCGCGTAGACTTGCCGCAGCAGCGAGGCTGGAAAACGCACGCCCGCTGCCAGGTCTGCCATTCGCTGCAAGCCGGAGAGCGTGGTGATGGGCATGATGCCGGCGATGATCGGCACCTGAATGCCCGCCAGGGCGCAGCGCTCGCGGAAATCGTGAAAGTGACGATTGTCGAAGAACATCTGCGTGCAGATGTAGTTGGCGCCCGCGTCGACCTTGGCCTTCAGGTAGTCCATCTCGCGCAGCCGGTTCGGCGTGGATGGGTGCCCGTCCGGAAAGGCGGCAACACCGACGCCAAAGCCGCGCGCGTCCGGATGGAGCCGGCGCGCATTGAAGGCGGAGATGAAGCGCACCAGGTCCGTGGCGTAGCAGAAGGCGTCCCGCGAGCGATCGTAGCTCGGCTGATCGCGCGGCGGATCTCCACCGAGCGCGAGCACATTGCTGACGCCAGCGGCCGCATAGCGCTCCAGGATTTCCTGGATCTCGTGCTCGGGGTGGCCGACGCAGGTGAGGTGTGGGATGGCTGTGAGGGCGCTGGTCTGCTGGATGCGAACGACCAGATCGTGGGTCAGCTGGCGCGTGGTGCCACCGGCGCCGTAGGTGACGGACACGAACGAGGGCTTCAGGCGCTCCAGGCTGCGCAGGCTCTGGAACAGCGTGTTGGCGGCCTCTTCCGTGCGAGGCGGAAAGAACTCGAAGGAGAAGGTGCTGTGCTGCTTCGCGAAAATGTCGAGGATATGCATTTCGCCCGTGCTGCGGCCTGAGGACCCCCGAGCTCATTCTCCGCATGTGCGCCGGGGAGCCCTGCTGCCGGAACGCTCATGCTGCAATCAACTCCTGCAGCGAGACTGGCGACTCTGGTCGTCCCCAGCAGAAATGGCAACGGCCGACTGTGCTACCAGTGACGCGCCGTGGAAGGCGCGTCACCAGATGCCGTCGGCCGTTCTCGATGCTGAAATCTCGGATTGAAGAAGTCGGGGCGGGCAGATTTGAACTGCCGACCTCACGGACCCGAACCGTGCGCGCTACCAAACTGCGCTACGCCCCGTAGGACTCAAAAGCGGCCCCTCGATACACCAGTCTCGTTTCCCGTGCTCAGAAAAAAGACGTGGGGAGCCGGTTTTCGTCACTATTTTTTCTTCTGCGCCTCCAGCGCGCTGACCAGCTCCGGGACTGCCTGGAACAGGTCGGCGACCAACCCGTAGTCGGCGAGCTGGAAGATGGGCGCCTCCGGGTCCTTGTTGATGGCCACGATGGTCTTGGAGCTCTTCATTCCGGCGATGTGCTGGATGGCGCCCGAGATGCCGATGGCGACGTACAGCTCCGGGGCGACCACCTTACCGGTTTGACCCACCTGGAAATCACCCGGCGCGTAGCCCGCGTCGCAGGCGGCCCGGCTGGCCCCGATGGCGGCGCCCAGGGTGTTGGCGAGGGGCTCGATGACCTGGAAGAACTGATCCTTGAGGGCACGCCCGCCCGAGACGACGACCCGGGCCTCGGTCAGCTCCGGCCGCTCACTCTTCACCTGCTCCAGTGACACGAACTGGACCCGCTGCGCAGCAGCGCCGGGCGCGGCCAGGGCCACGTCGCTGATGGGGCTCGCGCCGCCGCTGGGCTGTGCGGCTTCGAACTCGCTCTGGCGCACGCTGACCACCTGCTGCGGCGTATCGAGGACGCAGAAGCCGTAGGCGTTGCCCGCAAACATCGGCCGCTTGTAGCGGAGCTGCCCGTCCTTGCTGACGATGTCCGAGCAATCTGCGGCATAAGCGGCATCGAGCCGGGCTGCGACCCGTGGCATCAGGTCTTTGCCGAAGCTGGATGCCGTGGCCACGATCACGTCGAAGCCCTTGGCAGCCGCGGAGACCACCGGCGCGTAGCGCTCGGCTAGATAGCTGCTCAGGCTCGCGTCCTCGCAGCACAGGATCTTCGCCGCGCCGAAGCTGGCCAGCTCGGCCGCTGCCGCCTTGGTGCCGGGACCGCCCAGCACCAGGATGGAAAAGGTACCGCCTGCCAGCTGATTGATGCGGCGAGCAGCCTGGATGGCGCTGTGGGTTGCCTTGCGTACGCCGGCTTCCGAGAGCTCGGCCACGACTAGGATTTCACTCATCTGCTGATTCTCCAGGATCCTGATTTTGCAGGATCAGATGACCTTGGCCTCATTCGCCAGCTTGCTGACCAACTCGGCAACGTTGCTGACCTTCTTGCCCGCGCGCCGCTCCGGTGGGGGCGCGAACTCGACGTAGCGGGTCCGGAGCTTGGTGTCCGGGACCAGGTCCGTGAGCGCCTTCACGTCCAGCTTCTTCTTCTTGGCTGCCATGATCGCCGGCAGGGGCGCGAAGCGCACGCCTTCGTTGTACTTGAAGGCTCGATCCGTCTGCGCGGAGTACACGCTGGTGGGCGAGACGATGCGCAGATCCACCGTCACCAGCGCGGGCAGGGTCAGGCGCAATACGCTCACGCCGCCATCCACCTCGCGGCTGACCTCCAGCCCGTCTTTGCTCGCCGAGATCGTGGCGGCGAAGGTGGCCATGGGATAGTCGAGCAGCTCCGCCAGGATCTGGCCTACCTGGTTGCTGTCGCCGTCCACCGCCTGCTTGCCCATCAGGATCAGATCGGGCTTCTCCTCTTCGACCACCTTCTTCAGCGCCAGCGCCACCAGGCGCCCGTCGAGCTGATCGTCATTGGCCTCGATGCGCAGCGCGCGATCTGCGCCGGTGGCCAGCGCCGAGCGCAGGTTGGTCTCGACCTCCTTCGGGCCGAGCGAGACCACCACCACCTCTCCCAGGCGCTGCTTGGGGGCCTTGCCGTCCTCGTTCAGGCGCAGCGCGGCCTCGAGCGCGTATTCGTCGAAGGGGTTGAGCTTCCACTCCAGGTTGCCGGTCTCGATCTTCTGGCCACCGGCGCCGATGCGCACTTTGTTGGCGTTGTCCGGATCGGCAACTCGCTTGATGGGAACCAGAATCTTCACGCTGCT
>JAICQL010000021.1 GCA_025937895.1 Polyangiaceae bacterium | reverse complement strand
GCGCCGAGCACCGCTCCCGCAGCGGAGAGCGAGGGCTCGGAGCCGCCGTCGGCGGACATTGAGCTCTCGGAGCCGCCGCCGGGAGACGGCGGGCTCGCGGAGTCGGCGGGCACCGAGAGTACCGAGGTACACTGAGTCTGCGGCGTCTGTCGTGCGGCGTCTGTCGTGCGGCGTCTGTCGTGCGGCGTCTGTCGTGCGGCGTCTGTCGTGCGGGCGTCTGTCGTGCGGCGAGCCCGAGCCTGTCGTTGCGGGTCGTGCTCCGCGCTCGGGCTCCGGCGTGCATCCGGACGGCTGCTCGTGGCGAACCGCAGCGCTGGTATCGGCGCTGCGGCGACGCCCGTTAGCGAAAAGCGTGACGCCATGGCCGGCCCGCGGCGTGCTCTGCGCGCGCACTAGTTCTTTCGTCCCACAATCGCTATAGCTCGGCGGCTTGCCCACCCGGGCGGAGCAACTGGCAACATTGCCGAAGGAGCGTGGACGAACGATGCATCTCGCGCACAAACGCGGAGTTTACTCGCTGCCGATCGCGGCGGCTCTGCTCATTCTGGACGGCTGTATGCCGCTGAACAACCAGGGCTACCCGGTGGGGGCCATCTACACGGGCACCAAGGCGCCCTCCTTGCTCGATCGCGCCGAGCTCTCGGGGGACAACAAGGCCGCCACCAAGCAGGGCCGCGCGTGTTCCACCGCCATCCTGGGCCTCGCTGCCTGGGGTGACGCCAGCGTGGACGCCGCCAAGAAGGCAGGGGGCATCAGCAGCGTGCACTCCGTGGAGTATGAAGCCACGGCGGTGCTGGGCCTCGTGTACACGAGCGCCTGCACGGTGGTCCACGGCAACTGAGCCGGCGCATCCGGGGCGGCGCAGGGGTGAAATGCTGGCTGACCAGTGGCCTGCTGCTGGTAGCAGTGGCCTGCTGCTGCGTGCCGCAGCTGGCTCTAGCGACAGAGCCGGTCAGCAAAGCCCGCGGCAGCGGCGGCGCTCGCGTCTTTGACCCGAGCGCCGCCGAGCATTTCGCCGGCGGCGCGGTGTTGCGCACGTGGGGGCGCAAGACGGATCGCGAGCGCCACCGCCCGGGCTATGAGCTGCGAGCCGCGGAGGTGCTGCGCTGGACGTACGGGGCCGCCGTGGTGGAGGGCTGGTTCGGTGCCAGCCTGCGCTGGGGGCCGAGCCACCTGAGCGGCTCGCTCCTGCACAATGGCGGCATGGCGGGCCTCGGCTGGGGCCCGCTCGACGTGAAGGGTGGGGTGAGCACGGCCCTGCTCAACCTGAGCCGGAGTCGTGGCGACTTTGATTTTGGGCTGTTCTGGCCGCGCGCGTCGCTTTCGCTCGGGCTCGCGCTGGGTCCGGTGCGGCTGGAGGCCATGGCGCACGTGGAGTACGCCTGGGGCTGGTTCGGCGCGGATGAATACGTGCGCGGAGTGGGGCTGGTGCTGATGCTGCGGCGCGGCCCCGTGGGTCCGGCGTTTCGCGAGCCGCAGTCGCGCGAGTAGCAGCGAGCAGCGAGCAACGAGCAGCGAGCAACGGAGTGCAGCGGCGCCGGCGCTGCTCACTCGCTGCAGGCGCGCAGGAAGCCCACCACCAGCGGGTGCGCGGCGTCCGGGCGCGACGACAGCTGTGGCTGGAACAGCGTGGCCAGGAAGAAGCGCCGCTCGCGTAGCTCGAACGCGCGCAGCGCGCCCAGCGCGTCATGCGCCGCCGGGCGCAGGCCTGCCGCCTGCCAGCGCGCCAGGTAGGTGGGGTTCACCTCGAAGTTGCAGTTGTATTCGCCTTGCAGCGGCGCAGGGCCACACAGCTCGGCGAGCAGCGAGCCTGGCGCCGGCAGCACCACGTCGCTGCCCGAGAGCTGGGGGCCGCCCTCGCGCCGCGCGGGCAACGGGCAGCTCACCGCCGTGATCACGATGTTCGCCGAGCGGGACTCATTCTCGGCGGTGTCGGCGTCGCGCAGGCCCAGCACGTTGCGCGACAGCTCGATCAGCGCGTACTGAAAGCCGGCGCACGTACCCAGATAAGGCAGCCCGCTCTCGCGCGCGAAGCGGATCGCGTCCAGCATGCCGTCCGCGCTGACGTGGGGTGAGCCCGGGGCGCCCCACAGCCCATCGAGCCCGCCCAGGCAGCTCTCTGCGCCGCGGCTCTGCACCAAATCTGTGCCAAACCAGCACGGCGCCACCTGCCGCCCGAGCCGCGCTGCAGCGTGATACAGCGCTGCCTCGGTGGCCCAGTGCGAGAAGCGGGTGCGCTCAAAATCGCCGATGATTCCAACTTTTAGCGGCTCGGGCATGGCCGACTATAACGTCGGGTGCGGGCTCGTCGAGCCCGGATTGGCCCTGCAGCGCGTTCCTGCTACTTTCCTGGCATGTCAGCGCGGATGCTCCGTCAGTCCGCCCTCGGGGCGCTGCTCGCCGCCGCCCTGCTCGGCCAGAGCACGCCGGCCGCGGCCTGTAGCTGCGCGGGGGAGCTCGACACGGAAGCTGCGTTGCGCTCCGCCGACGTGGTGTTCGAGGGCACGGTGCTGGGCAGCGCGGAGCCGGTGCGCGCGCAGCTGGGCATCGCGGGCTACACCGGCGCCGCCCGCTATCGCTTCGCAGTGGCGCGCTACTTCAAGGGCCAGCAGGGCGACGAGGCCGCGCTCTATACCATCGACCAGGAGTCTGCCTGCGGCCGCTCTTACGAGCCCGGCGCCACGTACCTGGTGTACGGCCGCTTGCTGCCGAGCGGCGTGCTCACCGACTCGCTGTGCTCGCGCACGCGGCTGCTGGCGCGCGCCGACGAGGATCTGGCGCTGCTCGGCGAGGGGCAAGCCCCGGACTCCACGGTGCAGCCGCGCGACGTGGTCGCCGAGCAGATGGAGAGCGATGCCGGCTGCAGCGCTGCTCCGCGCGGCGCTGCTAATGCTTCCGCTCTGTACGGCGCGCTGCTCTGCGCGCTGGTGCTCTGGCGCCGGCGGCGCGGGTAGCGGGCTCTCGGGCGTTCGGTGCGCTGGCAGGAGCCTTGCCGAGCAGGGCGCCGAGCGCGTGCGCGTCGTACGGCGCGTGCACCTTGGCGTCGTTGTCGAAGTACACGTACACGTCGCGCGGGGTGCTCACCGGGCTGCGCGCTGCCACGCGCACCGCGCCGCGCGGCTCCTTGCCGCCGCGCCAGGCACGGATGCGCGCGGCCCAGAGCGCGAGGGCCTGCGGCGAATAGCCACTGGTGTACAGCTCCGCATCGCCGTGCAGGCGCAGGTACATGAAGTCGGCAGTGACGTCCTCGAGATACGGAAATTTCCCGGCGCTGTCCGCCACCACCAGTGCCACCTGGTGCTGGCGCAGCAGCGCGATCAGCTCCGGGCTCTGAAACGACGGGTGGCGCACCTCCAGCGCGTGCCGCAGCGGGCGCCGCTGCGACACCTCGGTCCAGCTGCGCCCGCTCAGCCGCGCGTCGTGTTGCTTCGCCAGCCGTGCCGCCGCGCGCGTGTCGCGAGGCAGCTGCGCCAGGAACCTGGCGAGCCGCTCGTCGAAGGGCAGCGCAGGCGGTAGCTGCCACAGGATGGGCCCCAGCTTCTCCTCCAAAGCTAGCACTCCGGAGGCAAAGAAGTTGGCGAGCGCCGTCTCGACGTTGCGCAGCCGCAGCATGTGCGTGATGTAGCGGCCGCCCTTGACTGCAAAGACGAAGCCGGGTGGTGTCTCCTGCTTCCAGGCCAGGTACGACTCGGGGCGCTGCAGCGAGTAGAAGGAGCCATTGAGCTCGATGGACGGGAACTGCGCCGCGGCAAACTCCAGCTCGCGCCGCTGCGCCAGGCCCTTGGGGTAAAAGCGCCCGCGCCAGCCCTGGTAGCGCCAGCCCGAGATACCGATGCGAAGCTCGCCGGAGCGGGCAGGTTGGCGCGCTCGTGAGGCTGCCCGCGCTTCCATTCTCATCCACTCACGAGGCTGCGCAGCATTCCTGTGTATTGAGCCGCGAGGGTGTGAGCGGGTCAACGGATTTGTGTGCGCGCCGTGCGCGCGTGCATCGCGCGCCTCTGTTACAGTGCGCGCCGGAGCAAGGGACGGGCGTTCACGGAGTGCCGTGACGTCGTGCATCACGGTCACCCGGCAGGGCTGGGCCACGCCAGTGTGGCGCTGCTGCCCTGCCGGAGTGTCCATGAGCCGTCCTGACGCACCATCAACTGGAGGAGGACATCACGATGAAGAACTCACGGCCCCTGCGCGCACGAAGCCTGCGCCGCCAGCGCGGGCAGACCGCTCGTGCCGCCACGCGTGTGACGGAGCACAACACGGATAGCGGCTCCGAGCCAGACCGCGCCAACCGCTGGCCGCTGGCGTACAACGTGGCCACCGAGCTGCACCGCAGCATGCAGGCAAACTTCAACGCTTACGTCTGGTGGTACATCCGTCGCGGCTACGGCCTGATCACCGACGACGGGCTGGTGAGCAAGCGCGGGTACTTGATGTCGCAGTTCTCGCGCTTCATTCGCCCCGGCTATGTGCGGGTCGCCGCCAGTGACCCGGCGGTGGAAGATGTCAACGCCACCGCGTACTCCAACGGCGCGGGCAGCGTGGTGGTGGTCGTGCTCAACCAGGCGGACGTGGAGCAGACGGTGGCGCTGGATCTGTTTGGCAGCTGCGTCACCGGCTTTGACCGCTTCACCACGTCCGAGCTGAAGAACGCTCAGAGCGATGGGCCAGTGGCGCTCGTGGAGGGTCGGGTAGAGGTCACGCTGGATCCGCGCAGCGTCACCACCTTCGTCAGCCAGCCGCCAGCGGCGGCGAACTGAGCCGATCGCGAAGCGGCAAGGCGCGCCTTGCCTGCGCACGACGAAGGCCGTGCCAGGTGTGCCAGCGGCAACGAGCGCTGGCACACAGAGCGGGCTCCTTGGGGCTGAGAGGAACTACCCAACAGCCCAGGACCTGTACCCGACCAAGCCCGCGACGTGCGCGCTCAGCCCGGGCCTGCGCGCGCCGGGAAAGCTCGAGGCCCGGAGCAGCATGCTAGGGCGGGCTGCTCTGCGCAGCCTCATGCAGCTCGATGGGGTTCCCGTCAGGATCCTCGAGCTGAATCTGCTTGCCGCCGGGCGCCGCCTCGACCTCGTTGCGAAAGCGCACGTCTTGCCGTTTCAATCTCTCGATGTGGCCGTCGAGATTGTCGACGTAGATCAGGATCCGGTTCCAGCCACCCGGCTCCTGACGTCGACCGTCCGGCATCGGGCGGGCGCCTGAGCTCCCCGGTCCACTCGGAGCAGCTCCCTGTCGCGCCTTCTCGGGCGAGGGCGATGGCTCGCTGAAATCGCTGGATCCGAGCAAAGAGCTTGGGCGTCATTCCCGGCCACCGCTCAGGGGACTGCGTCTTTTTCCGCCACGTTCTTTCGGGGCGGAAGTGATGAAGCGCGAGAGAGTGGTGGCGCAGCCGTTGAAGATGTCCAGGGCGAAGAGCAGCGGCACGCAAGAACGGCGGCCCCGCGAGCATCCAGGTCTGCCCACGGCCGGCCACCGCAGTGCCAGCTGTCCCGAACGGAAGCGGGGGACGGCCGAGTCTGCCATGCTGGAGCCATGAACATCCGCCCGGCGCAACCAGGTGATGCTGCTTCAATCGAGGGCCTGTACCGGCTGCTCGTGCCCGGTGACCCCAACGTCCGCGTCGACCCCGAGCACCTCGCCGCGCTGGAGCTCGATCCGACCAATCACCTGCTGGTGGCGGACGGCGCTGGCGAGCTCTCCGGTACGGCGTTCCTGACCATCTGTCGCGATCCGATGTACGGCTCTCAACCTTACGGCGTGCTCGAGAACTTGATCGTGCTCCCCGCTGCGCGCGGGCAGGGCGGCGGCACGGCGTTGCTGAGCGCCCTGGAGCAGCTGGCGCGCGCTGCGCGCTGCACCAAGCTCATGCTGCTGAGCTCGCGCGCTCGGACCGACGCTCACCAGTTCTTCGTGCGCCGCGGCTTTGACGGCGAGCGCAAGCGCGGGTTCGTAAAGTACCTCAATCGGTCCAGATAGATGTCGGTGTACCTCGAGCCCGCGGGGCCCTGCACCGCAGCCCGTGAACAGCGGAACGACAGCCGGGAGCGGAACCGCTATGCTGCGCGCCATGGACTGGAAGCTGCTGGCGTCCACATTTGGGGTCGTCTTTCTCGCCGAGCTGGGGGATAAGACCCAGCTCGCCACGCTCTCGCTTGCCGCTGGTGGCAGCTCGCGCTGGGTCGTCTTTGCTGGCTCCGCCACTGCGCTGGTGGCCACCTCTGCCATCGCGGTGGTGGCAGGTGAGGGGCTGAGCCGTATCGTCTCCCCCGAGTGGCTGAAGCGCGCGGCGGGGCTGTCCTTCCTGCTGCTGGGTCTAATCTTCCTGCTGAGCAGCGGCAGGCCCAAGTGACGGAGCCAGTGGTGACCTGCCGCGTGCTCGCCATCAACGGCAGCCTGCAGGAGCGCTCCAGCAACCTGACCTTGCTGCAGACGGCGCGAGCGCTGGCGCCGCCCGAGGTGGAGGTCGTGCTGTTTGATGGCCTGCGTCACCTGCCGCACTTCAACCTGGATCTCGAGGCAAACGGCACCTTGCCCATCGTCGATCAGTGGCGGCAGGCCATAGCGGCGAGCGATGCGCTGCTGATCGCCTCGCCCGAATATGGGTTCAGCTTGCCGGGAGTGATCAAGAACGCGATCGAGTGGGCCATCGGCACCGGCGAGCTGGAGTGCAAGCTGATCGCCGTCACCGCCTGCGTGAATCACCCCGAGCGCGGCCGCCGCGGCCTGCGTGCCCTGTGCGACGCGCTGAGCGCGGTCAAGGCGCGCATCGTCGGCGGCGAGCCCATCGCGCGCGGCCCAAGCTTCGAGCAGGACGTGGCCGCATTGTTACAGACGCTGGTCAGCGCCATCGCGAACCAGCGCGCTGCGATCGAAGAGATCCCGTGCACGCGCGCTCCGTAGCGATCGCTGCGAAGCGTTTCATCGCCGTACGATAGGGGCATCGCGGCGCCCGGGCCGCATTGCGCCGGCATTGGAGCGTGTGCAAGACTCCAGCTCGCTCTCGCTTCCAACACCCAGCACCAGCACGGAACCATGCTCATGCCTGCCACGCTTCGCCTGTCGTCGATCCTCTCGCAGCAGCTCCGCACACCCGCGCGCTGGGCCGTGTTCGGCGCCGCGCTCGGCGCTTGCAGCGCGCCGCCGGGCGCCAATGGGGATCCTGGCTTCGATCCGCCGCCCTTCGGTGGTGGGGGTGCAGGTAACTCCTCGCCGGTCGGCTCCGCTGGCGCGCCCCCACTGGGCGGCGCGGGCAGCCCCGGCAATCCCTCGTTCGGCGAGCAAAATCCCGGCAATCAGACGCCGCTCAATCCCGGCAACCCGGCTGGCGGCGGCGGCGCGCCACCGGTCTCCGGTGCGGCGGGCAGCGCCGCTGGCTTCGCCGGCAGTGGCGCGGGCCTGGCCGGCAGCGGCGCGGGCGTGGCAGGCGCGGGCTCGAGCGCAGGCGGCGCAGGCGGCGTTCCGCCGGTCACCGGCTCCACCCCGGAGGAGATCACCGCGTTCTTCGACGCGCTGCCCTGTGGCGCCAAATACACGGCCATGGGGGACGGCGGCTGGCAGTTCTGCTTGCGCCTGTCCGATGGCGGCGCTGCTTGCTCGCGGAGCACGGCGGAGTTTACCCGGGTGACGTTTGCGGGCGGTGAGGCCGTGAGCAACGTCGCGCAGGTCAGCGGTCAGCGTGACTCGGGGGTGGGCGTGGTGACGACGGCGGGTGCGCTGCACGTTGGCGGCGTCACCAGCATCAGCGCTACCCCGCTCATCGCCTCCGGGGTGGTGAGCTACAGCGGTGGCTTCCACGCCTCCGTGGCATTGGTCACAGAGGGAGATGGCTTTGGCGTGCGGAGCTGGACCGACAACGGCTCACCGGCGCCCGTCACGCTGCCCGATGGGGAAGAGCCGATCCAGGTCTCGGCCAACTATGGCCTCGCCTGTGCGCTGAGCACCTCGGGCTCCGTGTACTGCTGGAACGCCGGTGGCAACCACAGCCTGCAGCTGACAGACGCGCCGACCCGCATGGCCATCGCCCGCCCGCTGCAGATGATCTCCGTCGGTCAGAACAGCGTGTGCGGCGTGAGCTTCGACTCGACCCTGGAGTGTGTGGCGGCCTGGTACGACAGCCCGTTCTTGCCCACCGAGGGCAGCGCGCCGAACTTCCAGGTACGCGCCTCGACCTTCCCGTCCATTCGTGAGGTCCATGCTGGCTTCGGCCAGGGCATCGTGGTGCGCAGCGATGGCACGGCGGTCTTCTTGCCCGGCGGCGTGGTGCCCCCGGCAGACAACCCGGGTCAGCCCTTCACGGGCGCGACCAACGTCATCGCCTCCGGTGGCGATCGCGGCAGCGCCTGCGTGCAGACGCAGGCAGGCGCCGTGTTCTGCCGGGTTGGGACCGGCGTTGCGCAGGCCACCCTCGGCGGAGCACCGCTGATCGCGCAGGCCGCTACCTGCCCGCTGTAACTCTCTCGCCGTAACTCTCCCGCGAGAGCTCTCGCCTGGCAGGCTCGCCTGCGAAGCTCACGGGGAGAGAGCGCCGGCGGATCGAAGTGTGACCGCCCAGGCGCAAGTGCGCCCGAGCTCACGGATCAAACACGGTCTCAGCGTCCGCCGCGCGCTCCGGCTCGAACACGAACTCCACCCTGCGGTTGCGGGCGCGGCCCTCTTCGCTGTCGTTGCTGGCGATCGGGCGGCGCTCGGCGTAGCCGGCGACGTGCACGCGCTCTGCGGCGATGCCCGCATCCAGCAAGTGGCGCAGCACGGCCGCAGAGCGAGCGCCCGAGAGCTCCCAGTTGGAAGGGAACAGCTCGGTCATGATCGGCCGATCATCGGTGTGGCCCTCCACGGCGAGCTGGCCATGAAAGCGCCGGGCCAGATCGCCGACGGCGGCCAGCACGGGCAGTCCCTCGGTCTTGAGCCGAGCCTCGCCCGAGTCGAACAGGATGCGGTCACGGGTGCGCAGGATGATGCCGCGCTCGTCCGGCGCCACCTCGATCTGCGCGCGCAGGCCGCGCTCGCTCAAGAACTGCTCCACCTGCTCGACCATGCGCGCGCGCAAGCTGCGGGCTTGCTCTTGCTCCTCGGCCTGCGCCTGCTGGGCGGGAGAGGGGAGCGGCTCGCGGGGGGCCTGCTGGGCAGCGCCCAGGGCTTGGCGCACCGAGCCCAGCGCCGAGTGAAACACCGCCGTGTCGGTGCGCGCAAAGGAGAGCAGCAGCACGAAGAAGCACAGCAGCAGCAGCACCATGTCGCTGAAGCTGGTGAGCCAGAGCGGCGCGCCCTCTTCTTGCTCCGGCTCCTCTTCCACGACAGGCCTCAGTTGGCGCGCTCGGCCGGGCGATCTTTGGGCGCCAGGCGAGCCTGCAGCTTGTCCTGCACGATGTCGGAGCAATGGCCGCGCACGATGGCGTCCACGCCATCGATCACCACGTTCATGTGTGCGCTCTCCTCGGCAGAGCGCCGCTCCAGCTTGGCGGCGATCGGGTTGCACACCAGAAACGCCAGCACCGCGCCGTACAGTGTGGTCAAGAGCGCCACGGCCATGGCCGGGCCGATCTTGGCCGGGTCGTGCAGCGTCTGCAGCATCTGCACCAGGCCGATCAGCGTGCCGATCATGCCCATGGCGGGGGCGGTGGTGCCCATGAACTTGAACATCTTCTGACCGCGCAGGTGGCGCTGCTTCATGCTGACCAGCTCGGCGGTGAGCGTCTCGCGCAGCTCTTCACGGTCGAGGCCGCTCACCGCCAGTCGTACACCCTTGGCCAGGAATGGATCTTCAACCTCCACCTCGGCCAGCGCCAGTACGCCCTTGTTGCGCGCCAGCTGCGACAGCTCGAGGATGCGCTGCACCGTGTCCACGCAGTCGCTGCTGCGGTGAAACAGGGCATTCTTGGCGATGCGCAGCGCGCCCACCACGTTGTGCATGGTCTCGATCATGAAGGTGGCCGCCAGCGTGCCGCCGCACACGATGAGCAGCGCCGGCGCGTCCACGAACGCCAGCAGGGAGCCGTTCAGAGCCGTGGCGCCCAGCAAGAGCCCCACACCCAGCACGCAGCCGGTCAAGGTGGCGCCGTCCAGTGGATTGGCCTTCTTCTCCAGCACGCTGTCCAAGACTCAGCCTTCTTCCTTCTCGCCGGGTTGTCCGATCTGCAGCGCCGAGATCAGCAAGCCAACCCGGGTCACTTCATCGCTCAGGGCATGCGCCCAGGCACCCGCCGGCAGTTGCACGGCTTCCAGCGGGGCGTCGCTCGCGCTCAGCGCCGCCAGCGGGCTGACGAATGCGGCGGGCGTGGTTGCGGCCATCAGGGTGTTGCTGGCGGCCAGGTTCGCGGGGGTGCCGCTCGGCCCGAGCTCGCGCAGCCGAACCTCGCTCGGCCCCGGATCGCGCGCCCCCAGCGCGTCGAAGCCCGCCGTCAGCGCCTGCCGCGCGAGCGCAGACACGCTGCGGCTGTAGGCCGCTTCATCCCCCGTGAAGTAGCCGCGCGACTTCAGCGCCTGCACGAAGCCGCTCGCGTCGCCGCGCTGCGCGGCCTGCAGCGCGTCCGGATAGCGCCGGGCCAAGAGCGAGAGATAGTCGCTCGCGCCCTGCTCGGCGCTGTCATACGCGCGGAAGCGATCCTGCAGCTGGATCTCGCTGGCGCCCGAGCCCTCGCGCGTGCGGTACACGGTGCTGGCGCCTGTCGGGCTGCTGCCCTTGATGCCGCCGAAGTTGTAGTTGAGCATGGCGCGCCCGCGCCCCGTCTCGTGCGCCCACTGTCCCACCAGGATGGACAGGGTCTCGTCCGCCGGCGCCTCGCCCGTCAGCTCCTGCCAGGCAGCCTCCAGCGCGCGAGCTGCCTCACCCCCCGTGAGCGGAGTGCGCTGGGCGGCCACGTGGCGCGCGCCGCTCGCCGGCATTCCGCTGCTGGCGCGCGCTGCGCCGTCCAGCGCGCGGGTGAAGGCCTGCGCTGCCCGAGCACTGCTGGGCGGGGCCGTCTCGTGCTGAGCTGCGGCCGGCTGAGACCGCAGGGCGAGCGAGCTGTCGAGCTGGAGCGCCACGTCTGTGCGCGCTGGAGCAAGAGGCGGGCCAGCCCCCGCGGCGCCTACTCGGCCTCGCTCTGGAGCGCGCTCACTCGCCTGGTGGCTGCGAGGGCCGCGCGCGCTTCTCGTCCAGGTCTGCGCGACACGTGGTCAGATCTTCGAGCAAGCCCAGCAGCTCCGTCTCCAGGCCCAGGTTGCCGATGGTAGTCAGCGCGCGCTCGAGCTGCTCCGGTGTGACCGCCCCTTTGACCCCGATGCGCCGCACGCAGCGCGCCGCCAGCACGGGAATGTCCAGGATCAAGGTGTGGATCTGGCGGGTGCTGGCGTAGGCGTTGTTGAGCGCCGAGAGCAAGGAGCGCACGTTGTCCAGGCAGTCCAGATCTGCGGGCGTGACCTCCCAGGCGGGCGCACGGCGCACCGCCGGCGCGGGCTTGAGCGGGGGCTTGCGTGGACGGTTCATGAGGATCTCGGGCCTGCCTGCCACGTGCTTGACGCTGCTTCGTCAGCGGCGCGACGGCTCGTCCGACCCCGCGACCGGTGGTCTGGACGAGACAGCTGGAGCCAGGCTCCGCGCGGACGAGCGCCGGCAGGACAACAGTCCATCAAACGGCAGCCCTGGCTGCGAATGGAGTGGCTGCCGCTGGAGCGGCCCGCGTGCCCGGCGTACAACCCAGCGGTGGCAAAGATCGCGGTCGTGGGCGCTGGCATGATGGGTAGCGCTCTGTGTGTGCCGCTCGCCGATCGGGGCCACGACGTGCGCCTGATCGGCACGCCGCTGGACGAAGCCATCGTGCGCTCCCTTGCCTCGAGTCGCCGCCATCCCACGCTCGGCCTGGAGCTGCCGGAGAGCGTGCGCTGCGCGCCAGAGAGCCAGCTTCACGCGCTGGCAGAAGACGCCGACGCGCTGGTCGTGGGCGTGAGCTCGGCCGGCGTCGCCTGGGCTGCCGCTGCGCTGGGCCCGCTGCTCCAGCAGCGCAACCGACCGGTGCTGATGGTGAGCAAGGGGCTGCAGTACGAGGCGGGGGAGCTGCGCGTGCTCACCGACGCCTTTCGCCTGGCGCTGCCCGAGGCGCTGCGTGCCGAGTGCCATCCCGTCTCCATCTGCGGCCCCTGCATCGCGGGAGAGCTGGCGCGGCGGGCACCGACCATGGTCGTCTTCACCGGTCAGGATCTGGCCTGCGCGCGCCGCCTCGCTGACTGGCTGGAGACCTCCTATTACCACGTGGTGTTGCACCCGGACGTGATCGGCGTGCAGGTGTGCGCTGCGCTCAAGAATGCGTATGCCATGGGCATTGCCTTTGGCGCCGGGCTGCACCAGCGCGCGCGGGGCGAGCGCGGCAGCGTCGCCCTGCACAACTACGAGGCGGCGGTGTTCGCGCAGTCGCTGGTCGAGATGCAGGAGCTGGTGGTGACGCTGGGCGGTGCGAGCAATACCGTGGTCGGGCTGCCCGGCTCCGGAGATCTCACCGTCACCTGCAACGGCGGGCGCACGGGGCGCTTCGGCGCGCTGCTCGGGCTGGGTCACGCCGCGCGGGAGGCGATCCGGCTGATGCAGGGGGCCACCCTGGAGTGCCTGGAGGTGCTGGCCGAGCTGGAGCGCTACGGCAATGGTACGAGCTCGCGGCGCCCCGAGCGCCGCCGCTTGCCGCTGTTGCGGCATTTGATGGATGTGGGGCTGCACGGCGCCGCCGTGAACGTGCCCTTTCAGGATTTCTTTCGCGCGTGAGTTGGGATTGGGCATCTGGGCGGAGCGCCCTGCTGGCCGCTGCTTTGCTGGCGGCTGCCTTGCTGGTGGGCAGTGGCTGCGAGTGCGGCTCGGAGCGCCCGCGCACGCCGTCGCTCGCGTCACCGGTGACCGCTCCCCAGCCACGGCCGGTGGGGCCCAAGCCCCCCGCCGCCCTCCCGGGGCCGCTGCTGCTCGAGCCCGACGCGGGCGAGCCCTCCGGCGGTGCGCCTGCGACGGGCAGCGTGCTTGCTGCTGGCAGCATGCCGGCAGAGCCTGGCGCTGCCACTGCAGGTGGAGCTACGCCCCGCGTGCTGCGCTCGAAGAGCGCCGGCCGTGACGCGACCGCGGCCGAGGGCAGCGTGGCGGGCCGCTATGTGTTCGATTCGCTGGTGGACGTGGCGGAGGCCGGTCCCATCACTGCCACCGAGCAGGGCGTGGTCATGGTCAACCGTGACAACCTGCTGTGGCTGGCGCGGCTGGGGCCGCTGCCGCGCGGCCCGCGGCCGCAGCCCACCCCGCTGCGCAGCTTGCCCGAGGGAGTGGGGCCTTTCCCGCTCGCCAAGGGCCCTGCCGTGCGTGAGGGGCAGGCCTACTGGGTGTCGCGCGGTCGCCTGCTGCGCAAGGCGCTGTCTGCCGCGGGCACGGGCTCGCTGCCCGAGGTGCTGCGCGATGACGCGCGCGTGGGCACGCGGGTGGCCGTGCCGCGCGCGGCAGTGAAGGGGCAAAAAGAGCCGGAGGCGCTGGCTGCGTACGTGGCGCGTGGTGCAGCCAAGGACGATCCGCTGCGCGTGCAGCTGTGGATCGAGGGCCGCGCAGAGCCGCTGGTGCTGACCGACGAGATCAGCTCGGCGCACAGCGTGCAGCTGCTCAACACCGAGAGCGGGCTGGAGGCGCTGTTTCTGGAGGCGCGCACCGGTATGTCCTCGCTGCACGCGCGCAGCATCGAGTTCGCAGACGGTCGCGAGCCGAGCCTGGGTGAAGATCAGATCGTATGGGTGGGCGGACCCAGTCGCTCATCGACCGAGCTGTTCGTGCAGGAGATGAACGCGGGTGAGCCGCGCGGGCTGATGGCGCTGGCGCGCGACATCACGCACTTCGGCCTGCTCACCTTGAAGCTCACCCCCGAGCCCCGGCCCGAGCCGCTGGAGCCGGAGTGGCTGCTATACGAGAACGGCCTGGAGCCGGCGCCGCTCGCCACCGCGCAGCTGTGTGGCCGCACCGTGCTCGCGCTCGTGCGCCCGGTGTCCGCGCAGCCCGACGCCGAACAAGAGCTGGTGCTGCTGGAGCTGGATCAGCTGGACGCGCCGGCCATCTTGCTGGCGCGCGCGCGGGCGTTCTTCGACGTGTCGCTCGGCGCCTGGGGCAGGGCAGGGCTACTGGCGTACGTGGCGGATCAGCGGACCTGGGCGCGCTCGCTGCGCTGCGGCCCCGGCTGAAGGCTGCGGTGCCGCCGGTAGGTATCCTTGACCACGTCGATCAGGCGGTCCAGGCGGCCCTTGGAGAGCACCGCGTCGGCCTTCGCCACGTTGCCCAGGTCCTCCAGCTCTTGCTCGTTGCCACCCGTGACCAGGATCACGCCCAGGGTGGCAAAGCGCGGGTTGCCCTTGAACAGGGCCGCCAGGCGATCGCCGCGAATGCTCGGCATCTGTACGTCGATGACGACCACGTCGATCGCCTGGTCCACGATCACGCGCGTGGCGCCGATCGGGGAGGCCAGATTTGAGACCTTGAAGCCCGCTCTCGCGAGCCGGTGGGACATCTCAGCGCGCGCGATCTCACAGTCGTCGATCACGAGCACGTTGGGTGCGGGGGCTAACGATTCGGGCATACTCGGATGGCGCCTGACGCGCTTCTCTCAGTCTGACTCAGCGAGCGTTAGCTCGCACGCACTCGCCTCACGCGAACAGGCGATAAGCGGGGTCACCCGGCACAGCGCCGTCGATGGCCACGATCCGAACCTCCGGTCGTACCTGATCGACACGGACGTAGGCCACCGAGTGCTCCATTTTGCTCACCACCCGCTGTAGTAGCTCCACCGAGCCAACCGCCTTGGGTGCGCCACCTTCACCACGGATCTTGCGGTCGATCCAGTAGCGCGCCACCTCATCCGGCGTCATGCCCAGCACCTTGTTCTCGAACGCGACGCGGTCGGGCGAGTTGGGCGCCTGATTGAAGGCGATGATGCGCTCACCCGATGGGTCGTTGATGTTGGCGCCCAGGTACAGCTTCTTCAGCTCGAACTGCGAGAGCTGCTGAATCGGGCTGGACTTGGCCACCACGAGCGCCAGAGAGAGCTGGCCTTGCGCGTCTGCGCCGAAGGGCAGACCCGCAACGAAGGCACCCACGGTACCCATGGACCACTTCAGAATCTCGCGTCGGGTCGTCACTAGAAACTCCATGCTGCCTGAAAGTCGAGCGCCTGAAGACCGTCATCGCCGACGAGATTGGTGTCGTCGACGAAGAAGCTCTGCGTGTACTGCGCCTTGAGCACCACGCGCGGCACGGGTCGAATGTTCAAGCCACCCCAGATCGCGCCGGCAGCCGGCTCGAGCTCGAGCCCAGGATACCAACCCTCGCCGCCGAAGAACGGCATGATGTTGTACCAGGGCAGCCGATAAGCGGCCATCGCATAGTAGCCCATGCTGCGAGTGTCCGGCACGAACCCGGAGGGCACGCCGGGCACCGTGAAGGCGGCTGGTCGCAGGTCCTCGCGATGGTACTTCACCTCGCGCGTGATGAACTCGCCCTGGACGATCAGATCTTCCCACAGCCAGCGCAAGTCGGTGGCGATGGACAGCTCGTCGTAGCTGGCAGTGGCAAACCACTCGGTGCCGAACTGGCCAGTGCTGGAGACGTAGAAGCGCGACGTGCGATCGGTGAAGCGCCCGGCGTACAGCGTTCCACCTACCGTGATGCTGCCCAGCGGCGACTCATTGGTCACGAACAGGCGCGCGGTGACGGCTTTGTTCTTGTCAAAATCCACGTACTCGTCCACTGGACCGCGGCCGTTGGTCAGGCCCAGGTTATAGCCAATCTCGGTGGTGCCCGCGAGGTACCGACCGTAGATCTGCAGACCCGTCTGGCGCTCCGGCAGCATCGTCGCCGTGCCCACAACGTACGGGCGGCGCACGCCGATGATCACCGGAGAACCATGATCTACGTTCCAGATGCCGTACGGGGTCAGCCACTGTCCGCCCTGAATGGTGAGCAGCGGGTGCACCGTATACTCCAGCCAGGCGCGCTCGATCATCACGCTGCCCCAGCGGACTGGCTTGTTGTAGTCGGCAGGGTCGTTGGCCGTGGTAACCTCGCGCGGTGGCGGGTTCAGCGGGTCCGTGGCAACGGGCACGTTGCCGTTCGGCAGGTACATCAGGCGGAACTCAGTCAACGTGCGCCAGCCCCCGCCCAGCTCGGCCCCTGCGTACAGGTTGAGGTGGCCGACCATGAAGTTGGGGTAGGGCGTGGCGTAGGCAAAGTCGTTCAACACGTGCGTGTACGTGAAGTCCGCGAAGCCGTAGATGTTGAGCTTGAACTCCTCCACGTCGGCCACCGCCGCCGTGGCCGAGTCATCCTCGCCCTGCGCCATTGCCAGCGCCAGCGCCTCGGCTTCCGCATCGGCATCGGCGCTCGCCCCGGCCGTGGCTGCCTCCGGCGCGGGCGCAGCGGGCGCCGGCGCTTCTGGGCTGGCGGGAGCGACGGGGGCGGGATCCTGTGCGAGAGCGCTCTCGCTCAGCGCAAGCAGTGAAAGGCTACCTGCGGCCATGGAGGCCGACCATCGTTTGAGAGTCTTCATGGCGTTTGACACAATCCCTGAGCGATGCATAGGGTCGATACGCCCAAGCCGAGCGCGCTGATATCGCAGCAGTCCTTGCCTTCGGAGCAGCTGTCCGGGCTCACCGTGCAGTTGGGAACCAGGCAGGTGAAGCTCACGAGCGTGTCGCAGAAGCTCGCCTCGTATCCGGCGCAATCTTCCTGCGCCTCGCAATGCTCGTCTTGTCCCGTCGGCAGCACCGCGTCGGAGGGCAAGCATGGACCGGCGCCTCCCGTCCGCGCGAAGCCGCTGACGCAGACGCAGCCTACGGGGCTGGCCATCTCGTTTTCGCCGCACACGACGCACGACTGCGTCGCCGCGTCGAACCCTGTGCCTGCGACGCACACGCAGCGTTCGCTCTTCTCGGCATATTCGAGGAGCTCTTGATTGGGACCACAGCGATCGTCCGAGTCGATCAGGCAGCTGGGAGCCATGAGGCCCAGCGCACCCAGGACCCAGATCGCCCGGAGACCACGTCGGCGCGGAGCGGGGCTCCGCTGATCTAGTTGGTGGGAACTGTACATCGATAACACCCCAAGCGCGCTGATTCACGTCAGCGTCACCGCCACCAACGGCCACCCAGTTGGGGTGGATTAGTTCAATCGACTCTAGTTCAGCTGCTGGCGGGTCAGACTTGCGCTGAGCCGCTTCGAGACGACGTCGAACTCGCTCGACAATCGCGAGAGCAACTCGGCACGGTTCTCCGGATTGCGCTCCAGCTCGGCACAAAGACTGGCCATCGTGGGCACGCCGACGGCGAGGCAGCCCCCCTTGAGCTTGTGCGCGACCTGTTTCAATAGCTGCGGATCCGCACCGGCAATGGCCTGCTCCAGATCGCGAATTTGCTCCGGGACGATGCGCAGGAACACGCTGACCACGGCATGGCTCGGCCCTTCGCTGATGCTGGGCGGTCTGCTGCTGCGGCGCCGTGCCGGCTCGCCACCGGCGATGGAGGCGGGACCCGGTGCAACTGCTTCTACCACCTCGTCGCGGGGCCACCAACGCTGCAGCGCGTCGAGCAGCGCAGCCTGCTTGATCGGCTTGACGATGTAGTCATCCATACCGGCTGCCAGCACCTTCTCGCGCTCGCCCTCGAAGGCGTGGGCGGTGACCGCGATGATCGGCACGTGGGCCTTGCCCGACTCCCGCTCGCGGATGGTCCGCGCGGCGGCATAGCCGTCGAGCACCGGCATCTGGCAGTCCATGAAGATCAGCGGATACGACTTGTTCAGCAGCGCATCGACCGCCAGCTGCCCGTTGTCCACCACGTGCGCCCGGTAACCCAGCTGCGCCAGGCTCTCCTTCATCACCTCTTGGTTGACGGGGTTGTCCTCGACCACCAGGACGGGGCGCGAGTTGAGACGCAGCGGCTGCGGCGTGACCCGGCGTACGCCCAGCGCGCTGGCGCTGCCCGCCAGCACCGCGTTCATGGTGCGCACCAGATCTTGCGCGCGCACCGGCTTCTGCAGGAAGCCGTCGATGCAGGCGCGCGCCTCCTCCGGCAGGCTCTCGCCGTCCGAGGAGGTGAGCAGGATGAAGCGCGGGCGAAGCTGCGCGTTCTCGTCGTCGCTGCGCCCCGTGGCCAGCGCGATGGCCAGGTTGCCACCGTCGATGTCGGGCATGTTGAAATCCGACAGCACCAGCCCGAAGGGCTCCCCCGCACGCTCGGCCTGATCCACCTCGCACAGCGCGGCCTCCGCGCCGTCCACGCTGCGGCTGGGGATGCCCCAGCGCGCCATCAGCTCCTCCAGCACCACCCGGTTCGTCTCGTTGTCGTCCACGATCAAGGTGCGGAACTGATACTTGGGGCGATCCAGCAAGCGCTGGTCGCCGCCCTGCACCTCGCGCATCGGCAGATTGAACCAGAACGTGCTGCCCACCCCCGCCTTGGTGATGACCCCCAGCTCGCCGCCCATCAAGGTCACCAGCTGCTTGGAGATGGTGAGCCCCAGGCCCGTGCCACCGTAGCGGCGGGTCATCGAGCCGTCCGCCTGCACGAACGCGCCGAACAGCTTGGGCAGCACCTCGTCGCTGATGCCGATGCCCGTGTCCTGGACCTCGAAGCGAATGCGCCGGCCCTCGTGCAGCTTGGCGCGGAGCACGATCTGGCCCTGCTCGGTGAACTTCACCGCGTTGCCCGTCAGGTTGGAGAGCACCTGGCGCAGACGGTCTGGATCCAGCTCCAGCATGTCCGGCACCTGCGGCTCGATGTGACAGGTCAGCTCCAGCTTCTTCTTGTGCGCGCGCCCCGCGAACAGCTCGGCCACCTCTTCCATCACGTCGCGCACCGGGGTCGGCGCGAAGGCAATCTTCAGCTTGCCCGCCTCGATCTTGGAGAAGTCCAGGATGTCGTTGAGCACCGTCATCAGGCCGTTGGCGGAGTTCTCCAGGGTGCTGATGTAGCGCCGCTGCTTGCCGTCCAGGCTGGTGCCGCTGAGCAGCTCCACCATGCCCAGCACGCCGTTCATTGGCGTGCGGATCTCGTGGCTCATGTTGGCCAGGAACTCGCTCTTGATGCGCGCTGCCTCGAGCGCCGCCACGGTGGTCTTCTCCAGCTTCACGAAGGCCCGCTGCGTCACGCCGATCAGCGGTCCGATGTACAGGCCAACGAAAGCAAAGGCCGCCAGCAGCGCCAGGGCCGCGGCGATGGCCGAGCTCTTCAAGATGTCGCGCTCCAGCCGATCGCCCGCCGCCAGCCGCTCCGTGGAGACGACCATGCCCACCCGCCCCACCGGCGTGCCCTCGATCAGCGACGGCGTCCAGGCGCTGAAGCTGGTGACGCCATTGCGCAGCTCACCTTCTTTGCTCGAGAACAGCTCATTGATGGGCAGCGCCAGCGGATTCGGGCCAAAGCTGGCGATGGCGCTGCCCTCGGCGTCGGTGACGACGATGGACAGCACGTCACTGTCCCGATCATAGCCGCCCAGCTGCGCCTCGATCTGGGCGCGATCCTTGAGCACGATGCCCACGTCCGCGGAGAGCGCGATCTCGCGGCTGCCGCGCACCGCCTTGTTCTCCAGGTCCGCGCGGATCGAGGGCGTGAGCTGCTCGAAGATGCGCGACACGAACAGGAAGGCCAGCCCGGTCAGCACCATCACCACCACACCGGTGAAGATCACGAATGCCACTTGAATGCGCAGGCCATTCATTAGCTTGCGATCCACGGGCTCGAGCCGGAGCTCGGGCATGGCCAGATGGTCCAGCTGGTTTTCGGCGTTCTCGGGAGCTTCCGGCATCTCGTCTCACAAACGGCACCTCGGCCCGCAGGCTTAAAGATTCTCGGAGGTTGTGAGCGGCTACGCCGGCCACTACAACGGCGGGCGCCCGCAGCTGGCTTACCCTTGCCCCTGGCGTTCCCTCATGACCGAAACCCGGCGACGCGTCCCCACCAAGAAGCAGCAGCAGCAGAAGAAGGTGCGGCAAAAGCCGCAGCTCACCGCTGCAACTGCTGACAAGCACGAGCTGTATCAGCGCAGCGTGCAGGATCCCGAGATCGAGATTGCGTTCGTGCAGCGCGTCTACAAGAAGACGTATGGGCACTTGCCGCTGAGCCTGCGCGAAGATTTCTGCGGTACGGCGCTGTTCTGTGCCGAATGGGTCAAGTCCCACCCCGAGCGCACGGCCGTCGGCATCGATCTGGATCAGCCCACGCTCGACTGGGGTATCGAGCACAACCTGGCGGCCATCGGTGAGCCGGGGCAGCGCGTCACCCTGCTGCGCCAGAACGTGCTCGATCCGGTACGCCAGCGCTTCGATCTCGCCCTGGCGCTGAACTTCAGCTACTGGGTCTTCACCACACGCGAGCAGATGCGCGCCTATTTCGCGGGGGTGCGCGCGTCACTGGAGAAGGACGGGCTGTTCGTGCTCGACGCCTATGGCGGCCCGTACTCGATGGAGGCCATGTCGGAGGACGAGGTGGAGCGCACGCGCATCAAGGGCGGCTTCACCTACGTGTGGGATCAGCACGAGGTGAACGCCATCGATCACTCGGTGGTCAACCACATCCACTTCGAGTTCAAGGACGGCACCAAGCTGGAGCGGGCCTTCAGCTATCACTGGCGCTTCTGGACCCTGCCGGAGCTGAGCGAGCTGCTGGCGGAGGCCGGCTTTTCGCGCACCCACGTGTACTGGGAAGACGAGGATGAGGACGGCGAGGGCACGGGCGTGTATCGCGCGCGCAAGCGGGCGCCGAACGCCGGCGCCTGGGTGGCCTACCTGATCGCCGAGAAGTAGGGGGGGCGGCCGGAGGAGTACGCCCGCCCGCCGGGCTACTGCGGCGGGCCCCGAGTAGCCCCTGAAAGGGGGTTGCCGGGTCTTCGCGCGCAGCTATACTGAACCCATGAACAGCATGGAGCCCGCGGATACCGAGCTCGCGCCGACCGCCCCCTCTGCCGGCGAGGCGAGCTCCGGTGGATTGGTCAACTTCGACGAGCCAGCCTTGGTGGAGCTGGAGCTGGACGGCACGGACTACCGGCTCGACAGTGGTCGAGCCGGTACGGCCCTGTGCATCTCCACCCGGCCCACCGGCACCTGGAGCTGGACGTTTCGCGGAGAGGCGCGCTGGCAGGCCAACGTGCTGCGCTGCAAGGCGTTCGATCGCACGGTGCTGGCCCGTCTCTCACGAGCGCTGGCCGAAGTGAGTGCCAACCTCGATTGAGCGGCACCGCGGCGCTGGGACGCAACGCCGGGATGGGCGTCCCTGTGATGCAGCCAGCCGGTGTCGTCAGCGAAACGAGCCGCATGGGTTGCGCGATGGAGCGCGGGTGGCGTAGGCGAGCGGCGCGGGCTCGCCTATTCTCGCCTCGATGTCGCAGCCGCTCTCTCCACCAGCCTCACCGCAGTCTCCGCCTTCGGCGCAGCCGGTCACTCCCGCGCTGTTTCAGCCCTTGCAGCTGCGCAAGGTCACCCTGCGCAACCGCATCGG
Source organism: Polyangiaceae bacterium (assembly GCA_025937895.1). GTDB lineage: Bacteria > Myxococcota_A > Polyangia > Polyangiales > Polyangiaceae > SZUA-265. Next base: position 37,192 of record JAICQL010000021.1, on the reverse strand, counting down.
GGTCTCGCCGATGTGCCAGTACAGCTCCAGCGCGGGCTTTGCCAGCGACTGGCACCTGGTGCACCTGGCGAGCCGGGCCGTCGGGGGTGCCGGGCTGGTGCTCACGGAGGCCGCGGCGGTCGAGGCGCGCGGGCGCATCTCGCCGGAAGATCTCGGCATCTATGACGATGCGCACGTCGAGCCACTGACCCGCATCGTGCAGCAGATCCACGCTCACGGCGCCGTGGCGGGCATTCAACTGGCGCACGCCGGTCGCAAGGCGGGCACCGCACGGCCCTGGGAGGGTGGCCTGCCGCTGAGTGACGAGCAGGGCGGCTGGCAACCGATCGCGCCCAGCGCGCTGGCCTTCAACAGCGGCTATCGCGTGCCCACCGCGGCCAGCCTGTCCGACATCGCGCAGCTGCGGGGGGCGTTTCGCGCAGCCACCCGCCGCGCGGCGCTGGCCGGGTTCCGCTGGCTGGAGCTGCACGCGGCTCACGGCTACCTGCTGCACAGCTTCCTCTCGCCGCTCTCCAATCAGCGCAGCGACGCCTACGGGCGCGATTTTGACGGCCGCATTCGCTTCCTGCTGGAGGTGGTGCGAGACGTGCGGTCGCTCTGGCCAGCGTCGCTGCCGCTCGCCGTGCGGCTCTCGTGCAGCGACTGGGTGGAGGGCGGCTGGACGCCGGAAGAGACGGTGGAGCTCGCGCGCCGGCTGCAGCCCGAGGGTGTGGATCTCATCGACTGCAGCTCCGGCGGCAGCTCGCCGCTGGCCAAGGTGCCCGTCGGCCCCGGCTATCAGGTGCCGTTCGCGCGTGCCGTGCGCGCCGCGGGGGTGCCCAGCGCCGCCGTCGGTCTGATCACGGAGCCGCAGCAAGCGGAGGCCATCATCGCCGAAGGCCAGGCTGATCTGGTGCTGCTCGGCCGCGCCTTCTTGCGCGATCCGTACTGGGCCTTGCACGCGGCGCGCGCGCTGGGCGCGCCAGGGCCGGTGCCGTCGCAGTATCTGCGGGCGTTCTAGCGCGCCCTGGTCAGCGGGGGCCCGCGCCCTCGGTCACCTGCTGGGGCACGCCCAGAGCAGGATCGGCCACGTAGGCATACGGAGGCGAAAACGACACGCCGGTCGACTGCTTCAGCCCGATGGTGCCATCGTAGATGTTGTCGATCGCCTCCAGCTGCGCCTCGTTGGCCTGGATCTCGTGCGGCTTGGTCACTTCCTGGAAGTAGTTGCGCTCCAGCAGCACGCGCGATTGGTTGGCGGCCCACACCGAGTAGTCCTGCGAGCGGCTGCCCAGCGAGTAGAAGTTGTTGAAGACGTGCACCTTGCCGTACGTCACGCGCGGTGCACGCTGGCGCACGTCGTCCGCCCACCAGTTGTGGTGCAGGGTCACGTTGAGGTGCCCGGTGTCCTGCAGCTGTGCCACCGCAGGATCCTGGTTGTGATCGCCGATGCGGGTGCCGAAGCGGTGCTCGGAGTCGGGTGTGTTGGCGGTGAAGTGGAACTTCGTCCACGAGACGGTGACGTGATCCGAGCCGTTCACGATGTCCAGTGCGCCATCGCCGATGGAGTCGAACAGCTCGCAGTGATCGATCCACACGTGGTGAGCGCGCTCCACCCGCACGGCCTCCCCCGCCACGGTGGAGGGGGCCGCGTTCACGCGCAGGTTCTTGATCACCACGTTGCGCACGTAGTCGTCCTCGCCCCCGACCCGGATGCCGCCCTCCAGGGTGGCGTTGGGGCCCACGCCGAGCAGCGTCTTGTGCGAGGTGACGCGCAGCTCCGGCGCCCGCACCGTGCCGCAGATGCGGATCACCAGCGGCTCCGGGCGGCTCGCGAAATACGCCAGCTCCGAAGCGCTGACTGCCGTCACGATCGCGCCCTCCGCGCCGCCGATGGTGGTGGCCGTGCCCAGGCCAGGCTCCGTTGCCCACCCGATCAGCCCGGGCATGATCAGCCCCTCGAACTCCAGCGGCTCCTCCGTACCAGCGTCGGTGCCGCCGTCCACGCCCGCATCCGGCCCGGTCACGGAAACCCGATCCAGGTTGGCCAGAGTCAACGCCGCCGCGCTGCCATTGTCCGGCGGACACACCGCCGGGCCACTGCCCGTGCCAGCGCTGCCTGCGGCCGCGCTATCCGAGCCCGCCGCTCCGCCACTGCCGCCCTGTGCTTCCCCAGCGCTGCCGCCCTGCGAGTCGACTGCACCGGCGGCGCCGCCCGAGCCGCCCTGCGACTTCGCGCCCCCCGCGCCCGCCACGTTGTACTCCTGCAGGAGCCCGTCGTTGCTACAGGCCAAAGGCGCCCCACAAAGCGCCAGTCCGATGATCGCCCCAACCCGCGTCGACATTCAACGGCCCTGAACGGCGTCTCGCAGGCGTTCCGCAGTGTCACGGGGGGCTAAGGGGTCAAGGGAGCCAGAGGGAGCCAAGGAGCCAGTAGGAGGGAGCCAAGGAGCCAGTGGGAGGGAGCCTAGGAGCCAAGGTGCCAAGGTGCCCAGGGTTTTTCGGGGAGAGGCTCGGAGACGCTCGGGTCGAGCGACTCCAGTATGTGCCCCCCTGGCCCCGCGCGCAGGGACACACAGCGGGCACATTCTGGCGCCGCAAAGCACCGCACGTCTCCGAGCCTCTCCGAAACCCCATAGGCTCCTAGGCCCCTAGGCCCCTTGGCTCCTAGGCCCCGTGGCTCCCTGCGGCGGCCCCCCTTGACCCCTCTCACCTCGGCGCCAGCACCAAGCGCCCCCGAGCCTCCACCTGCGCCACCAGCTGCTCACCGCGCGCCATTGCGCCGGCGGCGCGCAGCGATGATAGCTCTGCGCTGAGCTGCAGCTCCGGATCGGAGAAGAGCGACGCCAGTGCGGCCGGGGCGGCGCGTAACACGGCGAGCGCCACTGGCGGCGCCAGCTGAGGGAGCTCCGTGAGCTGGCGCGCGAGCTGCGCCGGGTCGCCGCCCGCTGCTCGGACTCGCTCGCCGTCTGCCGGCGCGAGCTGCCCTTTGCCGAGCGTGAGGAGGCCGTCTTCGCCGAAGGCCGGCTCGGCGTGGAGCGCAACGGTGCCGCACAGCTCGCCGGCGATGGTCAGCTCGGCGACGATGTCGTTGCCGTGCGCTTCGACGGCCGCGTGCGTCACCTGCGTGCGCGGGTCGCCGTTGCTCGCAGCTCGAAACGCGCGAGCCAGGCGCGCGAGGGGCGCCGCCATTCCGAAGACCACCACGTCTTCCTCCGGCAGCGCCGGATCGGCGCTGAGCGGAGGCAGCGCGCGGGCGGCGGGTGCGCTGCCACATTCCTCGCGCAGCTCCGGGCGCGCCAGCAAGGCAAAGCGCGCATGCAACACGCCCTCCGACTCCACCATCGGGCCCTGCACCAGACCCACCGGATCCAGCAGCAAACAACCGGCGAGTGGCAGCTCGCGCGGCCGCGCCAGCTGCCGCCAGCCTCGCTCCACGTGCGCGCGCAGCTCCGGCAGCTGACTGTCGATCTGCGCTCGCACCCGCTCGAGCTGCGGAGCGATCGCCGATCTCAACATCGGCGTGACGTCCACGCTGAGCAGCCCCCCCAGCGCCCGCACCTTGCAGCCGCGCGTGAACTGCACGGACACCCGCGAGCGGTCAAAGCGATAGTCCGGCAGCAACCACAGCGGCACCACCGCGCGCGCGGTTGCTTGCGGCTCACACCCGGCGTAACAACGGCTGCCCGAGCACGCCTCCGCGCGCCCCTGCAGCGCCGTCTCGATCACCAGCTGCCCGTCCGCGCTCGACAGCGAGAAAGGCCCCCGATCCACGCTGTAGCGCAGCAGCCCCGCCGGCCCGATACGCCTGCCCGACTCCTCCGCGAGCCGCTGCGGTACCCCACGCTCCAGCTCCGTGCCCAACCGCGAAAGCGGCAGTCGCGCCCCGACGATCAGGCGTGAGGGGGCCGCCACCGGTGAGGTGGGCACCGACGCGGCAAGCTCGGTGTCAACGGCTCTGGGTGGGAGCGGCGTGCAGGGCGGCGCGGGGGTCGCCGTTGGTGGCGCCGGGCCAGGGCTGGCGCATGCCGCCAGCAGGAGGAGGAGGAGGGGGGGCGAAGGGGTCAAGGGGGTCGAGGGTCGGAGGGAGCCCGGGGGAGGGAGCCCGGAGGGAGCCGAGGAGTCGAGGAGCCAAGGAGCCCAGGGTTTTTCGGAGGGCTCGGTGCCGAGCGGTGCCGAGCGACTCCAGCATGTGCCCGCTGCGCGTCCGCACGAGGGGGGAGAGGGGGCACATCCTGGAGTCTCTCGACTCGCCCAACTCCGAGCCACTCTCCGAAAACCTAGGCTCCTAGGCTCCCTCCGTGCTCCCTCCGACCCTCGCCCCCTTTGGCCCCTCATCCCGGACCGCTACGCCCTCTGCCCCCTATACCACTCAAAAAACCGACGGGTCCCCTCCGCCACGCCCACCTTCGGCTCATACCCGAGCAACGTGCGCGCCTTGCCAATATCGGCATAGGTGTACTTCACGTCGGCGTCGGACATTGGCTGCTCGATCAGGTGGGGGCGCTTGCCTGCCAGCTGCTCCAGCGCTGCAACGAAGTCTGCGAGCAGCACGGGCTCGCCGCGGCCCAGGTTGATGATCTGGTAGCCGAGGCGGCGATCGGCGGCGGCCACCACGCCCGCGACGATGTCGTCGATGAACGTCCAGTCGCGATGCATCTGGCCACCGTTGTAGTAGGGCACCGCGCTGCCCCCGTACGCGCTGTCGAGCACCTTGTACGCCATCATGTCGGGGCGGCCGCGCGGGCCATACACGGTGAAGAAGCGCAGCGCCGTGAAGTCGAGGCCGTGCAGGTGATGATAGGTGTGGCCGAGCAGCTCTGCCGCGCGCTTGCTGGAGGCGTACGGCGCGAGCGGGCGATCCGCCGGGTCCGTCTCGACGAAGGGCAGGGCCTCGGTGGCGCCGTACACGGAGGAGGTGGAGGCCAGCACGAAGGTGGCGCGCTGCTTCTGTGCTCGCACCCTGTCCAGCAGGTTCAAGGTGCCGGTCAGGTTCACGTCGTAGTAGAGCCAGGGATCTTCCACCGAGATGCGCACACCGGCCATCGCCGCCAGGTGGATGACGGCGCGCGGCTCGTGCGCCTGGAACAGCCGCTCGAGCAGCGCCCGATCGCGGATGTCGCCCTCCACGAAGGTGAACTGTCCGGCGCTGCGCGCCTCCTGCGCCACTTCTCGCAGATTGCTGCGCTTGCGCTCAGGGGAGTAATAGTCGTTCAGGTTATCGATGCCGATGACCTGTTCGCCCTGCTGCAGCAGACGCACGGCGGTGTGGCTGCCGATGAAGCCTGCCGCCCCCGTGACGAATACGCTCATCTGATTTGTCTCACACAGTTTGCCGGACCCTGTCGATACTCTCGTCTCCACCGGAGCGGCGGAGGGAGGCGTCTCGCTGGGGCGTGGCTGCCGAGCTTTGTACACGGCGGGAGTGCGCCCGAAGTAAACACCGCGGCGGCACCGAGCGGCGTCGCAGAGCTACCCGCGCGCACCCGCGGCCGCGCGCTGGCACGCCAGCAAGTGCCCGGAAGCTCGGCGAGAGTGTACCCGAGGGGTGAACCCGGCGGGCCGGGGGCGCGGTTTGAGTGCTCTGGGGGCTGGCCCCTGCGCTCGGTTTGTGGTCCGCTCGACACTGTGCGACCCGGCGCCGTCCCCAGTGTCTTTCCGAGCGCGTCGAGCCTCGCGCCCGAGCTCGTGGAGCTGGGGCCTCTGCGCAACGGGCTCGGCTCGGTGCGTAACCTGCAGCTGGTGCTGAGCTCCATCAAGGTAGGCCAGAAAGAGCTGTATTCCGCCGTCGTCGACGTGCACGCCGACTGCGCTCCGATGATCGCCAGCCTGCCGGCGCTGGAAGAGGCGCTGGTCCGCCGCGGCACCCGGGCAGAGGCGGCGCGCCCCGTCATCCAGGCGTTGCACGGCTCCATCATCCGCCTCGAGGCAGCGCTCGGTAAGGCCGTGCAGTCGCATCGCCTGTCGGCGGCGCGGCGTCTGGCGCTGGAGCACGCGCTGCCCGGTCTGGTGGAAGAGATCTGCGGCACCCTGCCGCTGGTCGCCTTGCTCGATCGCGCCGCGCGCCCGCGCCCGCTGGAGGCCAGCCCCGTCGACTGGGTGCACGCCAGCAGCAGCACCGATGCCAACGGGGCGGAGGCCATCCCCGCCATCTTCGTCGCCACGGGCGAGCAGCCCGAGTCGGGCGGCTTGAACGTGGATCTGGCCGCGGCCAAGGCCTTGATCGTGCTCGGCGTGTCCCTCGTCGCGCAGCGCACCGCGGCGCGCCCCGTGCAGCTGCGATACGCAGCCCGGCGCGGCGTACCGCAGACCACCATCGGCTTTGGCGCGGAGTCCACGGCGGGTGCGGCCGTCCGTATCGCCAGCCTGCCCCTGGTGGAGCCCTCTCTGGCCTGCGCGCAGCTCGCCGCGCACCGGCTCGGCGGAAGCTTCGAGTTCGTTCCGGAGGCGCTCCGGGTGTGCATTTCGTGGCCGTTGTCGTAAGAGGCGGCCATGCCGGAAGCCGATCTCCGCCCGCTCATCGAAGCCGCCTTTGCCGATCGTCAGCTACTGAAAGATGCCCGCTACGAGCAGGCCGTGAAGGACGCGGTCGCCGCGCTCGACCGCGGCGAGCTGCGCGTGGCCTCGCAGCGCGCGCCCGGCCAGTGGGAGACGCACGCCTGGCTCAAGCAGGCGGTGCTGCTCTACTTCGGCCTGTGTGAGATGGCCGTCAGCAGCGCGGGCCCGCTGCACTTCCACGACAAGATCGCGATCAAGAGCAACCTGCAACAGGCGGGCGTGCGCGTGGTGCCGCCGGGTACCATCCGCTACGGCGCCTTCGTCGAAGCGGGCGCCATCGTGATGCCGGGCTATGTCAACATCGGCGCGTACGTGGGCGCGGGCACCATGGTGGACACCTGGGCCACGGTCGGCTCGTGCGCGCAGATCGGCAAGCGCTGCCACCTCTCCGGCGGCGTGGGCATCGGCGGCGTGCTGGAGCCACCCGGGGCGCAGCCCGTGATCGTCGAGGACGACTGCTTCATCGGATCGCGTGCGATCATCGTGGAGGGAGTGCTGGTCGAACGCGCAGCGGTGATCGGCGCAGGGGTCACGCTCACTGCCTCCACCCCGATCGTGGACGTGAGCGGCAGCGAGCCGAAGGAGCTGCGCGGCCGCGTGCCGGCGCGCAGCGTCGTCATCCCCGGCATGCGCCCCAAGCGCTTCCCCGCTGGTGAATACATGGTGCCCACCGCGCTGATCATCGGCCAGCGCAAGGAGAGCACCGATCAGAAGACGAGCTTGAACGACGCCCTGCGCGATTTCAGCGTCGCCGTCTGAGCCGGGCAACGGGCCCATCCTGCACCGGGAGGGCCGGAAGCGCCGTACGGCAGCCCGCGCCGGGCCGCGGGCTCTGCGACCCCGCTTCCCCCTCCGCATCTTGAAAACGTGCTAAGGGGGCGGCTGCCATGAACCGGAAGCGCCGCAGGCTGAACCTAGTGAGCCCCGAGCCCAAGGCCGTCGCGGCCCTGGCCCAGGCACAGAAGGTGAAACGATGAGCGGCCCGACGCGCGGGGGATCCAGCGATCAAGGCGTGTCCACCGTGTCCACCGTGTCCACGTCGACCGTGTCCACCGTGTCCACATCGACCGAGGCGGTGCACGCCGGCACACCCCATCACCGGCCACACAATACCCTCGCGCCCGGCATCGCACAGACCGCGACGTACACCTTCCGCGACAGCGCGGATCTGGAGCGCTACATGCGCGGTCAGGATCCGGACATCGATCGCGAGGAGTACGGCCGTTACGGCAACCCCACCGTGCGCGAGCTCGAGACGCGCGTGGCGGCGCTGGAGGGCGCGGATGACGCGCTGGCCTTCGCCAGCGGCATGGCTGCCGTCACCACCGCGCTGTTTGCGCTGACCAAGGCGGGCGATCATGTCGTGCTGTTCAACGATTGCTATCGCCGCACGCGCCAGTTCGTCAGCCAGACGCTGGCGCGCTTTGGCGTGGAGCACACCATGATCGCGCCGGGTGACGCCTCGGCGCTGCAGGCCGCGCTGCAGCCCAACACGCGCGTCGTGATCACGGAGTCACCCACCAACCCGTACCTGCACTGTGTGGATCTGGAGCAGGTGGCGGCGATCGTGAAGCGCCACGGCAGGGTCCGTACCCTGGTGGACTCCACCTTCGCCACGCCGGTCAACTGCCGGCCGCTGCGCTTCGGCATCGACCTGGTGATCCACAGCGCCACCAAATACCTCGCCGGGCACAACGACGTGCTGGGCGGCATCGTGGCGGGCCCGCAGCACATCATGTCGCTGTTGCGCGAGGCGCGCGGCGTGCTGGGCGGCGTGCTCGATCCGCACGCCGCGTTCCTGATCGCGCGCGGTCTGAAGACGCTGAACCTGCGGGTCGAGCGGCAGAACCGCACCGCTCACACCGTGGCGCTGGAGCTGGCGCGCCACCCGCGGGTGAAGCAGGTCTTCTATCCGGCGCTGGAGAGCCATGCGTCGCACCTCGTCGCTCGCGCGCAGATGCGCGGCTACGGCGGCGTGGTCAGCTTCATCGTGGAGGGCGGCCGCTCCGCGGCGGGGCAGGTGGTCGACGGCTGTCGCCTCGCGAAGATCGCGCCCTCGCTCGGTGGGGTGGAGACCTTGATCGAGCAGCCCTGCCTGATGAGCTTCTCGGAGCTGTCCGATGAAGAGCTGCAGCGCGTGGGCATCGACCCGGCGTTGATTCGCCTGTCGGTGGGCATCGAGGACACCAGCGACATCGTCGCGGACGTCATCGGTGCGCTCGACAAGCTCGCCTTGCCGCTAGCGCTGCCCTGAGCTCGCCTCAGGCCAGGTCGAACACCAGCAGCTCACTCCCCTCGGGCGCACCGCTCTCGAGCACACCGCCCTCGAGCTGCAGCTCGGCCTCCTCCGAGATGGCGGCGCCGTCGCCTGCGCTCAGCTCCTGCCCCTGCACGCGCAGCTTACCCCTCGTCACCTGCACCCAGGCGTGGCGCCCGTGCGCGAGCGGCAAGGTGTGGCGCTGCTGGGCGGAGAAGCTACCCAGATAGAGCCGCGCGTCGCAGTGCACCGTCAAGCTGCCGTCACTGCCGTCGGGCGAGGCCACCAGCTGCAGCGTGCCGTCGCGCTGCTCGCGCGGGAACGCCTTCTGCTCGTAGCTGGGGGGGATGCCGCGCTGGCTGGGCAGCAGCCAGATCTGCAGAAAATGCACGGGCTCATGCTGCGAGGCGTTGAGCTCGCTGTGGGTCACCCCGCGCCCCGCGCTCATGCGCTGCACCTCACCCGGTCGAATGATCGACCCGGTGCCGAGTGAGTCCCTGTGCTGCAGCCCACCCTCTAGGACCACCGACAGGATCTCCATGTCGCGATGCGAGTGGGCACCAAAACCGCGCCCGGGTGCGACGCGATCTTCATTGATGACTCGCAGCGCGCGGAAGCCCATGTGCCGTGGGTCATAATAATCTGCGAACGAAAAGCTATGATACGACTTCAACCAGCCGTGATCGGCCAGACCTCTCTCGTGGGCGCGACGCAGGAGCAACATGGGTACGATGTGAGCAACGGGCGTGTTTTCAGTATCCGTTAAGCTCCTCGACAATAGCAGCGTACTGCCATGCTAAGGTCCTCTCGTGCTCTCGATGCTGCGTTCCACCCCCCGGCGCTGTCGCCAAATGGCGATGGCTTTTGGCTTTTTCGCCGTGCTTTCCGCATGCCGCGGCGATACCAAGCCGCGGGCCGAGGAGCGCGGGCGCGCTGCAGACGCGCCGCGTGAGGTGCAGCTGCAGCCAGTGGTGCTGGCAGAGCTGGAGCAGATCATCGAGATCTCGGGCACGCTCGCCGCGGACGTGCAGATCAGTCTGGCTACCAAGGTGCCGGGGCGCCTCGCCAGCATCAGCGTGGATCTGAGCAGCCCCGTACGTCAGGGCCAGGTGCTGGCAGAGATCGAGCCGGAGGATTACCAGAGCGGAGTGCGCCAGGCCGAGGCGGCGCTGGCGCAAGTGCGTGCGCAGCTGGGCCTGTGGGAGCAGCGCGGCAGCAACCGGGTCGATGTGGACGCGGTGCCGGGCGTGCGCCAGGCGCGCGCTACCCTGGAGGAGGCGCGCGCGAACGCCCAGCGCATGGAGGCGCTGGCCGCGCAGGGCCTGACGCCCGAGGCCGAGCTGACCACGGCGCGGGCGGTGCTGGCGCGCGCCGAGGCAGGTCTGGAGACAGCTCGGCAATCGGTGCAGCTGCGTCAGGCGGAGCTGGCGCAGCGCGAGAGCGAGCTGGCCATCGCGCGCCAGCGCCTGGCAGACACCAAGATTCGCTCGCCCATCGACGGCTTCGTGCAGACGCGCTGGGTCAACCGCGGTGAGTACCTGGCCGCCGGCGCGAGGGTGGTGGAGCTGGTGCGCGTCGATCCTCTGCGGCTGCGCGTGGCCTTGCCCGAGCGCGAGGCGCGGCGGGTGGCGGCGGGGCAGCCCGTGGAGGTGCGCCTGGATGGCGCCGAGCCGGGCGCGGCTCCGGCACGCGGCGTGGTGGCGCGCGTGGCGCCCGGGCTCGACAGCGAGAGCCGCAGCCTGCTGATCGAGGCCGACATCCCCAACCCGGGCAGCTTGCGCCCCGGCCACTTCGTGCGCGCTCGCATCCGCACGGGCGTGCGCCAGGCCCCCAGCGTGCCGCGCACTGCGGTGGTCAGCTTTGCCGGCCTGGACAAGGTGCTGACCGTGCGCGACGGCAAGGCGGTGGAGGTGCCGGTGACCGTGGGCAATAGCCTGCCGGCGCCGGGCAGCGAGAGCGCTGACGCGGCTGAAGGCGAGTGGGTGGAGATCGTCAGCGGCGTGAAGGTGGGGGACCAGGTCGTGCGCGTGCCGGGCTCGCTGCAGCAGGGCCAGGCCGTGCGCGTGCCGGCGGGGCCGTGACATGCAAAAGCTAGCCGAGATCTGTATCCGCCGGCCCATCTTTGCGGCCATGTTGATCCTGGCGCTGGTGGTGGTGGGTGGCGCCGCCCGCTCGGCGCTGGGGGTCGATCGCTTCCCCTCCGTGGATCTGCCCATCGTCACCGTGCGCACCGCGCTGCCCGGCGGCGCGCCAGAAGACGTCGAGACCGAGGTCACCGAGCAGATCGAGCGCGCCGTCAACACGGTCGAGGGCATCCGCGAGCTGCGCTCCATCACCTCCAGCGGCCAGTCCTTCGTGATGGCCACCTTCGAGCTGGATCGTGATGTCGATGACGCCGCCGCGGACGTGCGCGCGCGGGTGCAGACCGTGCTGCGCAATCTGCCGCCGGGCACCGATCCGCCCATCATCAACAAGCAAGACAACGACGCCACGCCCGTGCTGCGCCTGGTGCTCTCGGCGGATCGCAGCGTGCGGGAGCTGACGGAGATCGCCGACAAGCTGGTGAAGGTGCAGCTGGAGCGCTCGGCCGGGGTGGGCGAGGTGCGGCTGATCGGCGGTCAGAACCGCGCGGTCAAGATCTGGGCCGACGCCGATCGGCTGGCGGCGTACGGCATCCCCATCACCGCCGTGCGCGACGCCATCCAGTCGGAGAACGCCAGCATCCCTGCCGGTAACGTCACGCGCGAGCAGGGCGAGCGCACCTTGCGCACCCTGGGCCGCTTCGAGACGGCCAAGGCCTTCGAGGAGGTGCTGGTCTCGCGCATCCAGGGCCAGCCAGTGCGGCTGCGCGACGTGGCCCGGGTGGAGGACGGCGCCTTCGAGCAGCGCTCGCTCGCTCGCTACGACGGCATACCCGCCGTCGTGCTCGATCTGGTGCGCCAGTCGGGCTCCAACACCGTGGCGGTGATCGAAGGCGCCAAGGCCAACCTGGAGCGGGTGCGCAAGCTCTTGCCGCCCGACGTGCGGCTGGAGGTGGTGCGCGATCAGTCGGACTACATCTACGCGGCCCTGCACGAGATCAACCTGCACCTGGTCATGGGCAGCGTGCTGGCCTGCCTGGTGGTGCTGGCCTTCATGCGCTCCTGGCGCACCACGGTGATCGCCGGCATCGCCATCCCCGCCTCGGTCATCGCCACCTTCGGCATGATGTGGTGGCTGGGCTTCACCCTCAACAGCGTGACCATGCTGGCGCTGGTGCTGATGGTGGGCATCGTCATCGACGACGCCATCGTGGTGCTGGAGAACATCTTCCGCTTCGTGGAGGAGAAGCAGCTCTCGCCGTTCGATGCAGCGCGTGAGGCCACGCGCGAGATCGGGCTGGCCGTGCTCGCGACCACGCTCTCGCTGGTCGTGATCTTCGTGCCGGTCTCGTTCATGTCCAGCATCTCCGGCCGCTTCCTGTTTCAGTTCGGGCTGACGGCGGCTGTGGCGGTGATGGTCAGCTTGCTGGTCTCCTTCACCCTCACGCCCATGATGAGCGCGCGGCTGCTGCATGGCGGCGCGCACTCGCAGGCCGAGCAGGCGGCGTCGCGCGGCGGCTTCTACGCCTGGATCGATCGCGCCTACGGGGCTGCACTGGCCTGGGCGCTGCGGCGCCGGCTGGTGGTCAGCCTGCTGGGGGTGCTGGTCGTGCTGTCCGCCATCCCGGTGTTCGGGCTGGTCAAGACGGAGTACATCCCGTCGGACGTGGACGAGGCCGAGTTCGAGGTGCGGGTCAGCGCGCCGCTGAACTCCAGCCTGGCAGCCATGGATCAGGTGATGCGCCAGCTGGAGGAGGACGTGCGCAGCGTGCGCGGCGTGCAGCACGTGCTGGTGGACGCCGGCGGCGGCTTCTCGGGCGGTGTCGCCCAGGGCAGCATCCAGATCCAGCTGGTCCCGCACGAGGAGCGCATCTTCTCCGTCACCCGCCTGCTGCGGGAGCTGGCCGCCGGCCAGCCCTGGCGGGCGTTTCAGAACAACTACAGCCAGCGCGACGTGATGACGGAGGTACGGCGCAAGCTGCGCAAGTATCCGGACCTGCGCTGCAGCGTGCGCAACTATCCGTCGTTCAACATCGGCGGCGGTAACTTCGAGATCGATCTGGCCATCCAGGGCCCGGATCTGAACGCACTCGAGCGCTACACCAAGGAGCTGGTCGAGCGCTCCGAGCACCTGGGCGGCATCGTGGACGCAGATACCACGCTCAAGCTGGATCGTTCCGAGCTGCGGGCCCACGTCGATCGCGAGCGCGCCGCGGACCTGGGCGTGAGGGTGGAGGACATCGCCACCAGCTTGCGGCTAATGGTGGGCGGAGACGAGCGGCTCTCGCGCTTCTTCGACCCCGCCACGAACGAGGCGTACGAGGTGCAGCTGCGGCTGGAGCAGCCGTATCGCGACCGTGTCGACGCCATCGAGCGATTGCTGGTGCCGCGCTCGGCGCGCAGCGCCAGCGCCGAGCGCAGCGCCGCGGCTCCCGGCAACGAGGGCCTGCCGCTCAACCTCATCCCGCTCAGCAGCGTGGTGCGCATCGACGAGGCCAACACCGCCTCGCGCATCGATCGCCTGGATCGTCAGCGGGTGGCCAACGTGCGCGCGGGCGTGGCGCCCGGCTATGCGCTGGCAGACCGGCTCGAGGCGCTGCAGGGCGCCATCGCCGACATGAACCTGCCGCCCGAATACACGAGCAGCGTGCGCGGGCGCGGCGCCGAGCTGGAGGTTACCTACCGCGAGTTCATCGCCGCCTTCGCGCTCAGCATCCTGCTCATGTACATGATCCTGGCAGCGCAGTTCGAGAGCCTGATCCACCCGCTCACCATCCTGGTGGCGCTGCCGCTCGCAGTCCCCTTTGCGCTGCTGAGCTTGTGGGCCACCGGTAACACCCTGAACCTGTATTCGGCGCTGGGGCTCCTGGTGCTGTTCGGCGTGGTGAAGAAGAACTCCATCTTGCAGGTGGACCACATGAACCACCTGCGCGCCCTGGGGGTGCCGCGGGCAGAGGCCATCCTGCGCGCCAATCGCGATCGCCTGCGGCCGATCTTGATGACCACCCTGGCGCTGGTGGCAGGCATGATCCCGCTCTGGGTGGGCAGCGGCCCCGGCGCGGAGGAGCGGCGCACGATCGCCGTGGTGGTGATCGGCGGCCAGACGGCGAGTCTGGCGCTGACCCTCATCCTCACCCCGGTCGTGTATTCGCTGTTCGACGACCTGAAGCAGCTGGCATTGCGCCAGCCCTGGCTGCAGCGCTGGCGCTCGCGCACGAGCCAGGTGCCGCGCGCATCCTCCAGCTCGCCCGCTCAGTAGGCTGGCGGCGGCTCACCGTGCAACAGCGGCGGCGCCCGAGAGGGTGCCGGAACGATACGTGCGCGTCGCGCGCGGCCGCCGGATTGGCTGCCCGCGTCGATCCGTGCCAAAACAGCAGTGGAATGACGGCGAACCGAGCAGCCGCCGCGGCGGTCCGTCACGTGCCGCCCGTAGCTGCGGTGGCCACGGGTCTCCCGCGGCTCCACGGCGCCCAGCTCCGTGCAGCGCTCGGCGTCACCGCCCTCGCGCTGCTCGGCAATGCCGGCTGCCTGCGGCAAGCCTCGCCGGGCCCGCAGCATGAGCAGCAGGGCTGCTGGAGCAAGGCGCCGCTCGGCACGCCCGATCCAGCGCTGATAGACGACGCCGAGAACGGCGACTCGCGCATCATCCTGCAGCAGGGCCGCGGGGGCTATCTCTACACCTTCGTCGATGAAGACGGCTCCCACATCAACCCGCACCCGGTCCTGAAGGGCGGGCAGTTTCGTGCCAGCGCCGGCGGCGCGCACGGCTCGCAATGTGCGCTCAACTTCAGCGGCCAGCTGGTGCCGGGCCCCGAGGTGTTTGCCGGGCTCGGGCTGGATCTCACGGCGCCGCGTGCAGCGTACGACGCCTCGCGCTACCGCGGCATCGCGTTCGTTGCGCGCCATCGCGCGGGCACGGCCACCCGCGTGCGGGTGCTGCTGCCAGACACGAACACCGATCCCGCCGGTGGCTCGTGCGCGGAGTGCTACAACCACTTCGGCCTGGATCTCGATCTGGGTCCCGAGTGGCAGAGCTACGAGCTGCCGTTCGAGCGCTTCCAGCAGATGCCGGGCTGGGGCTGGCCGCGGCCGCTGCGGGTGGAGAGCGGGCAGCTGCTGGGCGTCACCTTTCTGGTGATGGACCCCGGGCGTAAGTACGACGTGTGGATCGACGACCTGCGCTTCTACGGCGAGGCGCCGCCGCGACCCTCGATCGAGCCCTCGCGCCTGCAGCTCTCGCACGCAGTGCGCTGAGCGCAGGGGCTCAGCCCTCGCGCGCCTCGACGATCTCAGTCAGGGCCCGCGGCTGCAGCGGAGCCACCCGCGCTGCACCCAGGGCGCCGAGCGCGTAGCCCGCGAGCGCGCCGCCCAGCGAGAGCAGGTACGCGAGCTCACTCTCCAGCACGAAGGTGGAGTACACGTACGTCACCCCGCCAGCGCCCAGCGAGAGCAGCGCCGCGCGCGCGCCGCCGAAGCGGGTGAACAGCCCCAGCAGGCCCGCCACGCACAAGCCCGCGCTCGCGAACGCGGACGACTCGCTCACCAGCGAGTGCACGCTCAGCCCCGTGCTGGCCATGACGAAGGACGCGCCGCCCAGCAGCACCACCGCCGCGCGGGTCAGCCGCAGGCGGCCCGCGTCCGACAGGCGCTGTGCGCGCTCGCCGGCCAGGTTCTGGACAATCAGCGCGCCGCAGGCCAAGAGCGCGCTGTCCACGGTGGACAGGATGGCGGAGATCAGCGCTCCCGCCAGGATCACGAAGCCCACCTCGCCGAGCAGCTGGCGAGACAGGATCGGCAGCACCTGCTCGCTCTCCGAGAGGCCAGGCACCAGCTGGCGGGCGAACAGCCCGAGGGCAACCGGCAGCAGCCCGAGCGACAGGTACACGCCGCCCGCCACGAGCGCGGAGCGCCGGGCCACGAGCGGCGTGCGCGCCGCCAGCGCGCGCGAGATGATCTCCTGCGTGAAGATGGAACCGGCGATGGGCACGGCCCAGGCGTTGAGGGTGGGCAGCGCTGCCGGCGCCTCGCCAGTGCTGGCTGCGCCAGCGGACAGCAGCCCCGACCAGGCACCGCCCTCCAGCTTCAGCAGCAGCAGCGCTGCCAGCACCAGCAAGGTCGCCGCCAGCACGAGGCCTTGCAGCAGATCGGTGTACACGTCCGCCAGCAAGCCGCCGCTGGCCGTGTAAGCGATGGTGATGCCCGCGGCCAGCGCGATGCCCAGCTCGGGGGCGAGGCCCGGGGACGCTGCCGCAAACACCTGTCCGAACGCGCGGATCTGGGCCGCGGCCCACAGCACCGAGCCCGGCAGCATCAACAGCGCCACGACCCGCTCCGTGAGGGGAGAGAAGCGCGCGCCGAACAGATCGGCGATGGTCGTGTAGCCGCGCCGGCGCAGCTCCGCCGCGACGAACAGGCCAAACAGCAGCAGGCACACGCCGTAGCCGAACGGATCCGCCGAGACCGCGGCCAGCCCGTGCTCGTACACCTCACCGGCGGCGCCGACGCACGTCTCGGCTCCGAACCAGGTCGCAAACATCGAGGCCGTGCACAAGCCGAGCCCCAGGCTGCGCCCGCCGAGCAGGTAGTCCGCCTGCGAGCTGACCCGCCGCGACAGCCATAGACCCAGCAGCAGCTGCAGCCCCACGTACGCCAACACCAGCACCAGCACCAGCGACATCGCTTCTCCTCGTCCCGGCCAGGTGAGGGCCGGCGGAGCGGCATGGTGCGATTACAGCTCGCAGGAGGTCCACTGCTTTCCGCAGCGCGGGCAGGTGGACGGCGCGCCGGCTCAGCCCGCGAGAAAGCCGCCGTCCACGGCCAGCGGAGCTCCCGTCACATAGCTCGCCGCCTCGGAGCACAACCAGAGCGCGGCGGCGGCGATCTCTGCTTCGCTGGCCATCCTGTGCATCGGGTGCTCGGCGATCAGCGCATCCACCAGCGCCGGCACCGCTGCGCGCGCGGCGCGCATGCCGGAGGTAGCGGTGACGCCGGCGCACAGCGCGTTCACCCGCACGCCGCGCGTGGCATATTCCAGCGCCACTGAGCGAGTGAGCCCCAGCACGGCGTGCTTCGAGGCCACGTAGGCGTGGTGCGCGGCGCGGCCCGCCGCGCCGTAGATCGAGCTGATATTGACGATGCTCCCGCCGCCGCTCGCCAGCATCGCCGGGATCTCGTGCCGCATCGCCAGCCACACGCCGCGCGCGTTGGTGGCCATCACGTCATCCCACACGCTCTGGTCCGCCTGCTCCAGCGGCGTCATGTCACCGCCCACGCCCGCGGCGTTGACGGCGGCGTCGAGCCGGCCGAAGTGTTCCACCGTTCGTTGCACGGCAGCGGCGAGCAAGCGCTCGTCGCGCACGTCCGCGGGCACGTACAGCGCGCGGGCGCCGGTGCGCTCCAGCTCGGCCAGGGCCGCTGCCCCGGCCGCCGGGTTACGCGAGGCGATCGCCACGGCAGCGCCTGCCCGCGCGAAGGCCAGGGCAGTGCACAGGCCGATGCCCGACGCTCCGCCGGTGAGAAAGGCCACTTTGCCGGAATAGTCGTATTGAATCGGCACTCGTCATCTCCTTCTCATGCCGCGGGCTCAGGCGCCGAGCCCGCTCTGGATCAGCGACACCGCCTGCCGCGCCAGCCGACGCCGGCGAGCGCCGTTCAGCCGCTTGCGCAGCGCATCCGAGCCGAGCACCTCGTGCAGCTCGGCACCCAGCTCGTCGAGGATCACGTCGGTCAAGCCTGGACCCACGATGGCCGCCACCAGGCGCGTGGCTACCGCCAGCTTCAGCCCGGGCTTGCGGATGGCGCCGCTGGCGATGCCCTGCTCGAGCTGCGCCCGCAGCTGCTCCAGGCCCGCTTCGCACACGGCCTGGTGCAGGCCGCGCACCGCCTCGTCCGCCGCCGGATCGGCCGTGGCGGCGAGCAAGCGCGCCAGGCGCGGGTGCTCGACCAAGAAGGCCATGCCGCGCTCGATCGAGGTCTCGAAGCCCGCCCAGAAGTCCGCCGCTGCCGGGGACGCCGCCAGGAACTCGCGCTTGTGGCGCGGCGCCTCCTCCGTCACCAGCCAGCGATACAGGTCCAGCTTGTCGCTGAAATACTGGTAGAAGCTGCCCTTGGCGATGCGCGAGCGCAGCGCGATCTGCGACAGCGAGGCCTGCGCAAAGGGCCGCTCCGAGAACTCGACGATGGCCTCCTGCACCAGCCGCTCCCGCCGGGCGGCAGGCAAGGCAAAGAAGGTGCTGGTCGGCATGTGACCAGCCAGTCATATGACCGTCCGGTCACATGCGCAAGCTCCCCGGCCTGGACCGCTAGTACAGCCCCGGCGGCAGCTTCAGCTTGCGTGGCAGCTGCAGCCCCAGCGCGGAGGCGGGGGCGGCGCCGCTTGCCAGGTAGCCGTAGCGCGCCCAGTTGGCCATCACGTGCTGCACGTAGTTTCGCGTCTCCCGATAGGGGATGCGCGCCACCCACAGATCCGCGTCCAGCCCGCCCGCGCCCTCCAGCCAGCGCTCGACGGCGTGCGGCCCCGCGTTGTAGCTGGCCAGCGCCAGCACGGCTCGTTCGTCGAAGGTCGCGAGCAGCTTGTCCAGGTAGTGCGCACCGAGCCGCAGGTTGTGCGCCGGTTGCAGCAGCTGCCCCGGCGCGAGCGGCAGGCCCAGCTCCTCCGCCACCCGGCGTGCCGTGGCGGGCATCAGCTGCATCAAGCCGAGCGCGCCGGCGTGTGAGCGCGCGTCGGGCCGGAACTGGCTCTCCTGGCGCATCACCGCGTGCAACAGCCCCGGCGGCAGCTGGTAGTGCGACTCCAGATCGGCCACCACGCTGGCAAACGGCTGCGGATACAGGCACTGCCATGCCCACAGGCTGGACGAGGTGGGCAAGCTGCCCAGCGCGCCCGCGCGCAGCACCGAGCGCGCCAGCCGATAGCCCCGAAAGCCTCGCTTCAGCTCGCCATATTGCCGGCACAGCGTCTGACCGCCGTTCGGAGCATAGAGGCGTAGCAGCTCGGGCTCCTGCGCGTGCAGTGCCGCCTCTGCTGCCGACAGCAGCCCCAGCTGTGCGAGCAGCCTGGGCTTCTCCGGTAGCTCCGGTAGCTCCAGGGGGTCCGCAGCCAGCGGCGCGCTGCGAGGAGCGTGGGCAGCCGCAAGCCTGGTGTGGCGGCCCAGGCGAGCGAGCCGGGCAGCGCTGGACATTGCGGCAAATGACAGCGGCTCGTCCTGCACGATCGCCTCCAGCTCGGCCACTCCCTGGCTCTGCAGCGTGGCGCTGTCCGAGGACAGCGCGGCCACCGCCTCCAGGTGGCGCAGCAGCGAAGGCGCCGCATGGTTCGTCCGGCTCCGCCGCAGCTCGGCAAAGTCGCGCCGGGCCTGCTCGGCGCGGCCCGCCGCCAGCCGTGACAGCGCGCGCTCGTAGCGAGCGGCCACCGCGTGCCGCGCCGGCCCCCGGCGATGGCGGCTCAGGTACTGGCCGTACGCGCGCTCGGCGGCGTCCCACTGCCCGCGCCCGTAGTACAGCCGCGCGTGCAAGAAGTCCGCTTTCTCCGCCGTGCCGCTGCGGCGCGGGTAGCGCCTGGCGATCTCGCGATAGATGGCGCGCGCCGGGCCGGCGCGCCGCGCGCGCGACCAGGCCTCTGCGGCCAGGAAGCGATCACTCACGTGGTAGCGCCCGGGCAGGCGCGCAGCCTGATCGAACAGCGCGGCGGCCTTGGCGTAGTCGCGGCTGCGGTAACGAGCCAGCGCCTGCCAGCGCAGCAGCTCCGAGCGCGCTGGCGCACGCCCGGACGCGCGCCGCAGCTGAGCCAGCTCGCGCTCCACTGCCTCGACCTGTCCGCGCTGCGCCAGCTCCTGCACGCGCATCAGCCGCTCCGCCTTGCTCAGCTTGCTCCGCGCCAGGCGCTCGTAGGTTGCGTCCGCGCCCGGGCTGGCCTCTTTCACGGCCAGCCAGTAGTACTCGCGGCGGGCCACGGCCACGTCCCCGGCGCGCTCTGCCAGCTCCGCGCGCAGCCGGTGTGCCTGCACCAGCGTGGAGCGATCGAGCTTCCGCACCGCCAGCACCCGCTCCACCTGCTGGATCGCCTCCGGCAAGCGCTGCGCGCGCTGCCAGCCGAGCGCGCTCTTCAACCAGGCCCACGGCGCGTCCTGCGCCGCGTAGTACTCGGCCGCAGCCTCAAACGGGCCGAGCTCCAGCTGGCAGCTCGCGGTCAGCTCCTCGATCTCGGCGCGCAGCGCGGGTAGCTGCTCGGCCAGACCCGCCAGCAGCGGCAGCGCGCGTGCGCCGTCGCCGAGCCGCGTTGCCGCCACGGCTCGCGCGTAGCGCACGCCCGGAGCCGAGCGCGCGCCCGCAGGCAGCCGATCGATGGCCCGAGCCAGGCTGGCCCAGTCGTCGCCCGCGGCCGCACGGCGCCAGTCCTCGCTCGGTGCTACCTCGGCCACCAGCGAGGGAGATGTCAGTGTCACCTTGGTCTCGCGCGGGCGGAGCGCGGAGATGCCGCCTGCGTCGACGCAGGCCGCTGCCGAGCTGCACGCGACCAGCGCCAGGCCGAGCACCGAGCGCAGGCGCGCGACGAGGTTGTGCGCCAGGGACTGCAAGTGTGAGAGCGGGCGGTGACGGGGCGCGCTCACCGGGTGCCCAGGCCTTGGCGCCGGTTGGAGAGCGTTGCGCCCAGCTGGGGATGGCTCGCCCGCTAGGGCGCGGTCGCTGACCAGGCAACTACTACTAGTCCGCGAGGGTGCGCAGCCGGCGGGCGAGCTCCCTTGCTGTATAGCAAGCCGCGTGTGCGCGTGCAGTAGAATCATTGGAGTTGCAATCAAATTGCTGGCTGGGAGCGGTACCTGGGCGGCGCCGTGCGCCGGGCTGGGGCGGCAGCACGGGCCGGGTGGTGACGTTTCGTCACAACGACACAGGATGACTCGCGTGCGCCGCGTGTGCGAAGGCGCTCCGCAGGCACGCCCGCGCCCGCCCGCGTGACGCCGTCACGGGGCGGCATTGAGCTGCTGGCGGCCCAGCGGATGGGCGTGAGCCGGGGGACGTCATACCGCAAGCTCGGGAGCAGGGCGCCGGCCGAGCTGACCGGCTGATTCCGTGCAACTCTGAGCTGCACCGATCGGCCTCACTGGTCGAGGTCACTCGTCGAGGTCACTGGTCGAGGTCACTGGTCGAGTCGTTGCGGAGCGTCCCTGGCGCGATTTGCCACGAGAATCACCGAGAGCCATCCCCAGACCAGAAGTCGGCAGGCTGTACCACGCGTGACGTGACCCGGCGCGGTCGATGCATGGTACTTCTCTCGAGTGGCAGAGGGAATCAGCTTCGAGAGCAAGGCACGGGCTGGCTACCTGGCTCTGCTGCTGGTCCTGGCGGTGGCCATGGCGCTCTCGATTCAGCGCCTGTCCAGCGTCTCCAATCGTCAGCTGGCGGAGCTGCGCGCGAAGGAGGCCGAGATCAACCTGGTCCAGCAGCTGCGCTGGCAGGCAGAGCTGATGGATTCGGAGGCGCGTGGCTACATGTTATCCTCGGATCCCGAGCTGCTGGCAGACTTCAATCTGGCCAAGCTGCAGCTGGCGGAGAGCGCTCGGACGCTGCTGGCGCGCGAGCTGAGCCAGCAGGGGCGCGAGCTGCTGGGCGAGGTGGAGCGAGCCGCGCACGCGTTCCAGCGCATGCAGGCGGAGCTGATCGAGCTGCGCCAGCGCTCCGCCGGCATCCGGCTGCTCCGGCAGCGCTTCGAGTCCGATCTGCTGCCCCTGCACCGTGCGCTGGACGGGGCGCTCGGGCGCCTGGTGGAGCACAAGGAGCGCTCGCTCGAGCTCTTCTACGAGCAGGCCATGGCCGAGCGCGCCGCGTTTCGCCTGCACCTGTATGCCTTGCTGGCGTTGATCACGCTCACGGCGCTGATCCTGGCCTGGTATCTGGGCAGCCGGTTGAGCAAGGCGTACCGGGAGGAGCGCAAGGCCCTGACGGCCGCGCGCACGGCGGTGGCAGCACGCGATGAAATGATGGGCATCGTCGCGCACGATCTGCGCAACCCGCTTGGCCTCATCAGCCTGAAGGCCGCGCTGCTGCGCAGCGGCCTGCCCGAGGGCGACGCGCACCGGCACGCAGAGTCGATCGAGCACGTGGCCAGGCAAATGGGGCAGCTCATCAACAGCATGCTGGACGCCACCACGATCGAGGCGGGCAGCTTTGCCGTCAACCTGTCGCCCTGCACGGTGGGCGACCTGGTGCGGGAGACGGCCAGCATGTTCGAGCCGCTCTGCGCGAGCAAGGGCGTGCGCTTCGAGCAGCACGCGGGCTGCAATGGCCAGAGCGTGTCGGTGGATCGCGAGCGCGTGTTGCAGGTGCTGTCCAACCTGATCGGCAACGCCCTCAAGTTCACGCCGTCCGGCGGCAGCATCGCGCTGCGCGTGCAGCCTCAGGCAGGAGCGTTTTGTTTCACCATCGCCGACACCGGTCCGGGCGTTCCCGCGCAGAGCTTGCCGCACATTTTTGAGCGCTTCTGGAACGAGGGTGGGCCCGGCAAGCGCGGCACCGGGCTCGGCTTGTTCATTGCCCGCGGCATCATCCAGGCGCACGGTGGCCGGATCTGGGCCGAAAACACGGCCGAGGGCGCGTGCTTCTCGTTCACCTTGCCCGCCGCGGCGGAGCTGGCGGCGAGCGCTCCGGAGGGCGCGGCAACTGAGCTCGCCATGCCCTCTGCGCAGCATTGAAACGGCGGGCTCGCAGACCGGCCAATGGTCCCAGGGCGCTGCGGAGCCTGGGCGGGGCTAGGCGCTGGTGTATATACCCGAGCTGCCCATGTCCGGAGAGTCTGTCCTCGCGGTGAGCTTTGCCGTTCCGTTTCGCTACTCGGTGCACTTCACCGAGCACGTGCTGGAGCCAGACAATCCCGTGCTGCTCCAGGCCTTGCGCCAGAAGGAGCCCGAGCGCCGGCAGCGCGTGCTGGCGGTCGTGGACGACGGCGTGGCACAGGCCCACCCCGAGCTGTGCACGCAGCTGCGCCGCTACGCCGTCGCGCACGCGGATGGCATGCAGCTCCTGGGTGATCCGGTGATCGTGCCCGGCGGCGAGCGCTGCAAGAACGATCCCTCCCTGGTCACCGGCTTGCACGAGCGGATGGCGGCGGTGGGGCTGGATCGCCAATCGTTCTGCCTGGTGATCGGCGGTGGCGCCGTGCTCGACATGGCCGGCTTTGCCGCGGCCACCTGCCACCGCGGGGTGCGGCTGGTGCGCCTGCCCACCACCGTGCTCGCGCAGAATGACTCGGGCATCGGCGTGAAGAACGGGGTCAACGCCCTGGGCATGAAGAATTTCGTGGGCAGCTTTGCCGTGCCCTTCGCCGTGATCAACGATTTTACCTTCCTGAGCACACTCAGCCGGCGCGATCGCATCGCGGGCATGGCCGAGGCGGTGAAGGTCTCGCTGGTGCGCGACGCCGCCTTCTTCGACTGGCTCTGTGACAACGCCGCGGCACTGGCGCGCCTCGAGCCATCGGCCACCGAGCACATGATCCGCCACTGCGCGCGGCTGCATGCCGAGCACATCGCCGGCGGCGGCGATCCGTTCGAGCTCGGCAGCGCGCGCCCGCTCGACTACGGGCACTGGGCGGCGCACAAGCTGGAGAGCCTCACCCAGCACCGGTTGCGCCACGGCGAGGCCGTGGGCATCGGCCTGGCGCTGGACAGCCGTTACGCGCTGGAGCTCGGTATGCTGTCCGCCGAGGCGTACGAGCGCATCGAGCGCCTGCTGCTCAGCCTGGGCTTTCGTCTGTATGACCCCGCGCTCGAGCTGCGCGATCGCGAGGGCCGCCTGCTGCTCCTGGAGGGGCTGCGCGAGTTTCGCGAGCACCTCGGCGGGGAGCTGACCATCAGCTTGCTGGAGGCGCCGGGCCGGGCGCGCGACGTGCACGAGATGGACTCTGCGCTGGTCGCGCGTTGCATCCGCTGGTTGACGGAGCGCTACCGGGACGCTGCCTGACGCGGCACTGCCCGCCAGTTCCCGCCTCGCTGGAGCCGCACATGCAGATCGCCGATGCGCACCTGACGTATTGCACCAACATCCACCCGGGCGAGAGCTGGGAGCAGGTGCGCGAGAACGTGCGCAGCCACGTGCTGGCGGTGAAAGCACGGGTGGCGCCAGAGCGCCCGTTCGGCGTGGGGCTGCGGCTCTCTGCACGCGCCGCGCAGGCGCTGCGCGAGCCGGCACGGCTGGCGGAGTTTCAGCGCCTGCTCGCCGAGCACCAGCTGTACGTCTTCACCATCAACGGCTTCCCTTACGGGCCGTTCCACGCCGAGCCGGTCAAGGCCAGCGTGTATCGGCCGGACTGGCGCGAGGCGGAGCGTGGCCGCTACACGAGCGACCTTTCGTACCTGCTCGCGCAGCTCTTGCCCGAGGGCGGCAGCGGTAGCATCAGCACGGTGCCCGGCGGCTTCAAGGCGGATGTGGCCGGCCCCGAGCAGGTGGCGAGCATCGCGGAGCAGCTGTTGCAGCAAGCGCTCGAGCTGCATCGGCTGGAGCAGCAGACGGGGCGCCTGGTCACCCTGGCGCTCGAGCCCGAGCCCTGCTGCCTGCTGGAGACCACCGCCGAGACGATCGCGTTCTTCGAGCAGGAGCTGTGCTCGGCCCGGGCGCTGGCCGGGCTGGCCGCGCGCGCGCAGCTGAGCCCGGGTGCGGCCGAGCGCCTCGTGCGGCGCCACCTCGGCGTGTGTCTGGACACCTGCCACGCCGCGATCGAGTTCGAGTCTGCCGACGAGACGCTCGATCAGCTGAGCTCGGCCGGCATTGCCATCCACAAGATCCAGCTGAGCACCGGGCTGCGGCTGCCCCCGTCCGCCGATGGCCTGCAGGCGCTGTCCGCTTACGACGAGCCCGTGTACCTGCACCAGGTCGTGGCACAGACGCGCGGCGGCCAGCTCCTGCGCTATGCGGACTTGCCGCAGGCGCTCGCGGATCGAGAGGCGCGGCTGGCCGAGGAGTGGCGGGTGCACTTCCACGTGCCGCTGTATCGTGCAGAGCTCGGCCACTTCGGCAACACGCAGGCGTTTTTGGCGCGGGTGCTGGAGCGCCAGCGCCAGGCCGCCCTCGCCGGGCGGCCGCTGTCGCGGCAGCTGGAGGTGGAGACGTACACGTGGGACGTGTTGCCCGCGGAGCAGCGCCAGGGCGGGGTGGTGGCCAGCATCGCGCGCGAGCTGGGCTGGGTGCAGGCCAGGCTACTGCCCACTGCGCCAGCATCGTCTCCGGAGCGGCAGCCACAGTCATGAACCTGGCGGTCTGGTTGCGGCTCGGCCGCGTCTCGAACTTGCCCACGGTCTGGAGCAACGTGCTCGCCGCGCTGGCGCTGTCTGGCGGGCTCTCCGCGCACGTGCACGTAGGCCTGCTCGCGGCGGCGTTTTCGTTCTTCTACGTCGGCGGCATGTACCTCAACGACGCCTTCGATCGTGAGATCGACGCGCGCGAGCGCCCGCAGCGCCCGATCCCGTCGGGACAGGTGTCGGCCGCCAGCGTCTTCAGCCTGGGCTTTGGCTGGCTCGGTCTGGGCCTGGCCACGCTGCTGCACGTGGCCTATCACGGGGGTGCGGAGTTGCAGCCGGCGCTGCTGGGCGGCCTGGGGCTGGCGGCGTGCATCGTCGCCTATGACGTCTATCACAAGCAAAATCCGCTCAGCCCATTGCTGATGGGGCTGTGCCGCGTGCTCGTGTACGTGGCCACCGCCTGCGCGCTGCCGGGGCCCATCACTCCGGCGCTGCTGCTGGGCGCGGCGGTGCTGCTATGCCACCTGATCGGCCTGACCTACGCGGCCAAGCAGGAGGCCTTCAATCGCCTGGCGCGCACCTGGCCACTGTGGTTCCTGGCGGCGCCGCTGCTGTACGCGGCGTACCTGGCGCTGCACCAGCCGCTGGTCGCGCCCTTCCTGCTCCTGGCGCTGGTCTGGGACGTGTACTCCCTGCGCTTCCTGCGCCCGGGCCCGCAGCGCTCGGTGCCACAGGCCATCGTGCGCTTGATCGCCGGCATCGCGCTGATCGACGCGCTCGCCATCGCTGCCACCGGCGCGGCCGGCTGGGCGCTGGCCGCGGTGGGCCTGGCGGTGCTGACCCGGGTGTTGCAGCGCTACATCCCCGGCACCTGAGCGCACGCCTCAGCGCTCAGGGCGCGGCTCAGCGCCGCCGCCAGCGCCTCCGCCTCGGCGAGCGGGCGGCCACGGGCACACTTGAGCAGAGCCACCCCGGTGAGCGCCGAGGCGTGCGGGCCGTGGCGCAGCAGCACCGGCGCAAACGCGCTGGAGCGCACAGAGAGCGGCTCGTGCAGCGCGGTGACCGTGGCCAGATGCGCGGACGTGCCCGCGGCCGTCTCGCTGCTGCCACCGTGCAACAGCCCCGCCAGCAGGTTGCGCAGCAGCTGCTCGGCCAGCTGCCGCTCGGCGCCTAGCCCGAGCTCCGCCGTATCCGCGCCGGACTCGCCGCTCACCAGCTGCAGGATGCCGCCGCTGGCGCCCGTCTGCTCCAGCAAGAGGTCGAGCGCCGCCGCCGCTCGCTCGCGCGCGCTGGAGCACGCTGCCAGCGCGCTCCGAGCGCGCGCCAGCTGCCGCGCGTGCTGTGCGCTCTCATGCCGTGCGCAGAGCGCGTCCAGCGCCTGCGCCAGGCGCTCACAGCGGCGCCGCCCGAGCGGATTTTCGCTGGCGCGCAGCTCTCGCGAGCAGGCCTCCAGCGCGCGCTGCGCAAGCGCCGCGTCGCCGGCGGCCAGCGCGATCTGCGCGCTGGTCTCGTGCGCCCAGCCTGGCATCAGGCCGCGCACCCCGTCGCGCTCGAGCTCCACGAGCACGCCGTCGATCGCGCTCCTGGCGCGGGCCAGCTGCCCGCTGTCGGCCGAGGCGCGCGCCAGGGGAATGCGCACGTGCAGCGCCAGCTGTCCGAGACCAGCTTCTCGGGCCAGCTCCAGGTACCGCTCCCCGGCGCTCAGCGCGGCCGCGGCTCGCCCGAGCAGCAGCAACGTGCGCAGCTCGGCGCCGGCCGCCAGCGCCCAGATCTGGTGCTGCGTGCCCGGGCCCGCCGTGCGAGCCCGCTCGAAGCAGCCGAGCGCGCCGGTCAGATCGCCGCGCAGCCGGTGATATTCGCCGAGCGCGTGATCGTAGATGGGCCGCCAGCCGCTGGCCAGCTCCGCCAGGTTGCGCAGATCGGGTAACACACCCTTGAGCCGCTCCAGATCGTCCGAAAGCGCGTGCGCCGAGAGCTCGGCCAGCAGATGAACGCCCTCGAACCAGCGCCGCGACTTGGACTCGATCATGCTGAGCAGCCAGCGCTTCTTCTCGGCGTCGCCGCGCGCCGGGTCCGCTTGCCAGTAGCCGTGCAGCATGTGCACCAGGATGCCGCTGGCCCGGTGCCACGGATCACTGCTCAACAGCTCCGCCTGCCGCAGGCACTGGTCCTGGCCCATCATCGCCTGCAACATGCCGATGCCCCAGGCCACGCCCAGCCGCGTATAGGTGGCGTGCGAGGGGTCCACCCCGCAGCGATCCGGCTGCGCCAGCAAGGCCTCGACCCGCTCGTATTGCTGCACCGCCGCCTCCAGTCGGCCCGCCATGCGCTCGCCCAGGCCCTGCCAGAGCGAAGACACCACCTGCAGCGCCGGCGCACTGGCGTGCAGCGGCTCGAGGCGCGGGCCCTGGCGCCACAGCTCATAGTCGTAGGTGGTCGCAACGATGGCCGCGGCGGCGATCAAGATCTGCGCCAGCTGCCGGAGCGCCACGGGCGGCGGAAAGACTCGCTCGTGGCCCGGCGCCGAGTCCGCCAGACCGGCGTCCTGGCACAGCCGCGCGATCAGCTCGGAGAGGTGCTGCGCCCCGAGGTAAGGGTTCATGATCGGCAAGATGCCCGCCATGCGCCCCTGCAGCGCACACACCGCCGCGCGGCTACCGGTCGCCTTCAGCCGCTGAGCTCCCCAGTCGAGCAGCTCGTACCAGTCGCGCGGCAGCCGCTCGACCAGCTCGATGAAGCGCGCCGGATCCGCTGCCGTCTGCTGGCTGGAGGTCGCACAGAATGCGGTCAGGCGCTCCAGGGCCGCGGCCTCGTCGCCCGCCCAGCGCAGCTGCTGGATGCTGCGCAGCGGGTACTCCGGTAGCTCCGCCAGCAACGCCGCCAGGCGGCGGTGCAGCTCCGCGCGCGGCTCGCTGGACATGTCCGCCAGCAGCAGCTCGCGCCAGCCGGGCAGGCTCAGCTGCTGCGCTTGCCCCTCGAAGCGCAGCAGGTCCGCCTCCACCAGCTCGCCGATGCCCTGCATCACCACCGCCGCGTCCCCGTCCGAGAGCCGCAGGAACTGCTGGAACGTGAGCGCCGGCAGCTGGCTCAGCGCCAGCAGGCGCGCCAGGCGCAGACCGTGCTCGCTCAGCGCCCGGATGCGCGCACGCAGCCCGTCGCTGACGCTGCCCGGCAAGGCATCCGCGTGCAGCACGCTGGGCAGCGCCCAGCCCCCTGCCTCCCAGCGGATGGTCTGGTTCTCGACCAGCGTCCGTGCCAGCTGCACCACGTCGCGCGGATTGCCGTCGGCGAGCGCATGCACGCGCGCCGCCACCAGCTCCAGCCGCGGCGTGTCGCCGAACATCGAGGCCAGCAGCCTGCGAGTGCCCGCCTCCGTCAGGTGGGTCAGGCGCCAGCTGCTGGCCGCGCGCTGCAGCACCGAGAGCGGCAGCGCCACGGCGTCGCCGCGCGAGCGCAGGCTCGCCAGCACCAGCAGCGGGTGCTCCGCGGCATCCACGGCCAGGAGCGCCACCAGCGCCGCGCTCGGCTCATCGAGCTGATCGATGTCGTCGATGGCGACGGCGAGCGGGCGCTGTCGTGCCACGGCTTGCAGCCAGCTGCGCAGCGCCGCCTGGATCGCAGGGCGCGCGTCTCTCGGGTCGGCAAAGCGCGCCAGGCTCGGCGCACGGCCCTCGAGCAGCTCCGGCAGCACGTGGCCGAGCACCGCCCGGTGCGGCTCGAGCGCCGCGGCCGCCAGCGCCGGCTCGAGCTGTAGCAGCTGCGCTGCCAGCGCGCGAGCGCCCGCGTAGGCGCCCTGACCCTCATGCGCCTGCAGCACCAGCGTGCTGGTGCCGAGCAGCTTGGCCTGCAGCACACAGGCGTCGAGCAGCCGCGAGCGCCCCGTGCCATCGGCGCCGGTCACGAGCAGCGCAGCGCCACGGCCCTCCCGGCTCAGACGCAGGCAGCGCACGGCGCTCGCCAGCAGTTCCTCGCGCTCGACCAGCTCCGGCGTGCCCAGGTACGGCCGCGCCACCAGCTGCTGATCGGCATGCTCGAGACCAGCTATGGCCTCCAGCCGATCGATCACCTCGCCTGCGCTGCGCGGGCGCAGCTGAGGATCGAGCTGCACCAGATCGAGCACCAGCGCGTCGAGCTCGGGCGGGATGTCCGGCACGAGGGCGGAGGGCGGGCGGCGCGGCAGCTGCCAGCACAGCGGTAGCTCCGCGAACGTGCGCGCCGGGAACAGGAGCTGCCCGGTCAGCGCAAAATACAAGGTGGCCCCCGCAGCAAACAGATCGCTCTGCGCGTCGAGCGCCCGGTGGCTCAGCGCCTCCGGCGGCACGAAGGGCGGGCTGCCCACCACGTCGTCGGCCGTGCCCATCGGCAGCAGCGCGCCGAAATCGATCAGCTTGCATGCGCCCGTGCTGGAGCAGAACAGGTTGCGCGCCGTCAGGTCGCGGTACACCAGCCGGCGCGAGTGCAAGAGCGCCAGCACCGAGCAGATGTCACGCAGCAGGCTGCAGGCGCGCCGCCAGGGCAGGGGAGCCACGCTGGCCAGGTCGCTGCCTTCCAGCAGCTCCATCGTGTAGAAGCGGCCCTCCGCCGCCACGCCATAGTCCAGGACCGAGACCACGCTCGGGTGCTGCAGCTGTGCCAGCAGGTGAAACTCGCGCTCGAACAGCCCCCGTGCGAGCGCCCCGCTCGGGCCACCGGTCGCGCTCGTGCGCAGCAGCTTCAGCGCAACGTGCCGCCCCTGCACCAGATCGAGCGCCTCGAACACGTCCGCCGTGCCGCCGCTGCCCAGGGTGCGCAGACAGCGGTAACGTCCCGCGATCAGCGCCGGCTCGCGTGGTAGCTCGCTCCGGCGCAGCGCCTGCTCCGTCACGGGCTTGTCCGCGGCACCCGCCACGGCGGGCTCAGCCAAGCGCTCCACGTAGCCGGTGACATGCCCTCTTCGCTCTCTGAAACTGCGCGCTGGCAGCTCTGCTCCCGCACGCCAGAAGTATCGGCGCGTGCCGGAGCAGAACAGCTTGGTGACGGCCTCGAGCTCGCTCCTGTGCGAGAGGGAGGAACGGCTCCCGGCGCAGGAGCTTGAACCGCCGCGCAGCCGCTACAGGCGCCGGAGCTTCAGGCGCCAGCTCAACCGAGCGCGATGCCCTCGATCATGCCGCCGTCCGCGGCCACGCCCAGCACCCGCCGTCCGTCGGCGTACAGACTGATGATCGGCACGTTCCAGCGCGAATCCTTCCAGACGCACTCCCAGTTGCTGACCGGGGTGGGCTGCAACCAGAGCTTGCCCAGGCTGGCGGCCCAGAGCGCACCGCTGTCTTCCAGCGCACACGCGGACAGGTCTGCGCCGTCGGGCAGGGTGTTGCGGATCAGGTTGCTGCCCTCGGCGCGGATCACCCGACCTCCGGCGCCCACCACGGCGCCCAGCTCTGCTTCCGGCGCCGAGGAACCTGCCAGGTAGGCGCGTACCTCATCCGCTGCCAGCCGCTCGATGCGCCACTCGAGCGGCAGATAAAAGGCCAGCATCGCGCGCCCCGAGCGCTCGCGCCCCGCCACCAGCCAGCGCTCGCTGTCCACTCGCGCCAGCGCCGGCAGCGAGGCCACGTCCGGCAGCTCCAGCGGCTTGAGCCAGTGCTGCCCCACGCAGGCAAACAGCGCGGGGCCGCTGCCATTCGCCAGCATGCCGCCCAGCACCGCCAGATCCTTGAAGTCACCGCTCATCGAGGCCAGGTGCGCCTTCGGCGTGGGGCCGCGCAGGGGCGTGGGCACGGCGTCGCGATAGAATGCCAGGAGCCCGTTTTGCCCGCCAAGCAGCCACTCCCCGGCGCCCTCGTGGTGCACCAGGCGGATATCCTGCGCGCCCAGCTCACCGCTCGGCGCCATCACCCAGCGCGTGCCGTCCCAGAACTCCAGCCCGCGCGTGGTGGCGGCCAGGCAACAGCCTGAGCCGTCCCAGGCCGCGCTCCAGATCGCGCGCTCGTCGCCCAGCGCGTGGCGCACGTGGCACTTCCAGCGCGGATTGACGCTCTGGCTCTTGCTCAGCTGCGAGGGTGAGCGGCGCGCAGCGGACAGCGGCGCCCGCACGGAGCTGGCGCGCAGCGCAGAGCACACCACCGTGGCGAAGGCCTGCGCCAGCTGCGGCCGCGCCGCGGCGTCGGGCGTGGTCGCGTGGGCGATGGCGCCGTCGATGGCCGCGCACACGCTCGGGCGGTCGCGCAGATCCAGGGTGAGCCGCCCGCACTCGCGGATGCTGCGCCGCTTGCGGCTCTGCACCACGGTCAAGATGTCGGCGATGGTCCGCGCCACGAACAGCTCCTCCCCCGTGAGCAGCGAGAACGTGGTGGCTGCCAGCGCGAACACGTCGGTGGCCGTGCCCAGCTTGTCCTCTTCCATCAGGATCTGCTCGGGCGCAGCGTAGCCGGGCGTGCCCAGCGCGTTGTGCACGAAGGTCTGCTTCAGCCCGCGCGCGCGCGACACACCAAAGTCTGCGATCTTGAACAGCTCACCGCGGCCGTTGCCGCAGCACAGGATGTTGCTGGGCTTGATATCGCGGTGGATCACGCCCACGTCGTGCACGGCAGCGATGCCGCTGGCCAGCGCCTCCACGCAGGCGGCCGCGCGCTCCGGATCAAAGGCGTAGCCAGTGCGGTTCACGCACTCGGCGATGCGCTCCTCCAGGGTGCCGCCGTGCACGTACTCCATGGCCAGCCAGGGCAGATCCATGGTGCTGCCGCGATAGCGCACGGTGATCTCGTTCGTCTCCAGCAGGCGCACCACGAAGGGGGTGGGGGGCACCGCCTCGTTCAGGCGCCCGAGCGCCACTGACTCCTTGCGGATGGTGAGCAGCGCGATCTCCGACGCATCCATCAGCATGTCGGGGTGGATGATCTTCACCACCGCGAAGGTCTGACCGTCGGGCGCGCGGCGGATGGCGCGGAACGCCACTGCCATGCTGCCTGCCCCGAGCGCTTGCTCCAGCTGATAGCTGACGTCGGGCGAGAGGCTGGAAGCCAGCTCCGCGCCTCGCAAGGTCGTCAGACTTTGGTCGCCATAGCCCAGCTCTATCAACGGGAGACCTGTGCCAATCGTGGGGGATGTGCCTGGAATCGGCCGGTGGTCGGCCCCGATGAAGCCCAGCCGTGGGGCGCCGCGGTCGAGGATCGCATTTTCTCGCCCCTGCGGCACAATTGCGCGCTGGGCCCGAAGGCCAAGCGAAGTTGCTGCGAGGCCGTATGCGGGAGCCCCCATGCTCTAGAGACAGCGCTCCCTCGCGCCTGTCGCCAGCGCTGTCGCAGCGGATGGGCGCGCCGCTTCGGGGCGCCCTCGCTCAGGGGATCTTGAAGCTCTTCGCGACCGTCTGGGGCGTCCCCGCAAAAGCGGGCACCTTCGCGGCCTTGAAGTACTTCAGGGCACAGTTGCCGGCTGCGGTGCCCGCAAACGGACCCTCGGTGAGCTGCACCGAAGAAACCTTGCCCGACGTTGCGAACGTCAGCTGCACCTTGCCCTTGCCGGAGGTGCCGCTGCATTTGGCGGCCTGGGCCGCCGCGGCGCTGAGCGCGTCTTTCGCCGCCCCCACGTTGAACGGCGCGCTCGGCTTGGTCGCGCGCGGCGGCGCCTTCTTCGTGGAGCGCGGCGAAGTGGACGACTTGCTCGACCGCTTGGCAGCCACTGGTTTGTCCGCGTCGTCGCCTTTGTCTCCGTCGGCGTCGTCGCCCTTGTCGCCGTCGGCGGCGGCCTGCTTGCCGTCGCCTTTCTCCGCGGTCTCGTCGGCGGCAGCCTTGTCCACGGCGGCCTCGTCCACGGCAGCCTTATCTCCATCCGCCTGGTCTGCCGCGGGCTTGGCGCCGGGCGCCTCGTCGTTGCCGGCCGCCTTCGGCTCGCCGTCGGGCGTAGCCGGTGGCTCCTTGCTCAGCGTGGCAGTGTGCTCCTGTGCCGGGGCCTCCAGCGACTGCGCTGCCGCGGGCGCCTCGGCGCTGCTCGAGCGCAGCACGAACCAGCCCGCGCTGGCGAGCACGATCGCGCCTGCCGTGCCCAGCCCCAGGAACAGGGAGGTGCGCACCCCCGTCGGGCGGCGGCTGGACACCGTCATCGAGTCCATCGGGCTGCTGCCCGGCGGTGGATCCAGCGGCGTGGTGAGCAGCGCGTGATCCTGCGAGGTGCCGAATAGCGGCGTCTCCGCCTGCATGTTCCAGAGTTGCTGATCGACCTCTTCCGTCGGCGCCTTCTGGCCGCCCGCGGACTTCATCAGCGACTCCAGCGAGAACAGCACGGACGACTCGGCTTTTCTGCCGGAGGCCGGTGCGGGCTCGGGCTGACGCGAGACGACCGGCGTTGGCGCCTTCGGCTTCTCCGCGGGCACGCGCGCCTCCACCGGGATGGATTGCCCGCCCGACAGGCGGAATAGATCGCGGGTGGCGCTCTCCAGCTGCGCGGGGCTGCCCGCCATGCTGGCCATGCGCCGGCGTGGCTCATCGACCTTCACGACCTGCTTGGCCACTACCGGTCCAGACGAGACCATGTAGCCGCACTGCGTACATCGATCAGTCGCTTTTTCGCTCTCTACCTCGCGTGAGAACGAACATCGGGGACAACGAACCAACATCTTTTATGGAGTCCGGCTCGCGGCAGGCAAACCTGAGCGTTCCGGAGCAATTTGTACGCTGAATGATACGCCCGCGCCCCCCGCGACGGACGATCAACTTTGCTTTTCTTTCAAATCGGCGCAGCGGGATGGCTGACCGCTGTCGGAGTCCTGCGCCGCTCTGCGGCAATCGAGGGAATTAGCCCCGATCAGGCGTTCACTGGCAGCAGCTGCGCCCCGTCCTTCGGGCAGCTCTTCATGTCCCGGGTGGGATACAGAGTACCGCAGATGGGGCAGACCGTGGCCGCGCGCCCCCCGGAGGGCGCCGAGGGGATCGGCTCCAGCCGGGTCGGAGCACCGCCTGGCCGGGTGGGAGGTACCTCCTGTCCCGACGCAACGGCGAACTGCACCGTACCCGGTTGCCCATCGGGAGCGCCCGCCTTCGCCGGATTGCGCTGCGCCCGGCGCAGCAGAAACGCGCCGAACAGGCCAAACAGCAGCGCGATGCCGGCAACCAGCGCCACGAACGTCCACTTTCGCTCCGGAGGCCCACCCTCCGGGGCAACGTCCTGTGCGCCCAGCGAGCCGGAGGTGATGGTGGCCGTGGCCGCCTCGATCGATGCGCCGTCGGCAGTGAAATCCCCGCTCGCCAGCAGCGCCGCGTAGCGCTCGCTCGACACCACGTCCACCGCCACCTTCACGGCCTGGTTCGCGGCCGTGGCCACCACCGTCAGCTCGGCGTCGGGCGCGCCCGCGGCCAGCTCCAGCTTGCCGTCCTCCAGCTGGGCAGCGGCCCCCGCGGGCTCCAGCGCCCAGCTCACCTCCGTGCGCAGCGCACAGCCGCGCGCGTCGAACACCGCTGCGCGAAACGTGAACGACTCACCGCTGCGCATCAGCTTGCGCGCGGGCCGCACCTCCAGCCGCGCCGGCGCGCCCGGGCTGGCGCAGGGGTTGGACGGCTTGCGCGCGGCGCGTTCGGCGGGGGCGGGGCTGCGCGCCTGCGCGGGCTCCGGCTCGGGCTGCGCCGGTAGCTCGCGCGCCGGAGGCTCCGGCGCAGGCTCGGGCGGCGCCTCCGGCTCTGCGCCGAGCCGGCGATAGGTGCGCCAGCGCCCGGAGCTCGCCGAGCAGGTCTGGCCCTGCAGCGAGAACTGATACTGCCCGCTCTCGCGAAACGTGATCACGTCGTCGGTGGCCGTGATGGTGGTCTGCAGGATCTCCTGCCGCGCATCGTTCGGCTTGGTCCGGCATGTCGTGGCCCAGCTGCGCGTGCCCTTGGCGTGCGACTGCCGATCCAGCCCCGGGTGCATGGCCCAGCACTGCTCGGTGGAGTAGGTGCCGTCCGGGCCCGAGATCAGCAGCTCATCCGACTTCACCTCGATGTTGACGACCCCGCCGCTGTCACCGCCACTGCTCGGCCGCGGTCCGCAGGCGTCGCCCCACTCACCGATCACCCAGCGCACGGTCATCGGGTCTGCTTGCCAGCGCCCTGCGAGGGAAACTGGGACATCTCGAGCCGCGGCATCCTGCACCGCAGCGACCATGACCCAGCAGCAAGAGACCCAGCAGCAAGAGACCCAGCAGCAAGAGACCCAGCAGCGAGAGACCCAGCAGCGAGAGACCCAGCAGCGAGAGACCCAGCAGCGAGAGACCCAGCAGCGAGAGACCCAGCAGCCGAGCAAGAGCCTGAGCGGCGAGCGGCGATCCGTCATGCGAAGCCCTTTTCGTGATCCGTGCTGCCAGCCACCCGTGCTGGCGTGCGTTACTCCAGAAGCTATCTCTGAAACCACTACCGCGTCTCGTGCTCCGCTAGTTTGACAGTGGACTATTCGCGGTTTAGCGTCGCACCGCCACTGGAGCATTTCTTTTCCCGCCCTGCGCACCGTCGTGGGGCCGAGCCTTCTCCTGAGGCTGGACGGAGTGGTGATTGCTTACGACCTCGATGCAACGGACGCGCGCCGGTTTTCATACTGAAGTGCTCTCGGGCTCCCCGCCGGCGGCCTCACGGGGCTGGTGGGGGCGCGTGCAACGCTGCTTCTGCACGCTGCTCGCGGCGGGCACCGCCTCGCTCGCGCCGGCAGCAGCCAGCGCGCAGAGCGGGCCGCGTGCCCCCGAGAGCTTGAATGGCGACGGCGCCGACACCCACTTGTTCCGCCCCGCGGTGGACTCGAAGGGCTTCTTCTCCGTCAACGGCACTCGCATCCTGCCCGCCAACGGCATCAGCTTCGGCCTGGTGCTCGACTACGGGCGTAGCCTGCTGCGCGTGCCCGACGAGCGCAAGGGCAGCGCAGAGGGCGTGTCCTGCACGTCGGATCCGAACTGCATCGGTGTGCGCGCCCTCGTCCCCAACTCCTTCCAGGGCACGTTCGGCTTCAACTACGGCATCGCCAACAAGGCCGTGGTCGGCCTGTCCATCCCCGTGGTGCTGGCCAGCGGTGATCCCGCGTTCAACCTGGGGCCCAACGGCAACCAGCTGTACGACACGGGCGCGCTCGACAGCCAGGGCATCTCCTGGCTCGCCCTGCACGCCAAGCTGCGCCTCACCCGCATCGAAGAGACGATCGGCCTCGGCCTGCTGCTGCAAGGCGGTATCCCCATCGGGGATCGCGCTCACAACCTGGTGAGCGAGCCAGGCGCCTGGTTCTGGCCCCAGGCGCTCGTGGACTATCAGTTCGGCGCGTCCGGCCGCTTCAAGGTCGGCGCCAACGTCGGCTTCCGCATGCACGGCGGCTCGAACTCCGGCTTCCTCGGGGACCAGCTGACAGAGGGCGACTTCCGCTACGGCAACCTGGTCACGGCGCAGGCCGGCTTCGCCTGGCGTGCGCTCGACGCGCTCGATCTGGTGGGCGAGACGTACGGCACGTACCTGCTCGATGACGCCTCGGACTCCAGGCAGAAGTTCTCGCAGGAGTACGTCGGCGGCATCAAGCTGTTCGTCGAGCGCAACAGCTACCTGATGATGGGCGCCGGCCATCGCACGTATTCGAAGGGCTTCGAGGCCGCCAACCTGCGCCTGCTGCTCGGCTTCGTGTTCGAGCCCAGCATCGGCGATCGCGACGGCGACGGCTATGCCGACGACATCGACGAGTGCCCGGATGATCCGGAGGATTTCGACGGCTTCGAGGATGGGGACGGCTGCCCCGATCCCGACAACGACAAGGACGGCATCCTCGACGTGGATGACGCCTGCCCCGACATCCCGGAGGACTTCGACGGCGATCAGGACGAAGACGGCTGCCCCGAGGGCTCCGACGGCGACCGCGATGGCGACGGCATCCTCGACTCGCGCGACAAGTGCCCGGACGTGCCGGAGGACAAGGACGGCTTCGAGGACGCCGACGGCTGCCCCGAGCCGGACAACGACAAGGACGGCATCCTCGACGTCAACGACAAGTGCCCCAACGATCCCGAGGACAAGGACGGCTTTGAGGACGCGGACGGCTGCCCCGAGCCGGACAACGATCTCGATGGCATCCTCGACGTGCAGGATCAGTGCCCCAATGATCCCGAGACGTACAACGGC
>JAICQL010000376.1 GCA_025937895.1 Polyangiaceae bacterium | reverse complement strand
GCCAGGGCCAGCTCCAGGTTCTGGCGCAGCACGGCCGCGCTGAGCTACACAGCATCTACCAGGGGGGGAACGCGGGCTGCAGCCCGAGCACGTGAGCCCTTGGTACCGCACTCCAGCTGGCACGAGGGCAACATGAAGGCAGCAGTTTACTACGAGAACGGTGGTCCCCAGGTCCTGCGCTACGAGGACGTTCCCGAGCCGGTCTGCGCCGCGGATGGCGTGTTGATCGAGGTGGAGGTGGTGAGCGTGGAGGGCGGTGACGTGTTGAATCGCGCGCTCACTCCGCCGGCGCAGCGCCCGTACATCGTGGGCTATCAGTGCGCGGGCACGGTGCGCGAGGTGGGCGCGAAGGTGCGCGACCGCAAGCCGGGGGACAAGGTGGTGGCCATCATGCTGAACGGCTCTCACGCCGAGCGGGTGGCGGTCAGCGCGGCTGCCACCTGGCTGCTGCCGCCGGGCGCCGATGTCGTCAGCCTGGGCTGTGTGCCGGTGGCGTTTGGTGCCGCGCACGAGGCGCTGTTCGAGCTGGGGCAGCTGCAGGCGGGCCAGCGCGTACTGATCCATGCTGGCGCGAGCGGGGTCGGGCTGGCTGCCATCCAGCTCGCCCGCAGTGCCGGCGCGGAGGTGCTGGCCACGGCATCCAGCAGCGCCAAGCTGGCGCGGCTAGGTGAGCTCGGGGCAGCCCATACCATCAACTACCAGGAGCGGTCGCTGGCGGATGCAGTGCGCGAAGCCACTGGCGGCGCCGGAGTGGCGCTGATCATCGACCCGGTGGGAGGCAAGGTCCTGCAGGCCAGCGTGGAGTGCCTGGGCTATCGCGGCAAGATCGTGAACCTGGGCTTTGCCGGGCGGGAGCAGGGCAGCTTCAACCCGGTGCCGCTCTGGTTCAAGAACGCAGCGCTGCTGGGCCTGGGCATCTTTGCTTCCCTGCACCTCGAGCACGAGCGCTTTCACGGCGTGGTCGCGCAGTGCCTCGAGCGCGTGCACCGTGGTGAGCTGCGTGCCATCGTGGGCGAGCGCTTCGCCCTGCGCGACGCGGCGCGGGCGCATGCACATGCCGAGCAGCGAGCGTCGTTGGGCCGGGTGGTGATGTTGCCCGGGGGTTAGCTACCGGGCTGCCCGGCACGGCCTCACGGGAGCGCAAGCACCCGGCAGGGCCTCAGACGTGCAGCTCTTCGCCCAGATACGCGGCCTTCACCCGCGGATCTTCCCGCAGGGACTGGCTGCTGCCGCTGAGCGCGAGCTCACCCGTCACCAGCACGTGCGCCTGGTGCGCCGTCTCCAGCGCCAGGCGCGTGTTCTGCTCCACGAGCAGGATCGTGAGGCCGCCCTTGGCGATCTCGATGATGCCGTCGAAGATCTGGCGCACCAGCTTGGGTGCCAGGCCCAGGCTGGGCTCGTCCAGCAGGAGCAGGCGCGGGTCGCCCATCAGCGCGCGGCCGATGGCCAGCATCTGCTGCTCGCCGCCGGAGAGCGTGCCCCCGGCCTGTGACAGGCGCTCGCCGAGCCGCGGGAACAGCGTGAGCACGCGCTGCATCCGCTGCTCGATGCCGGCGCGCTCGCGCTTGAGGATGGAGCCGAGCTCCAGGTTCTCGCGCACCGAGAGGCCCTGGAAGATGGCCCGCCCCTCGGGCACCAGGGTCACGCCCTGCGCCACGATGCGATGCGTGGGCATGCCCAGCACGTCGCGCCCGAACACCCGTACCCGGCCACGCGCGGACGGGAGCAGCCCCACGATGCCCTTGAGCGTGCTGGTCTTGCCCGCGCCGTTGGCACCGATCAATGCCACGATCTGCCCCGGCTCCACCCGCAGGGAGATGCCCTTCACGGCGCGGATGCCGCCATACGTCACCGTCAGCTGCTCCACCTCGAGCGCGGGCGCCGCCGCGGCAGGGGCCTGAGGGGACGACTGTGCCTCGCTCACGCCTGCACCGGCTCTTCCTGGCCCAGGTAGGCGGCCAGCACCTTGGGGTCATTCTTGATCGCGCTTGGCGGGCCATCGGCTATGGTCTCACCGTGATCCACCACGTGGATGCGCTCGCACACGCTCATCACCAGGCTCATGTTGTGCTCGACCAGCACCACCGTCACCTTTAGCTCGTCACGCAGCCAGCGGATCTGCTTCTCCAGCTCCCTCGCCTCCTGGCTGTTCATGCCCGCGGCGGGCTCGTCCAGCAGCAAGAGCTTCGGCGCCAGCATCAGGGCGCGCGCGATCTCCAGCCGCCGCTGCAAGCCGTACGGCAGACTGCTGGCCATATCCTGCTCCTGCCCGCGCAGGCCCAGTGCCTCCAGCAGCTCGTGCGCGCGGCGGCGGAGCGCGTGCTCACACCGGCTCTGCTGAGCGGTACGCAGCAGCACTCCGAGCAGGCTCACGTCGTGCAGGCGGTGGCCGGCCACCATCACGTTTTGCTCTGCCGTCATCGAGCGGAACAAGCGGATGTTCTGGAAGGTGCGGCCGATGCCGCCCGCCGCCACCTGAGCCGGCCCCCAGCCGGAGATGTCGTGCCCGTCAAACAGCACGCGCCCGCGATCGGGCCGATAAACGCCGGTGATCACGTTGAAGATGGTCGTCTTGCCGGCGCCGTTGGGGCCGATCAGACCGAAGATCTCGCCGGGCTCCACCTGCACGGTCACGCCCTTCACCGCGTGCAGGCCACCGAAGATTTTGTGCACTGCGTCCAGCTGCAGCAACATCTCAGCGCGCCTCTCCCGCGCGCGAGTGCGCCTTGCGCCGCAGCAGCGAGAGCACCAGGTGCGGCAGCTCGCGCGTGCCCAGGATGCCCTGCGGACGCAGCAGCATGATCAAGATCAGCAGCAGCGCGTACAACACCAGCCGGTACTCGTGCAGATCACGCATCAGCTCCAGGCTGACCGCCACGAACACCCCGCCCAGCGCCGCCCCCGACACCGAGCCCAGACCGCCGACGATGATCATCACGATCATGTCGATCGACTTGTCGAACTTGAAATCCTCCGGGCGGATGCCGGCCTGCATGTGAGCAAACAGGCCGCCCGCGATGCCTGCGCCGGCAGCGCTCAGGGTGAAGGCCAGCACCTTGAGCCGGGTGGTGGGGGTGCCCATCGCCTCCGCCGCGATCTCGTCCTCACGGATCGCCGCCAGCGAGCGCCCCGTCTGCGCGAAGGTGATGTTCCAGGCAGCGGTGATGATGATGACCGCCCACAGGAACACCCAGAACAGGTTGGTGTACGGCGGCAAGCCCGCGGGCGAGTCACCGAAATAGCCCGTGGCCGCGCCGAGGAACTGCGCGTTGTTGAACAGGATGCGGATGATCTCGCCGAAACCCAGGGTGACGATGGCCAGGTAATCCCCCCGTAGCCGCAGGCTGGGCAGGCCCACGCACAGGCCGCTGAGACCGGCGAGCAACGCGCCGAGGAGCAAGGCGAGATTGAAGGTTACCCCCCTGGCAAGGGCTCCGACCCCCAGCCAGCTCGACAAGACCGGGGCCAGCTGCACGCCGAGGTAGGCGGAGCCATATGCGCCGATCGCCATGAAGCCGGCGTGCCCGATCGAGAACTGACCGGTGGTGCCGTTGATCAAGTTGAGGCTCACGGCCAGGATCACGTTGATGCCGGCGATCAGCAGGATGCGCTGCGCGTATTCGATCAACACGGCCTGCAGCGCGCCTTGCAGCAGTTGCAGCACAACCACCACGCCCAGCGCAACGAGCGCGCGCAGCCACCAGCGCGGCGCGCCGGGGGGCGGTGCCAGCACGGGCGCCGCAGTGGGCGCAGCGGGAGCGGTGGGCTGACTCATGGCGTTTGCCTCGCTGCCATTTGTCTCGCTGCCATTTGCCGTCAGACCTTCTCCTGCCGCACGACGCCCAGCAAGCCCTCGGGCTTGACCAGCAGCACCAGGATCAAGATCACGAAGGTGATGGCATCCCGGTAGTCCGGCGAGAGATAGCCGGCGGTGAGCTGCTCCGCCAGGCCGATCAAGAAGCCGCCCAGCAGCGCACCCGGGATGTTGCCGATGCCGCCCAGCACCGCCGCCACGAACGCCTTGAGGCCCGTGAGCACCCCCATCAGCGGGTTGATGGTGATCTGATCCAGCCCGAACAGGATGCCGCCTGCCGCTGCCAGGGCCGAGCCGATGGCGAAGGTGGCGCGGATGGTGGCGTTGACGTTGATGCCCATCAGCCGCGCGGCGTCGGCGTTCATGGACAGCGCGCGCATGGCGCGACCTGTCCACGTCTTCTGCACCAAGAGGTGCAGGCCCAGCATCAGCAGCATGGCCACGGCGAAGATGGCGAGCTTGATGTTGGTCAAGATCACGCCGCCCAGCTCGAAGCGCACCTCCGCGAGGATGGCGGGGTAGCGGCGCGGATTGGGCGAGAACACCAGCATTGCCGTGTTCTGCAGGAACAGGCTCATGCCGATGGCGGTGATCAGCGGCGTGAG
>JAICQL010000219.1 GCA_025937895.1 Polyangiaceae bacterium | reverse complement strand
GCAGATCGCCCCAGAGCTCGATCAGGCGCGCCCGCTGGCTGCCCACCGCCTCGGGTATCCAGCGCTTCTCGTGGCGCGCGGCCAGGCGATACAGGAACGCGTACAGCGGGTACACGAGCTGCGCGTACGGATCGCCGAAGGAGCGCAAGAAGCTGCGCCACGTGGGCCGCGCCGCACGGGCCACCACGGAGCCGTACGCGAGCGCGGGCTCGGCGGTGCAGGCGTTGAGCAGATCGCAGCCCGCGGGGGTGAGCTGAAAGATCAGATCCTCATCGGCGCCCACGGCGCGGAAAAACTGCACGAGCTCGATGCGGCGCTCGTTGGACAGATTGTGGATGAGCTTGGCAAACAGCTCGTCAAAGGTGTTGGGCTGGCGGTGAAAGGGGCGCCACAGGCGCAGCAGCCAGTAGACGAAGCGCAGGAAGAAGGCGAGCGGCGCGCGGCCACGTTCGAAGGTCCAGGCCAGGTAGCGTGCGCCGGCCCGCAGCAGGCGCCGCCCGAGCCAACCGGAGAAGAACGTGGCCACCGGCGAGCCGAAGTGGCAGCAGCACACCGTCACCAGGCTGCGCACTCGATCGAAGGCCTCAAACTTGGTCTTGGTGGGCAGCGATGCGGTGGGCGCAATGGCCAGCCGCGCATCGAGCCCGCCCGTGGAGTGGCCGATGATGTGGATCTCGCCGCCGCCGCTGGCGGCGATGGCGGCCAGCGCCTCTCTCACCCGCGCCGCGCGCACGCGAATGGAGGCCGTAGGCAAGGTCGCGACCTCGCTCACCTCCACCTGCAACCCGGCTCGCTCGAACGAGCGCACCAGTAGCTGGCGGATGCCGCCGGCAAAATACGTGATCTCTCCCAGCGAGCCGAAGCCGAAGAACCCTGGCACGAGCAGGACGTGGTGCTTCGGCATGCCGTCTGCCCCCAGCGCAGCGCTAGCGCTTGAGCCGGTAACCCGTCTTGAACGTCCAGTACACCACGCCCAGACACAGGGCGAGGAAGGCGCCGGTCATGGCCAGGCTGAGCTCCACCCCCACGTCACTGGTCTCGTAGAAGCTCCAGCGGAAGCCGCTGATCAGATACACGACCGGATTGAACAGCGTGATCGTGCGCCAGGCGGGCGGCAGCATGTCGATCGAATAGAAGGCGCCGCCCAGGAAGGTCAGCGGGGTGACGACCAGGGTAGGAATGAACTGCAGCTGCTCGAAGCCGTTGGCCCAGATGCCGATGATGAAGCCGAACAGGCTGAACGTCACGGACGTCAGCACCAGGAAGGCGATCATCCACAGCGGGTGCAAGATCTGGATGGGGACGAACAGCGCCGCCGTGCCCAGGATGATCAGCCCGAGCAGCACGCTCTTGGTGGCGGCAGCGCCCACGTAGCCCAGCGTGATCTCCAGGTGAGAGACGGGAGCCGAGAGGATCTCGTAGATGGTGCCGGTGAACTTGGGGAAATAGATTCCGAAAGAGGCGTTGGAGATGCTCTGCGTGAACAGCGAGAGCATGACCAGGCCCGGCACGATGAACGAACCATAACTGACGCCGTCCACCTTGCCCATGTGCGAGCCGATGGCGGAGCCGAACACCACGAAGTACAGCGACGTGGAGATCACCGGCGCCGCCAGGCTCTGCCACAACGTGCGCAGCGCGCGCGCCATCTCGAAGCGGTAGATGGCGAACACGCCGTAGTGATTGAAGCCCGAGCCACGCTCGGCGGTAGCTGCCTGAGTCATCGTACCTGAAGTCATTGGGATTACTGCGGCGCTCCGTTGGTGGTGCGAGAGGGCTGCGGAGAGCGCGACAGCGCGGGAGCCGGGGCGGGCGCAGACTGCGCCGGGGCCGCAGGCGCAGCGCTGAGCCCGCTCTGCTGACTGACCAGCGACACGAAGATGTCTTCCAGCGAGCTCTTGTGGGTCTGGATGTCCTGGTAGCCGATGCCCAGCGCGGCCACGCGCGCGAGCAGCGCCGGTATGCTCACCTGCTCGTCGCTGGAGACGAACGAATACTCCAGCTCTGCGCCGCCGGCCTTCAGCACCATGCCCAGCTCCGAGAGCTCGCGCGGCAGCTGCGCGAGCGGGCTCGACAGCTGCAAGGTCAGCGTCTTCTGGCCGAGCTGGCTCATCAAGGCCGACTTCTCGGCGGCCACGATCAGCTTGCCCTTGTTGATCACCCCCACCCGGTCCGCCATCTCCTCCGCCTCCTCGATGTAGTGCGTGGTCAGGATGATGGTCATGCCGCTCTCGCGCAGACGGCGCATCAAGGTCCACATGCCGCGGCGCAGCTCCACGTCCACCCCCGCCGTGGGCTCATCCAGGAACAGGATCTGCGGCTCATGCGCCAGCGCCTTGGCAATCATGGTGCGGCGCTTCATGCCGCCCGAGAGCGTCATGATGCGATCATTGCGCTTCTCCCACAGCGAGAGATCCCGCAAGACCTGCTCCACATAGCGCGGGTTTGGCGGCAGCCCGAACAGCCCGCGGCTGAAGTTGACGGTGGCCGCCACCGGCTCGAAGGCGTCAGTGTACAGCTCCTGCGGCACGAGGCCGATCTTCGAGCGCGCCTGCCGGTACTCCCTCTGGATGTCGTGCCCATCCGCCAGCACGGTGCCGGTGGTGGGGGTGACGAGGCCGCACAGGATGTTGATGAGCGTGGTCTTGCCGGCGCCGTTTGGGCCCAGCAGCGCGAAGACCTCACCCCTGTGGATCTCGAGATCCACGCGGTCCAGCGCCTTCAGGCCGGAGGCGTAGGTCTTGCTCAGATTGGTGATGGAGATGGCAGGCGGCATGTCTCGAATGTAGTTTCCCGGGCTAGTTCTCGAAGTCTGTTTCACGCCAGCGCCGAGGCCTGGCCGCCCTTCAGCGCGGGCACGTGATGGATATCGGTGGGGCCCATGTCCACCCCCAGGCGGGTGAGAACGGCATGAACCTGCCCCCGATGATGGGTCTGATGATTGAACATCTGCAGCACCAGGGCGAAACGCGGCAGCGTCTGTGTAGAGCCCGATCCCCTGCTCGTCCAGGTCAGCGGTGAATTCAGCCACTCGGGGCTCAGACCCCGTGCAAACTCCAGCACTTCGCTGTCCATCTCGGCGCGGGCGGCGCTCAGCTCCGCAAAGTCTTCGTATAGATCTTGGCCCATCTTGCCGAGCGGGTAGGCTCTCCCGGTGAAGCGCTGCATCCAGGCCCGGTCGCCCCACAGGATGTGATTCAGCGTGGAATGAATGGACTTGAAAAAGATGCCGTGATCGCGCCGCCGCTCGGCGTCGCCCAGCTCGGCGCAGGCCGCGTACA
Source organism: Polyangiaceae bacterium (assembly GCA_025937895.1). Classification (GTDB taxonomy): domain Bacteria; phylum Myxococcota_A; class Polyangia; order Polyangiales; family Polyangiaceae; genus SZUA-265. Next base: position 10,272 of record JAICQL010000219.1, on the reverse strand, counting down.
TGCGCCGATTCATCCAGCGGTTGTATTCGGCCAGCAGAACGGGGTAGCTGCCCTGGAACATGCGCCGAACTTTGCCTCAGGATCTCGGCCTTGGCCACGCTCGATGCCGGACCCTGACGCAGGTCGCGCGCCGGGCAGATCCAATTGACGATGTGGGTGGCACGTGCCACCGTCCCGCCCCCGGAGCCGTCCAGGCATGTCCGAACTGCAATTGCCCGGAGGCCCAGCACACAGAGCTACCGAGCAGCTGCTGGCGGCTGAGCCGCGCCCCACGCTCTCGATCGTGGTGCCGGTGTACGGCAGCCAGGACTGCGTGGCGGAGCTGGCGGCGCGCGTGGCCAGCGTCTGCAAAGAGCACGCGCTGAGCCATGAGCTCATCCTGGTCTACGACTGCAGCCCGGATCGCTCGTGGGAGGCCATCCAGGGCGTGGTCGCGCGCGATCCGGCGGTCGTCGGCATCCGGCTGCGCAAGAACTTCGGCCAGGATAACGCCATCATGGCCGGCATGAACCATGCGCGGGGCGAGGCCATCGTGGTGATGGACGATGATCTGCAGCACGACCCGGCAGATATCCCGGCGCTCCTGGCCAAGCTGCGCGAGGGCTATGACCTGGTCTACGCGCGCTACCGCCGCACCCACCAGAAGCCTTGGAAAAACCTGGGCAGCTGGTTCAACGGCAAGGTGGCCGAGGTGGTGCTCTCCAAGCCGCCGGACGTCGATCTCTCCCCCTACAAGATCATCGCGGCCGACGTGGTGGCCACCCTGATCGAATATCGGGGCGCTTATCCGTACGTCGACGGGCTGCTGTTTCGCACCACCGCCAACATGACGCAGATCCAGGTGCACCATCACCCTCGCCTGCGCGGCCGCAGCAACTACACGTTCTGGAAGTCGGTGGCCGTGTGGGCGCGGCTGGCCACCAATTTTTCGGTCGTGCCTCTGCGCATCGCCACCTTCGCCGGCGCCCTCATCGCGGGCGGCGGGCTGTGCCTGGCCGTCGGCTTCTTCGTCTACCGGCTGCGCTATCCCGACATCGGCAACACGGCCATCGGCTGGGCCTCGCTGATCGTCAGCATCCTGGTGCTAGGCGGCTTCCAGCTGGTGACCCTGGGCGTGCTGGGCGAATACGTGGGCAGAACCCACCTGAACGTGAACCGCGGCCCGCAATACGTCGTGCGCGAGCGCATCGGGCAGCGGGTGCCGGACCCGCGGGTGCTCGGCCCTGCCTCCTGGCGCCCCGGAGACGCGCCGTGACTGGAAGACGCACGGGAGGAGCAGCGTGAGCAGCCTGATCTATTCGCACCCCTCCATCTATCAGCTGCTGATGCGGGTGATCTATGCCGGCGGCTACGCGGCGCGCTATCGCGCCCTGTCCGAGCTCATCCCCGACGGCGCGGAGGTGTTCGAGGCCTGCGCGGGCGACGCCTACCTGTACCAGCACTACCTGCGGCCGCGCAGCATCCAGTATCGCGCCGGCGAGTTCAACGAGACCTTCGTGGCGCATGCGCGCGCGCGCGGCATCGACATGCAGCGCTTTGATCTGCGTCAGGATCCGGTACCGCAGGCAGACGTGGTGCTGATCCACGCCAGCCTGTACCAGTTCATGCCCGAGCACCGGCAGATCGTCGATCGCCTGCTGGCCGCCGCGCGCCAGACGCTGATCATCTCCGAGCCGGTGCGCAACCTGTCCAGCTCGCGCTGGGCGCTGATCCGCTGTGTCGCCAGGCGCAGCGCCGATCCCGGCAGCGGACACAAGGCGCAGCGCTTCGACGAGCACAGCCTGGACGAGTTCGTGACATCGCACTACGCGGAGCGCGTTCGCCAGCGCCTGCTCATTCCGGGCGGGCGCGAGCTGATCTATTGCCTGGAGGGGCGCGCTCGCTGAGCGTCGCGCCCCACCCCTGCCGCGCGTCCCCGCGCGCTCCCGCCCCTGCCGCGGCCTATGGCTCGCGAAGGAACAAGATGTCCCGCCGCAGCTTCTTCTCGCGCCGGTAGCCGGGCAGCTGGGCTTTGCCCCGCACCAGCTGCTGCAGCTTGGGAAAGCGCCGCATGCGGCGCAGATCCTGCGGCAGCACCAGGAAGCGCACCTGCTGCTCCTGCAAGAAGGCCCCCAGCCGCGGCAGATCGTGCAGGTGCGGCGTGGGTACGGGCCGCTCTTCCCTGTACCTGGGCACCAGCAGGTTCCAGAAGCCGAAGTTGTAGAAGGGCTGCAGCTCCGGATCGTCGACGACAAAGCGGTTCCAGTCAAAGACGAACGCCTCACGCGCGTCTTGCATGCCGTGGGTGCGCAAGGCCTTCACCAGCCGCGAGGAGGTCAGCCACAGATCGTTCGAGCGCCTCCAGGTGGCTACCAGCCTCTTCTCCACACCTGGCCAGAGCTGCACCATCGCCGCGCAGAAGACGGCCGCATACAGCAGCCGGCTGAAGCGAAACTTGCTCCACACCAGGCCTGCCGTCGCCGCCACCGCGAGCCAGCAGTTGAAGGCCATGAGCGGCAGCAACAGGCGCGGCGTGAGCGTCCACGACAGCGTGACGAAGCCCAGAAAGTAGGCCAGCGAGAGCCCGCCCATCAGCAAGACGTGCCGCAGCAGCACCGCCGGCCAGGCCCGGCAGCGCACGGCCGCCACCGCGCAGGCCGCGAGCGGAATGCCCCAGAGTAGCGGGTTCTCCCGGATGCGCCGGTACATCAGCCGCCACAGGTCCCCCGGCGTCTCACGCAGGATCTGCCCGAGCGGGCGGCGGTTGTAGCTGCTCAGCAGATCGAACTGATCCATGCCGTACAGCACCTGGCCCACGAACGAGGAGGCCACCGGTGAGCCCAGCTGCCCGTGCACGTACAGGTTGAGCAAGAAGCCGGGCAGGTTGCCGAGCACGGTACCGAGCAGCAGCCACGCCGCGGGCCTGAGGCTCTCGCGCCGGCTGCGCCCTGGATCGGGCAGCGCCAGCGCCAGGAGGCCCGCCAGCACCGCCGTGCCAATGGAGAAGAACACGTAGTGCAGCCGCATCAGGCCTGCGGCTCCGAGCAGCACGCCGGCGAGCAGCCCGCGGCGCTCCTGGCTACCCCACCAGCAATACAGGCCCGCCAGAAACACCCCCGCCGCCAGCGCGTCGGCGAACTCGCTCTGCCCCGTCTTGAGCGCCGCCTCGCTCAGGCCGAACGCGATCATCGCCAAGATCGCGGGCCCCTCGCCGTGATCACGGCGGGTCATCCCGTACAGGGCAGCGGCAGCCAGCACCGTGCCGAAGGTGTTCAGCACCTTGGCCGCGGTGAGCACGCTACCGAACAGCGGGTGTGACCACCACACCAGGAGCAGCTGCAGCGGCCCGTAGTGCCCGACGGCGAGCGGGCTCGGGTCGCTCCAGCTGGCGTGTTTCACCAGCCACATCAGCAGCGGAAAGTCGTTGTCCTGCAGCCCGGGCGCATGCCAGAGCCCGGCCCATCCGAGCCATGCGCCGTACGCCAGCGCCAGTAGCAGCGCCGCGAGCGGCCCCGCTCGCCGCGCCCAGCGCTGGGTCAGATCCGTCGCGAGCAGCCGGCTAGGCCAGCCCAGTACAGGGGAGTCCATCGCCGCCGCGTCACTTTTCCGCGGGCGGCGAGACCACGGCGTCACGGATGGCCTGGTGCCGGACCAGCGCGGTCAGCTGCAAGCTGAGCGTGCGCACGTGCGTGTACAGGATCACCAGCGCAAACAGGGTGAAGAGCGCAAAGAAGTAGAAGATGAGGTCCGCGCCGCGCCCCACCCCGAGCAACTCGGCCACGCGCGTGGTGTACTCCGGCATCAGCACGGCGAACCAGGCCACGCTCAGCAGCAGCAGCCCCACCAGGCGATCCGACAGCTTCGAGCGGAAGTACGCCAGGTACACCAGCAGCACCCCGGCAGAGCCGATGATCAGCAAATATTGGACGGGCTTCATCGGTAAAAGAGCTCCGCGAAGGAATCCCAGAGGATGTTGAAGGCGTTGGACAGGCGCTGCCCCTTGCGCACCGAATACTCCGTATAAACGATGGTCACCGGCACCTCGCAGAAGGCCAGCTTCTGAGCTGCGATTTCGTGCAAGATCTGTGAGGCGTGCGCCATGCCATTCTGCGTGATCTGGATGTGCTCGGCCGCCTTGCGGCTCAGCGCGCGCAGCCCGTTGTGCGTATCGGTGACCTTCAGCCCGGTGGTGGCCCGGGTAAAGGCCACGGCCAGCTTCAGCACCAGGCGCTTGACGCGCGTGATGCGCACGGCCCTGCCCCCCTCGCGAAAGCGACTGCCCAGCACCACGTCCACCCGTCCTGCGACGATGGGCTCGATCAGCGCGGGGATGTCGCTGCTCTGGTGCTGGCCATCGGCATCGAAGGTGACGATGACGCTTGCGCCCTGGCGCAGCGCATAGCTGATGCCGGTCTGCAGCGCCGCACCCTGGCCCAGGTTGATGGCGTGGCGCAGCGCGTGCACCGGCTGCCCGCGCAGCACGTCCAGCAGCGGGGTCCGTGAGCCGTCGTCCACGACCACCACCTGATGGCCCCGCTCGACCAGCTCCTGCACCACGCCCCGGATCGCCTCGTCTTCGTTGTAGGCAGGGATGACCACCCAAACGCTCGGGCTCGCCTGGAGTGATTCGCTGGCTTCGGCAGACATCCGTTGCACCGTGCGCTGTGAGGTCCTGTTGCCGTCCGTGACACTGGCCGTGCGCTGGGGGCCCGGGCACGAATAACACGTCCCGCGACGGCTTGGATTCTCCGCCGGCCGGACCCCGTCCGGAATTTGACGGCACCGGATTTCAGGCCAGCGGGCGGCTCTACTCGCGGACGAACAGCACGTCCCAGGTCAAGGTCGCTTCTCGGCGGTAGCCGGGTAGCTCCGCCGCGCCGCTGACCAGCCGCAGCAGCGCGGGGAAGCGCCGCAGCTCCGGCGAGTCCTGGGGCAGCACCAGGAAGCGCACGTCTTGCTCGCGCAGAAAGCGACTCAGCTGCGACAACCGGCCCAGGTAGGGTGTGGGCAGCGGGCGCTCGGCGCGATACGCCGGCAAGAGCAGGTTCCAGAAGCCGAAGTTGTAGAAGGGCTGGAGTTCGGGATCATCGACGACGAAACGGTTCCAGTCGAACACGAAGGCCTCGCGCGCGTCCTTCATGCCCAGCGCCCGCAGTCTGGCCACCAGCTCCGTGGACACGTCCCACCAGGCGCGCGACAGGTTCCAGCGCTCGCGCAGCTGTTGCACGCTGGCAGGCCACTGGTAGGCAAGAGCCGCGGCGAACAGCGCCACTGCCAGCGCACGTGCGCGGCGAGAGCGCTGCCAGGTGACCGCTGTCACCAGCACCACCCCCAGCCAGCAGTTGAAGGCCACCAGGGAAAACAGCAGCCGCGGCGAGAGCCACCAGGCCAGGGTGACGAACAGCGAGAAGTAGCCGAGCACCAGCGCCGCCATCAGCAGCACGTGGCGGGTGACCTCTGCCGGCCAGCTGCGCCGCTGCCACAGCGCCACGGCCAGCGCCAGCACACCGCCGGCCCAGAGCTGGGGGTGCTCGAGCAGCCGCGCGCGCACTAGCCGCACGATGCGCTCGGGCTCTTCCCGCAGGATCTGCCCGAAGGGATGCGCGGCATGGCTCTCCAGGAAATTGAGCTCGTCGACCCCATACAGCACCTGCCCCGCGAAGGTGTGAGCCACCGCCGACCCGAGCCGCCCATGCTGCGAGTAGTTGAGCAAGAAGCCAGGCAGGTTGCCCAGCAGCGCGCCGCCCACCAGCGCCACACCAGCCCCGGCGTGGCTCTTGCGGCTGCGCTCCGGGCTCGGCACCAGCACCCCCAGCAGCGCCGCCAGCCCGCTGGCGAGCAGGGAGAAGCCGACGAAATGCAGCCGCAGCAAGCCTGCCAGGCCTAGGCACACGCCCGCGGCCAGACCCCAGCGCTCCCCGCTGCGCCACCACAGGCACAAGCCGGTGAGAAAGCAGGCCAGCGCCGGCGCGTCGGCGAACTCGCTCTGTCCGGTGAGCAGCGCAGCAGGAGAGAGCGCAAACAGCGCCGCCGCCATCAACGCAGGCACCTCGGCGTGGGCCCGCCGCGTCATCTGATACAGACAGGCCACGCAGGTCAGCAGCCCCAGGGTGCTCAGCACCTTCGCCGCCACCAACGTGCTGCCCAGCAGCGGCCGCAGCCACCAGGTCAGCAGCTGGTGCAGCCAGCCGTAGTGACCGATGGCGAGCGGGCTCGGGTCGCTCAGGCTGGCGCGCTTGACCAGCCACATCAAGAGCGGCCAGTCGTTATCGTGCGGCCCGGGCACGTGCACCAGCCCTGCCCAGAGCGCCCAGGCACCCAGGCCCAGCCAGCCCGAGAGCGCCGCGACGCGCGCCAGATGGGTCGAAAGCACGGGGGTTCTTGCCACTGCCTCGGCTAGCCCTGGCGCCGCGGTCCGTCGAAGGCCCAGAACTTCTGCCCGACGTAGCTGAACATGGCCGCGAGCACGATGCCGGCGAGCTGCACGGCGGCAAACGGCCAGTGCGCTAGCTCCACCCCCAGGTGGAGGACGGCGGAGTTGATCAACATGCCGGCGAGCTGCACCAGCAGGTAACGGGGCCCCGCGTGATGATGCTGTCTCGAGCTGCGGAAGGTGAAGGACCGCTGCACCAGATAGTTGAAGATGATACCGGTGCCATAGGCCAGGATCGCCAGCAGCGAGAGCGGCAAGGGGGTGAGCCAACCGAAGAGCCAGAGCAGCCCGAAGTACACCCCGGCCGAGCTGATACCCACGGCCGCGAAGCGCACCAACTCCGGCAGGTGTGCCCGCGCTTGCTGCCAGGACAGCCGCTCGCGCAACCCCAGCGGCCCTTCACTCCTCGGCACGGTAGATCCACCACGGCCCCAGGTGCCGCTCCAGCACGACCCGCTGCGGGCTGTTGCGGAACAGCGGCCACGCCTCATTGCCGGCGGAGCGCGCGATGAAATAGTCGTACTTCGGCACCTCCGTGCGCGCATCGAAGCTGTGCGGGTTCCACTCCTGATCCTCCGCCATGCCGATATCCACGCCGGGCTGGTAGCGCACGAAGCAGGTGTAGTAGCGCGCGAACGAGTAGCCCAGGTAGCCACCCTTCTCCGCCTGGTAGTACGCGGGAAAGTGCAAGAACAGCGGAGTGGCGGGAAAGGCGGCTGACCCATTGGCAAAGATCATCGGGCGCACGCGCAGCCGCGCCGGCAGCTCACGGATCACGCTGGCAAAGTCCCCGGCCTCCTGATTGAAGCCGCGCAGGCGATGCACGAACATGAGCAGCCAACCCGCGCTGAACAGCACGATGGCCGGGCGGCGCAGCCAGGCGGGCAAGAGCGGGCGAGGCCCCGCCGCCAGCAGGATCAGGCCCGGGATGAGCAGCGCGGCAAAGCGCTGATACAGGAAGGAGACGCCGCGCAGCTTGAACGGGAACAGAAAATACGCGAGCACGCCCAGCAGCAACAGGCCATACCGCGTCACGTTGCGCGACGGCTTGCCGAGCGAGAGCAGCACCAGCACGAGCACCACGATACCCAGCCAGCCGGCAACCTCGTCGGCGGGGCCAATGGCGAACAAGGTGGCGGGCAGCGCCCACAGCCGCCCCCAGCCCAGCTCCCAGATCTCGGGGTGCGCGGAGATGTCAGGGCTGCGGGTGAACCCGGGGATCCACGGCACGACGCAGGCGAGCCCGCCGAGCAGCGGCCAGTAGTCGCGCAGCACCCCGCGGAACGAGACGATGCGGCGCGCCGTGAGCAGAAAAGCCACCGCGCTGGAGATGGCGAAGGCGATCACGTGCGCCAGAAAGGTGGCGCCCAGGAGCAGCGCGAAGGGCACACCACGGCGCACGCTGGGCTGCTCCGCGTAGCGCAAGGCCAGCACGATGGTGCCCAGCATCAATGGGGTGCCGAGCAGGAAGTTGGTGAAGCCAAAATAGAAGCTGAAGCCAAAGCTGAGCGGCAGCCCGAGCAGGCACAGCCACGCGTCCTGTTTCACGTTGCGCAGCAGCAACCAGTACATGGCCATGGTGGCCAGCACGGAGAGCAGCACCACCAGCTTGAGCGCGCCCAGCACACCCAGCAGCGCCACGAAGGGCCGCGCCAGCAGGTACGAGAGGAGATACGGCGTCCACCAGTTCAGCTCGAACTGCTCGGCAAAGCCGTACGCTGGATCGTGCAGGTGCACCCACGACGACAGCTGCGCGGCGTGCTGCGGCAGATCCACCATCGGCAGGTATGGGAAGGCAAAAAATGCCCACGTGACCGCGGCCGCCAGGCTACCCGCCACCGCCAGCAGCCAGGGATTGATGCGACCGGGACCATCAGCGCTCATGCGATGCGGGGGCGTGCTCATCTACCTGGAGGGGCGGGCTTGTAACACGGCTGGGGTAACACAGATGGAAAAGGGCGTTAGCCGGAAAAGCAAAGGACTCCACTCGATCGAGCCCGGGAGTATGCTAACAGCCCCGCTGGGCGCCCTGTGGCGAGAGACCAGGTGAAGGATCACTCGACGAGGACTCTGTCCTGGCAGTTCTGGCAGCAGCGAGTGCGGGGCCTGGCACCGGAGACGTGGCTGTGGGCGTTGCTCAGCGGTCTGGCGCTGCTCTACGGCGTGCGTGCCGCCTGGTACTTCTTCGACATGAACGCGCCGCTGCACTTCGACGACGGCTACGTCACCGCGGTGGGCGAGCGCCTGCTGGATGGCCAACTGCTGCCGTATGTCGACGCCGCCAGCCATCGCGGCCCGGTGATGTACTGGCTCGCCGCGCTGGCCCAGGCGCTGGGCGGGCGCTTCGAGTGGTACGGGGTGCGGGCACTCGCCAGCCTGGCCTTCCTCACCTCGCTGTTCGGAGTGTTTGGTGCCGCGCTGCTGGCGCAGAGGCGCCTGGTGGCAGCGTTTGGCGCGCTCTCGTTCGTCTTCATCAGCCTGTTCCTGCTGGAGCTCCAGACGGTGTTCGGGCTGGTGGGCGAGGCCATGGCCACGCCCTGGCTGGTGTCGGCGTTCGTGCTCACCACCCTGGCGCTAGATCGCCCGCAGGCACTGCGCACCCGCTGCGCGCTGCTCGGTGCGGCTGGCGTGCTGAGCGCGCTCTCGGGGCTGACCAAGCAGACGTATTTGATCGTCGTCGCGCCGCTCGCCCTGTGGGCGCTGGCGGTGTCGCTGAGCGAGCCGGAGCCGCAAGGCAAATGGCGCCGCTGGGCCCCGCTCGGCGCGCTGGCGCTGGGCTGGCTGCTGCCGTCGCTGCTCGTGCTGCTGTTATACGCGGCGAAGGGCGAGCTCGGTACGTTCTACTACTGGTTCTATCGCTACAATGTGGACGTCTACATGGCGCCCTTCGCGGACGCGCGGGTGCCCAAGACGCTGTATCGCTGGGCCCGGGATAACGGCTTCCTGAGCTTTGGCCTGGTGCTGCTGCTGACCTCGGTGGGCAGCCAGCACGTGGCGCCCGTGCTCGCTGCTCGTGACCTGCCGCGAGCGTACGCCCGGCGCGGCTTCGAGCTCACCATCTGGCTACAGGCGCTGCTGGGGCTGGCCATCGGCTTCAGCACCTTGCGCTTCTGGCAGCAATATTTCCTGCCGCCCGTGCCCTGGCTGGCGCTGCTGATCGGTCTGAGCCTGGAGCAGGCGCTGGGTCGTAGCCCGCATCAGCCTCGCGCAGAGGCTCCGCCGGCAGAGCGCGGCGGCGCAGGCTGGGCGCCCTTGCTGGCCCTCACCCTGGGCCTCGGAGGCTTCTCGATCGCCACCCTGGAGCAGCTGCTGTATGGGCTGGCACGCCAGCGCGAGCAGGGCGGCTTCGTCGATGCGCGGCCCGAGCGCTTGTGCACGGAGATCGATCGCTTCGCCCCCGCGGGGGAGCCGCTGTACCTCTGGGGTTTCGACGCGGAGTACTACATCACCTGCCAGCGGCCGCCTGCCAGCCGCTACGTGTACAGCACCTTGATCTCGGGCTCGGTGCCGCCCGACTGGAGCATCCACCTGGAGTGGTCCGCTCGCGGCTCGATCAGCACGCTGCTGGATGAGCTGGAAGACGCCCGCCCGCCGCTGATCCTCGACAGCCCCCAGCGGGTGCACGGAGTGTCGATGACGCAGATCGAGCAACTCGACCTGTTCCTGCACGACCACTACTGCAACGTGGGTACGTTCGTCAGCAACGACGGGCGGCGCATGACGGGCTGGCAGCGCCGCGATCTGTGCGCGCGGCCCGCCGCGGCGCTGCAGGCACGCTGAGCCTCACAGCTCGCTGAGCGGCGCTTGCCAGATGCGCTCCAGCATCGCCCGCTCGTCGCCCGAGCCGCTGAAGCGCTCCG
>JAICQL010000417.1 GCA_025937895.1 Polyangiaceae bacterium | reverse complement strand
GGAGGAATCGCTGACATGAGCAGCCCCATCGTGATCAGCGAGCTGAGCAAGGTCTACGGCATGGGCAAGGCCGAGCTCGAGGTGCGCGCCATCGACAGCATCAGCTTCAGCGTCGAGCGCGGCGCGTCGCTGGGTATCATCGGGCCATCGGGCTGCGGCAAGAGCAGCTTGCTGAACATCCTTGGCTGCCTGGATCGACCCAGCGAGGGCCGCTACCTGCTGGAGGGGCGCGACATGGCCACGCTCGACGACGACGAGCTGGCCGCGCTGCGCAACCGCCATATCGGCTTCGTCTTCCAGAGCTTCAACCTGCTGCCGCGCATGAGCGCGCTGGAGAACGTGGAGCTGCCGCTGCTCTACTCCTCCACCAAGAACAGCCGGCAGCTGGCGCACGCCGCGCTCGAGCGAGTGGGGCTGAGCGCTCGCGCGCGGCACCTGCCCTCGGAGCTGTCCGGCGGCCAGCGCCAGCGCGTGGCCATCGCCCGCGCGATCGTCACGCAGCCGTCGCTCTTGCTGTGTGATGAGCCGACGGGCGCGCTCGACAGCCGCACCGGCCAGGAGGTGCTGGAGCTTCTGTCCTCGCTGCACCGCGAGGGCACCACCTTGATCATGGTCACCCATGATCTGCACATCGCGCGCACCCTGGGCCGCGCCATTCGCATGAAAGACGGCCGCATCGAGGCCGATGGAGAGGCAGCCAGCGTCGTGGCCGGGCTGCATCAGAGTGAGCTGGAGCTGGCATGTTGATCCGTGAGACCGCAAAGAGCGCCTGGCGTTCGCTGGGCAGCAACCGCCTGCGCACCCTCTTGACCATGCTGGGCATGATCATCGGCGCGGGCGCCGTGGTGGCCGTGCTGGGCATCGGCGAGGGCGCGCGCAGCAGCGTCGAGGGGCGCATCCGCGCGCTCGGCTCCAACCTGCTCCTGGTGCGGCCCGGCTTCGCGCAGGGCGGCGGCGGCGTGCGCTCCGGCTCGGTGCAGACCTTGAAGCCGAGCGATGCGCAGGCGCTCGCCGCGCTGCCCGGAGTGGCGGCGGCGGCGCCGGAGATGAGCGCCAGCGCGCAACTGCGCCACCAGGGCCAGAACCAGAATGCCTCTGTCGTGGGGGTCACCCCCGAATACTTCGAGGTGCGCGCGCTGCCCCTGCAGAGCGGCATCAGCCTCTCGCCGCTGGACGGCGAGCGCAGGGCGCGGGTCGCCGTGCTCGGCGCCAGCCTGGCCCAGGAGCTGTACGGCAAGAGCTCGCCACTCGGCAGCCGGCTGCAGATCAACGGCAGCGCCTTCCGCGTGATCGGGGTGCTCGCCGCCAAGGGCTCGGGCATGGGCTCGCCCGATGACAGTGTGTTCGTGCCACTGTCCACCCACCAGACCGCGCTGTTCGGGCGCGACTACCTGTCAAACATCTCGCTGCAGATCGAGAGCGAAGACGAAGCCGCACAGGTCCAGGCGCAGGCCACCCAGCTCTTGCGCCTGCGCCACCGGCTGCGCGCCGATCAGCCCAGCGACTTCGAGGTGCGCTCGCAGGCCGAGATGCTGGAGACGATGGGACAGATCACCGGCACCTTCACCATGCTCTTGGCCAGCATCGCCGCCGTGTCACTGATCGTGGGCGGCATCGGCATCATGAACATCATGCTCGTCTCCGTGCGCGAGCGCACCCGCGAGATCGGCGTGCGCATGGCCGTGGGCGCCCGGCGCCGCGACGTGCTGCGCCAGTTCCTGTTCGAGGCCGTGGCCGTCTCCAGCGCCGGCGGCGTGATCGGCGTCGGCCTTGGCTACGGCGCCGCGCAGCTGCTCGCCCACTTCGGCGAGTGACAGACCATCGTGCCCGGCTACGCCGTGGGCCTGGCGCTCGGTGTCTCGATGTTGATCGGCGTCGCCTTCGGCGTGGGCCCTGCACGCCGCGCGGCGCGGCTGGATCCGGTGGAGGCGTT
>JAICQL010000034.1 GCA_025937895.1 Polyangiaceae bacterium | reverse complement strand
GTTCCTGCAGGAGCGGCTGCCCGCGTACATGGTGCCGGACGCGTTCGTGCTGCTGGACGCGATGCCGCAGCTGCCCAACGGCAAGCTGAACCGCCGCGCGCTCTGGGAGGCGCAGGGCGAGCTGCAGCAGCGCGGCGCGTACGAAGCGCCGGCGACCCCGACGGAGCGCACCCTGGCGGCCATCTGGGCGCAGGTGGTGGAGGTGCCGGGCGAGCACATCGGGCGCCAGAGCGACTTCTTCGACATCGGAGGCCACTCGCTGTCGGCCATGCGCGTGCTCGCCAGGATCAAGGACATGTTCCGAGTCGAGCTCGATCTGTCGGAGCTATTTGACGAGTCCCGGCTGGAGGCGCTGGCCGCGGTGGTGGATCGCCAGCTGTCGCGGCGCCCCGCCAGCGAGCAGCCGCCCTCCACCACCCGGCGCGTCTCGAAGCCGCGCGCGAGCTCGGGCCTGCTCGAGGGCAAGGTGGCGCTGATCACTGGCGCCAGCCGCGGCATCGGGCTCTCCACCGCGCTGCTGCTGGCCGAGCACGGCGCGAAGGTGGCCATCAACTACCGCGACAGCGAGAAGCAGGCGCGCAGCGTGAAGGAGCAGATCGAGGCGGAGGGTGGGGTGGCCGAGATCTTCAGGGCAGACGTCACCAGCCCTGCCGACGTGGCCCGGCTCGTGGCAGCGGTGAACCAGTGCTTCGAGCACATCGACGTGCTCGTAGCCAACGCCCACATCAACTTTCGCCACCGGCCCTTCATCGAGTACGACTGGGCGGATCTGGAGCACAAGGTCAATGACGAGCTGAGGGCCATCTTCCACCCCGCGCAGGCGGTCGCGCCCGAGATGCTGCGGCGCAAGAACGGCAGCATCGTGTTCATCTCCAGCTCGCTCTCCAAGCGCAGCAGCGAGGGCTTCCTGGCGCAGACCACGGCAAAGGCAGCGGTCGACGCCTTCGTGCGTGCCCTGGCCTCGGAGCTCGGGCCCGGCGGGGTTCGGGTCAACACGGTGGCGCCCGGGCTCACCCTGACGGACGCAGCCCAGCCGATGCCGCCCGGCAGCAAGGCCTCGATCGCCTCCAAGTCGCCGCTGCGGCGCAACGGAGTACCGGAGGACATCGCCGGGGCGGTGCTCTTCCTGGCGAGTGACCTGTCACGCTTCATGACCGGCTCGTACGTGCCGGTCGATGGCGGGCTCACGATGTTGTAGCGGCCGCGAGGGGGGGCACGGCGTCTTTCTTCACCAGCAGAGAAAGCCGAGGCCAGAGCATGCCAGCCAAGCTACTCGTCATCGACAACTATGACTCTTTCACCTTCAACCTCGTGCAGATGTTCCGGGCCTACGAGCTGGACATCTCCGTGTTTCGCGCTGACGCGCTGTCCGTCGAGGACGTGCTGCGCCAGCAGCCCGACTATGTCCTGGTGAGCCCGGGGCCCAGGAGCCCGAGCGCCGCCGGTATCTCGACGGAGCTCATCCGCCGCTCTCAGGGCGCCTTCCCGCTGCTGGGTGTGTGCCTGGGCATGCAGTGCATGAACGAGGCGTTCGGCGGTACCACCGTGCACGCGCCGGTGCCGATGCACGGCAAGACCAGCGCAGTGCACCATGACGGCGCCGGGCTCTTCCAGGGCGTGCCCCAGCCGCTGACCGTCGCGCGCTATCACTCGCTGGCCATCACCGGCATCAGCGACGAGCTCAGGGTCAACGCCCGCTCGTCGGACGGCGTCCCCATGGCAGTGCAACACGTGCATTACCCGCTGTTCGGGGTTCAATTTCACCCCGAGAGCTTCCTCACCCAGCACGGCTTCAGCCTGGTGGAGAACTTCCTGCGCTCTGGCCCGCTGAAAGGAGGGCTCTCGTGACGACCCCCGCGATCGATGCCGACGTGCCCTGGCTGCGCCGGGTGACGGAGGTGCACTCCGAGCCGATCGGGCTGGATCAGCCGTTCGAGCAGGTGGTGCGCCGCTTCGCACACTTGCCCGGCACCGTGGCCCTGCTGAGCGGCGGGAAGCTCGACTGCGCGCGGCACCACATCCTCGGCGTGTACCCGTGGCTCTCGCTGAGCGGGCAGCGCACCTGGACCACCCTGGCGGGCGGCGAGCACTCGAGCGAGCTCACCGGCGACCCTTTCAGCATCCTGCGCCGCGTGCTGCAGCACTGCAGCCTGCCGGGGTCGAGCACGGCGCTGCCCTTGAATGGCGGGCTGCTGGGCTACTTCGCTTATGACCTGAAGGACTGCCTGGAGCAGCTGCCGCGGACCAGCATCGATGATCTCGGCCTGCCGCTCTCGTACCTGGTGGCCCCCTCGATCCTGCTAATCCAGGACCGGGTGACGCAGGCCAGCACCTTGCTGGCCCTGCGCCTCGAGGGAGACAGCGCTGGCTTGCAGAAGAACGTGGCGCGCTTCAAGGCCGCGCTGGTGGCGCCCGTGGAGGCGGCGGCACCCGGCCCGGCGCCGCAGAGAGGCGGCAAGTGCACGTCCGTCTTCTCGCGCCCCGAGTACCTGGCCGCGGTGGAGGCCATCCGCAACTACATCGTCGAGGGCGACGTGTACCAGGTCAACATGTCGCAGCGCTTTCAGGTGCCGTTCACGGGCGACCCCTACGAGCGCTTCGCCGCCATGTACGCGGCCAATCCCGCGCCGTTCTTCGCGTACATCAACGCCGGCGATCACCAGATCGTGTCCACCTCGCCCGAGCGCTTCATCGAGCTACGGGACGGCAAGGTGGAGACGCGCCCGATCAAGGGCACGCGGCCGCGGGGCAAGACGCCGGCCGAGGACGAGGCGCTGCGCCGCGAGCTGCAGGAGAGCAGCAAGGAGGACGCCGAGCTGTCGATGATCGTCGACCTGCTGCGCAACGACATCGGCAAGGTCTGTCGCCAGGGCTCCGTGCGGGTGCTGGAGCACAAGCGGCTCGAGGCGTACCAGAACGTCTACCACCAGGTCTCGATCGTGAAGGGAGAGCTGGACCCGGGTATGGACGCGGTGGACCTGCTGCGGGCCACCTTCCCGGGCGGCTCCATCACCGGCTGCCCGAAGATCCGCGCCATGGAGATCATCGATGAGCTGGAGCCCGTGCGCCGCCACATCTACACGGGCAGCATCGGCTACGTCGGCTTTGACGGCAGCATGGATCTCTCCATCGCGATCCGCACCGCCACCTTCACCGGCGGCAAGGCGCTGTTCTCCGTTGGCGGCGGCATCGTGTTCGACTCCGACGCCGCGAGCGAGTTTGACGAGACGCTGCACAAGGGCCGTACCCTGATGAACGCGCTGGAGCAAGCGGGCGCCCAGCCTCCGAGCGCCGGCGTCGCCTGGCACGACGGAGCCTTCAAGCCGCTGGAGGCCGCCACGCTGCCCTTCGATAGCGAGGGCCTGGCCTACGGCTTCGGCATCTTCGAGACCCTGCGGGTGCAAGAGGGCCGCCCCATCCTGCTCGAAGCGCACCTGCGCCGCTTCGAGCTGGCCTGGCGCGAGCTCTTCCAGTCGCAGCCGCCGGACGTGACCTGGCCCGACGTGATCGCGCAGCTCCTCCAGAAGAATGGGCTGACGAGCGGGCTGGCCGCGGTCAAGCTGGTCGCGGCTGCAGGTAGCCCGGGTAGCTCGCGCGCGCTGCCCGGGCTCTTCGCGAGCGCCCGGCGCTACTCTCCGCGGCAGTGCCTGAGCGAGCGAGGTGGCCTGCGCCTGCGTGTGTATCCTCATCTGCGCCACAGCCACCTCGCCAGCCACAAGACGCTCAACTACCTGTTCTACAAGCTGGCCGGGGAGTGGGCGCAGAGCCATGGCGGCGACGAGGCGCTGATCCTCAACCCGGATCGCTCCGTGTCCGAGACCAACACGGCCAGCGTGGGTTGCATGTTTGGCAACACCGCCGTCTTCCCCGTCTCGCAGCACGCGCTGCCCGGCACCATGGCGGCCGAGGTGCGCCGCCTGCTGTCAGACAGGGGCGTTGCGGTGGAGGAGCGGCGCCTCGAGGTGGAGGAGCTGCTGGCTGCAGACCAGGTGTTCGTGACCAACTCCTTGATGGGCGCCGTACCCGTCGTCAGCGTCGATGATGTAGCCCTGCCCGAGGACGCGGCGCTGTGCGACGAGCTCAACGAGGCCGTGTTTCACCGCTCCAGCGAGCAGCCCGAGCCGGTGCGCTCGCTCGAGTCGACCGCGCCCGGCTCCGGCACGCGCACGGTGGGTGCCCCCGGTGGCGCCAGCGGCTCCGGCGCACCCCCCGACCCGAACCGACAGCCCGAGGCCGTGGCCGCCAGCGCCTGAGCGCGCGCGAGGGAGCGATTTCGCCCACTGGTGTTGCCAGTGGGCAATGACCCGTGAAGCGCCGGGCGAGTCCAGCAGTGATGTGGCGCCCGTGCCATGCTGCCCCGCGAGGGTCAGCGGGGCGCGGGAGTCATTCCGCCCGGCTCGTCGTGCGCTGTGTGCTCGATGGGCTCACGCCGCTCGACCAGAGGCGGCCACTTCCCCACGAAGGTTCGCTTGAGAAAGAACCCGAGCAGCAGGGCAGCGGGCAAGTAGCACAGGCCAATCCAGCTGCCGCCCACGCGCGTCACCGCGCCATGCACGAACATGCCGCAGGCTGCAGCCGTGGTGATGGCCCAGGCCGTGTTCGCCAGCGGCCGCACCCGCTCGCGGCCGAAAATGGCGAATGCCGCGCACACCCAGAGCGCGATCAGAAACACCGAGACAGTCCGCGACGCATCCGGGCTGAACCCAGGCCAGGGCCTGGCCAGACGCAGCGCCTCGGCGACCACTCCGCCGCCGAGAATTGCCACGGCGGGGACGCGATAGAGGTTTTGTTCTTTTCGATCGGTCACGCCCGTTGGTGAAGCAAGTTCTGGACCGGGTGCCCGCAGCTGCCGCCGCACACGGGTCGAGCACTGCGCCCGACGCAATTTCGCAAATGCGCTGACCGAAAAGCGATTCACGGTCCTTCCTGCGGTAAACGGCGCTGGGCGGCGCGGCGAAGCACGTTGCAACTCGTCAGTCCGTGGGGAATGAAGGGCGAGCTACGCCCATGACGGAACCTCGAGAGGTGTGAACGATGCGTAAGACTCTGGTGCACTGCTTCGCGATGGCTGTCATCGCGCTGAGCTCGGCTCTGCCGGCGCTGGCTCAGGACGACAAGATGACGCCGACCGCGATCCCGGCGCAGCCCACCGCCATCGCGCTGAAGACGGGGCCGCTGCCGGACGCGAAGGCCAAGGAGAGCTGGCACAGCCAGTATGGCAGCGCGTTCGCGCGCAACGTGACGGAGGCAACCCTGACCCCGTTCCTGCCGGATCCGGCGAAGGCGAACGGAGCCGCAGTGATCGTGGCACCGGGCGGCGGCTTTCGCGTGCTGTCGATGCAGAACGAGGGCTGGGACGTGGCCAAGGCGCTGGCCGCTCGCGGTATCGCTGCCTTCGTGCTGAAGTACCGGCTGAATCAGACTCCGGCCAGCATGGAGGAGTTCGACAAGTCGATGAAGGCAATGTTCTCCGGTGCCGCCGGGCCGCGCCCGCCGCGCCCGAGCGTCGAGACCATGGTGACCACGCTGGCTCCGCAGCTTGCCGATGCGCGCGCGGCCTTTGCGCTCGTGCGCTCGCGGGCGAAGGAGTGGAAGGTCGATCCGAAGCGAGTCGGCATGGTCGGCTTCTCTGCAGGCGCGATGCTCACGATGGTGACCACCGTGGGCGGGGGCGAGGCCAAGCCCGCCTTCATCGGCGACATCTACGGCCCGCTCGATGCGGTGAAGGTCCCCGCCGACGCGCCGCCGCTGTTCGTGGCCCTGGCGGCGGATGATCCGCTGTTCGCCGGCCGCGGCATGGAACTCATCAACAGCTGGATGGCGGCGAAGAAGCCGGTGGAGTTCCACCTGTACGGGCAGGGCGGCCACGGCTTCGGCATGTATCCGAAGGAGACGACCAGCACCGGCTGGTTCGACGCGTTCCACAAGTGGATTGTGATGAACGGCTTCACCAAGCCGGCCACGGGCGCCTGAGCCAGAGTCGTGTGGGGGGCTCATTCTGGCGCCGCGGCGCGCCGCGCGGCGCCGAGCCCCCCTCGCTCAACCGGCGCGCACGGCCGTGCGCAGGCGCAGCGCGTTGCCGATCACCGAGACGGAGCTGAAGGCCATGGCGGCGCTGGCGACCATGGGGCTCAGCAGCACGCCGAAGGCCGGATACAGCACGCCCGCCGCCAGCGGCACGCCCAGCGCGTTGTAGATGAACGCGAAGAACAGGTTCTGGCGGATGTTGCGCATCACTCGCTGGGACAGCTCGCGCGCGCGCAAGAGGGCGCTGAGCTCGCTCTGCACCAGGGTGATGCCCGCCGTCTCGAGCGCCACGTCGGTGCCGGTGCCCATGGCAATACCCACGTGAGCGCGGGCCAGGGCAGGGGCGTCGTTGGTGCCGTCGCCCGCCATGGCCACGCGCTTGCCGGCGGCCTGCAGCTCGGCAATGACCTGCTCCTTGCGCTCGGGCAACACGCCCGCATGCACCTCGTCGATCCGTAGCTCGCGCGCCACCGCCTGTGCGGTCGCGGCGCTGTCCCCGGTCAGCATCACGATGTGCAGGCCGGCCTCGCGCAGGCGCTGCAGCGCGCCCGCCGTGGAGGCCTTGATCGGATCGCGGATGCAGGCCAGCCCGAGCACGGCGCCGTCCGACACCACGAACACCACGGTCTGCCCCTCGCGGCTGAGCTCCTCCGCGGTCGCCGCGAAGGCACCAGGGTCCACCCGTAGCTCCTGCAACAGCTGCAGGTTGCCGAGCGCAACGCCACGACCGCTCACCTTGCCGGTCACGCCGCGCCCGACGTGCGCCTGAAAATCGCTCAGCTGCGGCAGCTGCAGCGACCGCTCGCGCGCGGCGCCGAGCAGAGCGGCGGCGAGCGGGTGCTCGCTGCCTTGCTCCAGCGCTGCGGCCACGCGCAGCACGTCGTCCTCTTGCTGCCCCGGCGCGGCCACCATGCGCGCCAGCCTGGGCTTGCCCTCGGTCAAGGTGCCGGTCTTGTCCACGACCAGCGTGTCCACCTTCTCCAGCAGCTCCAGCGCCTGCGCGTCGCGGATCAACACGCCGAGCTGCGCGCCGCGCCCCGTGCCGACCATGATCGACATCGGGGTGGCCAGCCCGAGCGCGCAGGGGCAGGCGATGATCAACACGGCCACGGCGTTGACCAGCGCGAACACCACCCGCGGCTCCGGACCAAGCGTGCCCCAGACCAGCGCGGTGAGCACGGCGACCGCGACGACGGCCGGCACGAACCAGGCCGACACGCGATCGGCCAGGCGCTGGATGGGCGCGCGGCTACGCTGCGCCTCGGCAACGCGCTGGACGATCTGCGCGAGCAAGGTGTCGGCGCCCACGCGCTGCGCCTCCAGCACCAGGGTGCCGGAGCCGTTGAGCGTGCCGGCGCGCAGCGGGCTGCCCGCCACCTTCTCCACCGGCAGCGGCTCGCCGCTGAGCATGGACTCGTCCACGCTGCTCGCTCCGGAGCGCACCACGCCGTCGACCGGGATCTTCTCGGAGGGGCGCACGCGCACCCGATCACCGACGGCGAGCTGCTCGATCGGCACGTCGTGCTCGCTGCCATCGGGCGCGATGCGCCGCGCGCTCTTCGGGGCCAGACCGAGCAGGGCGCGGATGGCGCCGGAGGTGGCGTGGCGCGCGCGCAGCTCCAGCACCTGCCCCAGCAGCACCAGGCTGGTGATCACGGCCGCGGCCTCGAAATACACGGGCGGGCCGGCGTGGCCAGCGGCGCTCAGGTGTTGCACGGCGCTGGGCCACAGGGTGACCAGCACGCTGAAGCCGAAGGCGGCCCCGGTGCCCAGCGCGATCAGCGTGAACATGTTCAGGCTGCGCTGGCGGACGGAGGCCCAGCCGCGGTGGAAGAAGGGCCGCCCGCCCCACAGCACCACCGGGGTGGCGAGCACCAGCTGCAGCCAGCTGGACGCCTGTGGAGAGACCAGCTGCTGCACGGGTTGCCCCGGCAGCAGATCGCTCATGGCCAGCGCAAACGTGGGCAGGGTGAGCGCGGCGCTCCACCAGAAGCGGCGGGTCATGTCGCGCAGCTCCGGGTTCGCCGCGTCGCTCTCGGCAGGCAGCTCGGGCTCGAGCGCCATGCCGCACTTGGGGCAAGAGCCCGGGCCGAGCTGCCGCACCTCGGGATCCATCGGACACACGTACCAGGTGTCCGCCGCGCGCTTCGGCGCCGCGCCGCTCGGCCCGTGTGCTGCCGGGGCGCCGCCAGCGTGCGAGCCGTGGCCCGCGCGCGCCGCCTCTTCGCCGTGTGCCAGCGCGCGCTGCGCGGAGGCCTGACTCTGCAGATAGCGCTCCGGCTCTGCCCGGAAGCGCTCGCGGCATTTGGGGTTGCAGAAGTAATACGTGACCCCCTCGTGCTCGTGGCTGCCGCCGCGAGCCGCTCCGGGGTTCACCTTCATGCCGCACACCGGATCGATGACGCGGGGCTCGCTGGCCACGCTCAGCGCGGCCCCGGAAGCGTGATCATGCATTGGGGTCGATTCCATCTGCCTGCAGCTCCGCGGCGCTGGCAACATCTGCCTGTGTGCCCGGGGGCGCCTGGTACCAGCCGCTGCCGTCTTCCGTGTCCGGGTTGTCGCGCACCTTGATGATCGTGAACATGCCGCCCATGTCGATGGACCCGTGTGGCCCCTTGGTCGCGCGCATGGGCAAGCTGTTGCGCGGCATGGCCATGTTCATCTTGGCCATGGCTCCCATGCCGTCGTGGCCCATGGTCATGTAGCCCGGTACCACGCCGTGCATGCTGCGGTCGATGCGGCGGTGATCGGCGCCGACCATCACCGGGATGCCGTGGCCCATCTGGGTCATGATGTGGTGGGTCATGTGGCAGTGCATGGCCCAGTCGCCCGGCTCGTCCGCCACGAACTCCACCGTGCGGGTGGTGCCCACCGGCACCAGCACCGTGGTCTCCGGCACCTGCGCTGCGGGCGGAATGGCACCGCCGTCTGTGGCGGTGACCATGGCGTAGTAGCCGTGCATGTGAATGGGGTGGTGATCCATCGCGCTCAGGTTACCAAAGCGGATGCGCACCCGCTCGCCCCGGCCCACCACCAGCGGCTCCGTCGCTGGAAACGATTTGCTGTTGAAGGTGAGCACGTTGAAGTCGCTCATCTCGTTCGGATCCGGGCGGCGCATGCCGGGGCGGATCTTCCACTCGTGGGTCATCAGCGCGAAATCGCGGTCGACGCGCGGGCCGCGCGGCGCGCGCGGGTGCACCACGATCATGCCCATCATGCCCAGCGCCATCTGGGTCATCTCGTCATAGTGCGGGTGGTACATGTACGTGCCCGCGCGGTTGAAGGTGAACTCGTATTTGAAGGTCTCGCCCGGCGCGATCGGGCGCTGGGTGAGCCCGCCCACTCCGTCCATGCCGGACGGCACCAGCACGCCGTGCCAGTGCACGGTGGTGGCCTCCGGCAAGCGATTGGTCACGTACATGCGCACGCGATCGCCCTCGACCGCCTCGATCGTGGGGCCCGGGGTACCGCCGTTGTAGCCCCAGCAGGTGGCCTCCAGCCCTGGCGCGAACTCGTGCTCCACCTCCTGCGCGATCAGGTGGCCCACCTTGACGTTGCCCGAGCGCCGCCAGGGCAGGGTGCTGCCGTTGGGGGTGACCACTGCCACCTGTCCTGGGGCAGCGAAGGTCTTCTGCGAGCGCGCTGCGCGCTCCCCAGGAGCCGGGCTCTGCGCGCGCGCGGGTTGCGCCGCCACCAGCGCTCCCGCTGCCACCCCGATGCCGATGAACTCACGCCGATCCATGTGTCATTCGCTCCGTGTCTCTCGCCGCCGGCCTCGTTGAGCCCGCGCCGGCGTTCAATGCGCCCGCTCCGCGGGTTGGCTCGTTTGCTGCGAGCGCTGTGGCGCTCGGTCCGTGGCCAGGGTGCCCGCCAGACGCCCCGCCAGCAGCTGCTCCAGGGTGGCGCGCGCGTGCCAGTATTCACGCAGGGTGCGCACGTAGCCGCGGTTCGCCTCCAGCTGCTCGCGCCGCGCCTGCAGCAGCTGGAACACGCCCACCTGCATGGCGTTGTACTCCAGCAAGGTCTGGCGCATCACCTGCTCGCGCAGCGGCAAGAGCAGCTCGCGATATTTGTGCACGCGCCGCGCGCTGGCCTCGGCGCGCGCGCGCGCCGAGCGGGTCGCGGCGCGGATGCCGATGGCCTGCGCGGTGTAGCGCTCGCGCAGCGCGCTGAGCTCTGCCTGCTGCGAGATCACGTTGCCCTGCTGGCGATCGAACAGCGGCAAGCTGCCGTGCACGGCGGGCCCCACCGTCCAGCCCGCTTCCTCCTGCTCGGCGTGTGCCCCCAGCTCCAGCTGCGGCAGCCAGCCCGCGGTCTTGGTCAAGCCCAGGCGCCGCGCCGCGCTCTCCAGCCGCGCGCGGGTGGCCGAGAGCTCCAGGCTCGCCGTGATCGCGCGCGTCTCCAGCCGCTGCAGGTCCCCCAGCTCCGGGTCTGGATCCGGCAGCGGCCCGGCCAGCTTCCAGGACGTGTCGTGCCCGAACAAACCCAGCAACACGTTCAGGCGCTCCCGCGCGCTGATGGCATCGGCCTCCGCCTGCTCCACGTCCAGCAGCGCGCTCTGCTCGGCGGCGCGTTCGCTGGCCAGATCGAGATCGGTGAGGTTGCCCACCTCGTGCAGCGCCTTGGCCGTCTCCGCGCCGGCCGTGAACGCCCGCTGCGTGGTGCGCAGCAGCTCCAGCTCTTGCTGCGCCGCGGCCACATCGTAAAACGCCAGCCGCACCTGGTAGGCCAGATCGAGCGTGGCGCCCGCCGCCTCGATGCGCGCGCCGCTCAGCTCGGCCTCTGCCACCCCGCGCCGCGCGCCGCGCAGCAGCAGCTGGCTCAGGTCAAAGCCGGCGCCCAGCTCCCAGTGCCGGTCGCGCGAGTTCTCGGTGGAGATGCCGAGCTCGGCCTCGAAGCTCAGGTTCGGCAGCACGCTCGCCTGCACCAGCTGCCCCCGCGCCACGCCCAGCCCCACCAGCTGCGCGCGCAGCTCCCGGTTGTTGAGCAGCGCGATGCGCACGGCGCTGTCCAGGGTCAGCGGCTGCTCTAGCAGGCGCCGCGCGTCCGTGTCCAGGTTGGCCGCCGGCAGCTTCACGGGCGGCAGCTCCAGCTGCGACCGCTCGCGCACCAGGTGGCGCACGGCGCCCTGATCGGCGGCAGTGCCGTGGGCCACGCAGCCCGAGAGCAGCGCGGCCGCGAGCATCGGCCCGGCCCAGCTTCGATATGAGCTTTTCTTCACGAGCAACATAGGCAGAAGACGCAGCTAGCGTGACGGCATTACACGCGAGCTGCCGTCGGGGCGCGCCGCAGCACTAGGCGGCAGACTTACGAAATCGTAGCCAGCCCGGCAGCAGCCCGAGCACGTAGCCGACCCCCAGGCCCATCACCCCCGAGTAGCCGACGCAGGTGCAGCCCATGGCGCCGGTGAGCAGCGCCACTGCTGACGCCGCGCCCAGGAAGCGCAGCCCCAGCCCGCGCTGCCGCGCCACCTTCATCACTGCCAGGCCCGCCACGCTGCCGCCCAGGGTGCAGGCCGGCGCGCAGAAGGAGCTGCAGCCATTCATGCCGCAGTGATGGATCTGGTTGGCGCACAGGCTGAGCACGAGCGGCACGAAGCCAGCCGCCACGCCGGGCAGTACCGCGCGCTGCGCCGTGCGCCCGTACCACAACATGGCCAGCGCCAGCGCCAGCGCGCCCAGCCCGAAACACAGGGTAGAGGTGGGCCGCCCGCTGTGGTACAGCGCGCCCAGCACCAGCGGCAACAGCGGCGCTGCCCCGAGCGCGGCCCGCCGCAGCCTGCCCAGCTCGTAGCGGCGCCGCGCCTGGCGCTCCAGCCGCAGCAGGTCGACGCTCTCGGAGCTCAGCTCAGTCGAGCCCATACAGCCTCCGGAAGGCGGTGCGCAGCCGCGCCAGCGCGCGCTCGCGCCGCTTGCGCACGGCTGCGGGCGAAGCCGCGCGGACAGGCGAGCTCTGGGCCGCCTCTTCCCAGAAGGTGGCCAGCAACGTTTCGCGATCCACGTCCGACAGCTCGCCCAGCGCGTCCAGCGCCGCGCGGCTCAGCTCGCGCTGCGCAAATGCCTCCTCCACATCCGTTGGGTCCGCCGGGCCCTGCTCCTCCAGCTCGCTCGTGCTGCTCTCGCGCCGGCGCTGCCGCTTGCGCGCCAGGGTACGGCACTCCCAGCCGGCGATGGCCAGCGCCCAGGGCAGCGCGGGGCGCGTGCGATCGTAGTCCGCGGGCGCTCGCTCCAGGATCTTCTGCAGCGCCTCTTGCGCGGCATCCGCCGCATCGGCCGGGCTCTGCAACAGCCGCAGGCACAGCCGCTCGATGGGCGGCCAGAGCCGCTGAAACACCGCCCCGAACACCGAACGATCGCCGTCGGCGAGCTGCGCCATCCAGACGTCGAGCGGGTCGCGAGCGGGAGGCATGCCGGGTCCAACCCCCTCCTACTGCAAGCGCAGCGCTGGCGCAGGGCTGGAAAATCGGGGCACTCGCGAAGCGCAGCATGCTCCTGGTGTAGGCGCGGCGCGGCCCCCGCGTGACAGGGCCAGCGGGTGGCACACCGCGAATTGTGGAACCAGCGGGCCCGCCGAGCTGATAGCATCTGCGCCGCGTTCCAGCTCGACATGCAGAGAATCGTCATCTTTGGGAATTCCGGCGCCGGCAAGAGCACGCTGGCGAGCCAGCTGGCAAGGTCGGGGCAGCTCGCCCACCTGGATCTGGACAGCCTGGCGTGGCAGCCCGGCACACCTCCCGAGCGCCGGCCGCTTGCCGACAGCGCGCGCGACATCGCACATTTCACTTCGCACAACCCCGCCTGGGTGATCGAGGGCTGCTACGCCGACCTGCTGGAGCTGGTGTTGCCCGAGTGCAGCGAGCTGATCTTCCTCAACCCGGGGGTGGAGGTGTGCGTGGCCAACTGCAGGGCGCGGCCGTGGGAGCCGCACAAATACGCCAGCAAGGCCGAGCAGGACGCCAACCTGGAGATGCTGCTCGACTGGGTGCGAAAGTACGACAGCCGCGACGACGAGTTCTCGCTGCGCAGCCACCGCCGCCTGTTCAAGAGCTTCAACGGCCCCAAGCGCGAGCTCGGCGCTCCACCGGGCTGAGCCGGGCTCCCTGCGCCGGCAGGGCATGAGGGGGCACGTGCGACGACAAAAATCGCGAGGCGCCCGGGCTCAGAAGCCCGAGCGCCTCGTCACAGCACCCCGTCGGCCACCGCGCTGCGCGTGCTGCGCGCTCGGCGGCCCCGCGCGCTGCGCGCTCAGCGGTTGAGCGCGCTCATGTCGATGGCCTCCACCCCGCGCGGCCCGATCGCGCAGTACGCGGTGTCACCCGCCACCTCCAGCGAGCCGCAGCCCCAGCCGGGCAGCTCGTGGCTGAGCTGCGCGGGCGGCAGACCGCTGGTGGTGTCGACCACCGTCAGGCGACTGTCGAACATCTCGAACGCTCGCTCGCCGCGCGCCAGCAGCTGCGAGCCGTACCAGGAGTCCCGCGGCACGCGGCGCAGCTCGTGTGAGGGCAGGCGCACCAGCTGGCCGCCGTCCAGGCGCAGCGCCTCCAGCATCACGGGCGAGAGCGGCTGCGGCGTGGCATCCGCCGAGCTGCGCGGCGCCGCAGCGCCGGGCTGCGGGAAATCCGTCGTGGTGAAGAACACGCGCGAGTCGCTCACGGCGATGTTGCTCACCCGCCGCGTCTGATCGAGCCACAGCTGGCTGGTGCGCACCGCGCGATCGCCCTCGAGCAGCAGGGCGTTGAGCGTGCGGCGATACACCTCGCAGTGGCGGTAGCGCTCGTCGTAGTAGCCGTACGCGCCGCGCGCGCTGCAGTCGTTCCAGCTGGTGCCGGCCTCGCGCCGCAGCTCGTAGTCCACGGTGATGAGCTCGCCCGTGTCGGCGTTGAAGTGCAGCGCCGCGCCGGGGATGTTGACCTTGGGCAGCACCACGGGGCGGTCGGGGTCGCTGACGTCGATGCGATCCAGGTAGTAGCGCACCCGGCCGCTGCCGTCGTCGAGCGGCTCCGTGTGCTGGCTGACCACCAGATCGCCGTCCGTGAGCGCCACGGAGCTGCCGTAGCCGCCGCCGTACCAGCCCCAGCCCATGTCGATCATGCAGCCGCCCGGAAAATAGCCCCAGCCACCGCCCGCGATCGAAGCGGGAACCTGGAAGCGCTGCGCCACGCGCGGCGAGCTGGGATCTGATAGATCGATCACGTCATAGGAGTACGTGGGCCTCTCCACGATCTGGTCTTTCTCCCAGCGGAAGTAGCCCTGGCTACGGCCCACGAGCAGCATGTTCTCGGTCTGGACGATGCCGGCGAACCAGGAGTTGTCCGTGCCGACCGGGTCCAGGCTGAAGCTGCCAGCGAGGCGCGGCTGAGCGCGGTCGCTCATGTCCACGATGTGAAACGTGATCTGCTGCTGATATGCACGACCGTTACCGCTCTCCACGTAGCTGTAGCGCGGCACGTAGGCGTAGTTGCCCCTGGTGAAGACCTCACCGCCCCAGTGGGCGCCGCCGCCGCAGGACCACTCGTCGCCGCCGATCACCGCGCTCAGATCGATCTCCGCCTCGGGCTCGGCGTTGCTGGCCCGGGAGAGCGGCGTCACGTCCAGGATGGTCTGCTGCGTCCACCAGTCCACCCCGAAGCGCATCAGGTGATCGTCCAGCACGCGCACGGTGGTGACGTTGCGCGCCACGTCCAGCTGGGCCGTCTCGACCGGGGCGTCGCGGTTAGAGATATCGAAGGTCTGCACGGCGTTGTCGCCGATGCCGAACAGGTGGTCGCGGTGCAACAGCGCGCGCCGCGCCGAGCCCACCTGCGGCGCCACCCCGCGCTCGAGCAGCTGGTCCTGGCCGATGTCGATCAGCTGGATGCCGCTGCCGTAGCTGGAGGTGCAGGTAGCCTCGTCGTAGCTGCCGCCGCTGTACGGCACCAGGATCAGCCCCTGATCCTGCAGGATGGTGAAGGCCTTGTGGATCTGGTTCTGGCCCTCGGCGAAGCTGCCCCAGTCACCGCCGAAGCCCACCCGGCTGAGCAGCAGCGGGTTGTCCAGATCGGCCACGTCGAACAGGCTCACGTTCAGCGAGCCCGCGGCGCTGTCCGGGTCAAAGCCGAGGGCGTACAGGCGGTCGCCGCGCGGCTCCATGTGATACACCCAGCCCGGCATCTCCAGCAGGCCGCGCTGCCGCGGATTGGCCGGGTCGCTCAGATCGAAGGTGAGCAGCGGATCGCGCTGCTCGAAGGTGATGGCGTACGCGCGCTCGCCGTCGAAGCGCGCGCTCTGCAGCACCTCGTTGGCGCGCGGCAGCTGCATCGTCACGCTGCCCGCGGGCACCAGATCGGCGGAGCTGTTGACGCGGAAGGTCTCCAGCACGGGGGCCTGGCCGTTGCCCCAGCCACCAGGCTGGCTGATCACGCGCAGCACGCCTTCGTATTCATCCATCTGCCAGCGGCTCTGGATCTGGCCGGCGATGTCGAACTTGTCGCCCAGCACCAGCGCCCCGTACGGGTCGGAGATGTCCACCACCTGGATCGAGCCAGCCTGGCTGCCAGTGCCCGCGTTGCGCCACTCCCAGCCGGAGATGTAGATGCGCTGGTCCGTCACGGAGATGCTGCGCTCGCCCAGGTACGTATCCGGGGGCGAGGGCAGCCGCAGCTGATCCACCTGGGTCAGCTGGCTGGGGTTGGCCACGCTGAAGGAGGTGAGGGTGGTGTTGGGCACGGACTCGCAGCCCCAGCAAAAGCCCGACTCGTGGGTGGCCAGGTAGAGCACGTCGCCCACCCGGCGCGAGTCCGAGATCGCGCCCGGCACCTCGTGATCGGCGAGCAGCTGGATGTGCTCCGGGTCGCGGGCGTCGATGGCCTGCATGCGGCTGGTCTGCTGCCAGCTGCACACCCCCTGCTGATCGCAGTGGTACGAGTACCAGCCGTTGAACATGGCAAAGACCAGCCCGTCTTGCACGTACATCTCGAAGGGCTCGGCCGCGGTGCGGTACACGCCCGTCAGGCGCAGCGCCGCGGGGTTGGAGGCGTCGATGACGGACAGGCCGCTGAAGCGCGACAGCGCGTACAGGCGGTCGCCGTCCAGCTGCAGGATGTCCGCCTCGCTGATGGCGCGCTGGGCACCGCCGTCATTGCCGCTCGGGGCTGCCGGCAGCGCCCCGGTGGCGGCGTCTTCGCTGGCGTTCAGCCCTCCGCGGGCGCCGTCGCCACCTTCGCCCACGCTGCTGATGAAGTCGGTCTCGCCGTCGCCGGGCACCATCGTCTCGACCTCGACCGGACCGTCGCCGCCGAGCTCGGGGTCCATCATCGTCAGCGGCTCATCCAGCGGTGGGATGACCGCGCTCTCGTCCTTACACGCAGCGCTCGTCAAGAGCGCGCTCAGCAACGTTCCAAGCCCCAGATGATGCTTTCGAATCGGCATGGCGACACATGTTGCAGCCAGCGTGCCACGCCCGCGCGGTGCCGATATTTCGGCGGTTTTCTGCGATTTGTCGCTCCGTCCGGGAGAGTTGCGCCAGCAGCGCGCGCCGCTCGCGCCAGCCGACTGGCACAGCTGGCACAACTCCAGCTCCGGGCTGTCTGAAAGAGGCGCATGGTGCTACCGCGCTGTCGGCGGGCGGCGAAAGCGCGGCAGCGCGCAGCGCCTGTTAGCTCGATGCGTCCGGCGAGTTGCCGCACCTGCGCTCCTGCGAGATGATCTTCCGGTGGGGAACGGCCAGATGCATGAGTGACGCGCACCGCGCCAGCGCCGCCGAGGCCTTGCCTGCGGCTGTATCGTTTGGGGAGAGCGCCGAGGGCGACGCGGCACCGCTCCAGTCGGCGCTCCAGTCGACCTTGCGCCTGAGCGAGGAGCGGCTGCTGCTGACCCAGCAGATCGGGCAGGTCGGCTCCTTCGAGTGGAACATGCACAGCGGGCGCAGCTGCTGGACGCCCGAGCTCGAGGCCATGCACGGCCTGCGTCCGGGAGAGTTCGGCGGCAACCGGGCGAGCTGGGAGCAGCTGGTGCTGCCGGAGGACCGCCCCGCCGTCATGGCGGCCGTGCAGCAGGCGATCGACAGTGACGAGGCGGTCGAGGGCGAGTGGCGAGTGCGCTGGCCTGACGGCACCGTGCGCTGGCTGGTGGGGCGCTTTCGAGTGATCCGTGATCCCTCGGGCAAGGCCCAGAGCGTGATCGGGGTGAACGTCGACATCACCCGGCGCAAGCTGGCGGAGCTGGAGCTGCGGCAGGTCAACCAGCAGCTGGAGCAGCTGCTGAGCGAGCGCACGGAGCAGTTCGGGGGGCTACGGCGCGAGCTCGAGGCCTTCACCTACTCCGTCGCACACGATCTGCGGGCGCCGCTGCGCGGCATGAACGGCTTTGCCAAGCTGCTCCTGGACGAGCACCTCGAGGCGCTGCCCGGCCAGGCGCGCGAGTGGCTGCGGCACATCCAGGGGAACGCGGTGGCGATGAGCCAGCTGGTGGACGGTCTGCTCGCGCTGGCGAAGGTGACCCTGGGGCAGCTGCAGCTCTCCCAGGTCGACCTCTCGGAGCTGGCCCGGGCCGCGATCGCCGAGCACGCCGCGCGCGAGCCCGATCGTCAGGTGAGCGTGACCGTGGAGCCGGGGCTCAGCGCCTGGGCGGATCGCGGCCTGATGCACGGCTTGTTCGTGAACCTGCTGGCCAACGCCTGGAAGTTCACGCGCGACGTGCCGCATCCGTACATCGAGGTGGGCTGCCAGCAGCAGGGCGAGGCGCGCGTGTACTTCGTGCGGGACAACGGCGTGGGCTTCAACATGGAGTATGCCAACAAGCTGTTCGTACCGTTCCAGCGCCTGCATGCCCCGCGGCGCTTCCCCGGCACGGCCATCGGCCTCGCTGCTTGCCATCGCATCGTGGCGCGGCACGGCGGGCGCATCTGGGGCCAGGGCAAGGTGGGGGAAGGCGCCACCTTCTTCTTCACCTTGCCGGCCGTGCCCAGCGTTCAGCCGCGGGCGTTCAACTCCTCGAGTGCTCCTGGAGCGTGAGTCATGAAGCTGATCCTGCTGATCGAGGACAACGAGAGCGACGAGTTGCTCACCGTGCGCGCGCTGGAGAAGGCGCAGGTGGCCAACGAGATAGTGGTGGTGCGTGACGGTGAAGAGGCGCTCGCGTATCTGTTCGGCACCGGGCCGTACGAGGGGCGCGACACCAGCCAGCTGCCCACCGTGGCCTTGCTCGATCTGAACTTGCCCAAGATCGGCGGGCTCGACGTGCTACGGCGGGTGCGGGCGGACGAGCGCACCAAGCACCTGCCGGTGGTGGTGCTCACCTCCTCGGGCGAAGATCGCGACGTGGTGCAGAGCTATCAGCTGGGCGCGAACGCCTACGTGCGCAAGCCGGTGGACTTCAACGAGTTCGCTCAGGCCACCAAGGCGCTGGGTCTGTTCTGGTTGCTGGTGAACGAGCCGCCGCCCGTGCCGGCTCCCTAGCGCCGGCGCGCGGCGCGCCGGGGTGCCCCGGCGCGCCCAGCTCTCTGTCGCGCTGCCTTCAGCGCATCGCGGGCGGCTGCCCGCGCGGGCGGTACAGCCCTCCAGCGGGCGCACGCGACTTGGGCATGATGCCGTGCCGGGTGAGCAGGTCGATCATGTCGGCGAGCGAGTGACGCACCAGGTTCTCTGGCACCTCCAGCACGCTGACCCCGGGCAGCGGCTGCCGCTCGATCTCCGGCCGCAACAGCCCGAGCAGCGACGGCTCCGCCACCAGCACCAGCTGGTTTAGCGTCTGCTCGCGCGCGAAGCGCTGCGCCTCCTCCAGCAGCCGCCTGACGAAGCGCCGGTCGTACTCTGCCCGGTGCTCCGCTCGGTGATCATCGGCGCCATGGGACGAGCGGGCGCCGTGCTTGCGTCCGCCCCGGTCACTGAACAGCTCTCGCTCCGGCAACTCGCCCTCGGGGTTGGTCAGATCTAGATGCTCGATGAGCCCCGGACTCCGCTCCGGGGTCAGCTCATCTGCGGGTTGCAGCGTGAACAAGCGCGCGCGCGCGCTATCCGCCACGACGATGCCGGTCTTGGGCATGCTCTACTCTCCTTTGCAGAACCTTTGCAGAAGCATCGCTTCAGAGAGCTAGCTTGACCCCGCGTCAGAGCTCTGGGGATGCCGGAGCCGGGGCTGCTGCAGAAGGGGCCAGGGCTGATGGTACGCGCCGTGCACGCCAGGGATCATGGATCTTCAAATCACGTTTCACGGCCTGGAACATTCGGACGCGCTGGCGGAGCGAATCGCCTCGAGAGCTCGGGACTTGGAGCGCTTTGCGCCACACGTGGTGAGCTGCCACGTGTTCGTGCAGGCGGGGATGGCGCGGCACCATCAGGGCAACCTGTTCTCCGTGCACGTGCATGTTCGCGTTCCCGGTGGCGAAATCGCGGCGAGCCGCGATCCGGGTCTGAACCATGCCCACGAGGACGCCAACGTGGCCGTGCGTGACGCCTTCGATGCAACGGTGCGCCAGCTGGAGGACTACATGCGCCGGCGCCGTGACAACAAGCGCCAGGAGCGCACGCCGCGAGGGGCGTTGCTGGGGCGGCGCGCCTAGGACGCACCACCCCTGGCTTCAGCGCTCGCCCGCAGGCAGCGGCTCGCGCGGCTCGGCAGCTGCAGTCGGGCCTTGCCCCGGGCGGCGCTCGGGCAGCGCCGCTTCTGCTCCAGCTCCTGATGTAGCAGCTCCTGATGTAGCAGCTCCAGATGCAGCAGCTCCTGGTGTAGCCACTCCGGGCGCCGCCCGATCCTGGACGAGCGGGCTCTTTGCCGGCGCCGGGCGGAGATCCCTCGGCGGCGGCACGCTGGACACGCGGGGCGGTGCCAGCGGTACCGCGACCCGCGGCAGTGGCTCCACCTCTGCCGGCAGGCCCTGGGCGCCGCCGCAGATGCAGCTGGCGAAGGAGAGGCCCGAGATGATGCGGTACCCGTCTTCGGGCTCGCGGGTGACGATGTAGCGTGCGCGCGCTTCGAGGGCCCGCTCCGCGGCGCCCGACGCGTCCAGCTCGGCAGGCAGCACCAGCAGGCTGGTATCCGCGTACGGCCCCGTGGGCTGCTCCGGGTCCACCTCCAGGCAGGCGCGCAGCTCTGCCCGGGCAAACACGCCCACCGGCTCGTCCTCTACCAGCACCAGCAGCGCTCGAGCGGGGCTGGCCCCCAGCCGGCCGCAGGCCACCGCCAGCGGCGCATGCGCCGAGATGCTCTCTGCAGGCTGGGCCGCCAGTGCCGCGACGGGGATGGCCAGCTGGGCGCGCTGCACGGCGCGCATCAGCTCGCGCGTGCTGAGCACCCCGAGCAGCTCGTCGTCGCCCAGCACGTACAGCCGGTGTAGCCCGCGCTCCAGCATGCGCTGCGCGCACTCCCGCAAGGAGCGCTCCGGGGGCGCCACGGGCACGGTCGTTTGCATGCACTCGGCCACGCTCAGCTCAGGCCACCAGAAGCGTGATTCGCCCGCCTCCTGGCGCGCGCGCAGCCGGCCGACACGCAACAGATCCGTGCGCTCCAGCACCCCGATCAGGCGCCGGCGCGAGTCGACGACCGGCAGCGCAGAGATGCCGAGCTCCCTCAGCTTGGCTGCTGCGCTTGCCAGGCGCTCACCGGGCGCGAGCACGTTGACGGGGGCCACCATGTGGCTGGTCAGAGGCAGATCGAATTCACTCATGTCGTGTTCGAAAGGCGAGCGGGCGAGCGCCAGTGCGCTCGACACGGCTCGCGTTGCGCGCCGCTCGTTTGCCAGCGCGCTGCTAGTTGGACTGTGATTCGTGTTCGCTGTCGCGCGCGATGCCGCGCAGCGCCTCCCACGAGCGCTGCTCGGCGAGCGCCGGGCGAAGGCGGGGGGGACCATCATGTAATTAGCACGCGCCGAGCGAACTACCAAACGCGACCCGCGCGCTGCGCGCTGCTCACGACGTCGGTGCACCGCAGCGCTGCACCCGGCCGAACCCCCGGGAGTGTATCAGTCGAGGCGGCGTGCCCCAACATCGTGCGATCACGCGCTCGACTGCACCCGGGCAGACCTGTTCAGCGCGCGAGCGCACGCCGTAAGCTCCGGGCTGGAGCTCATGATGCGTCATCATTCCTGCATTTGTTTCGTTTCGCTACTCGCTCTGCTCGCGCTCGGCGGGTGCAACTCACAGCAGGCAGAGGGCGCAGCCAGCGCGCCGCCCGCCACCGCCGCAGTGCAGGCACGCGCCGCGCTGGTCACACCCACCCTGGGCGGCACGGTGCTGGCCGTGGGCGAGCAGCAGCTGGAGCTGGCCGTGCTGGAGAATGGCAGCGTGCTCGGGCAGGTGTACGACGCGAGCGGCGCGCTCGTCAGCGAAGCGGAGCGGCCGAAGCTCAGCGCCGAGCTGCGCACCCAGGGTGGCGGCCACCCGCGCGCAGAGCTGAGCTGGCAGCCGGCGCAGGGCTGCTGGCTGGGCCGCGCGCAGCTCGAGGCGGGGCTCGTCGCCGAGCCGCTCCAGGTCTCGCTGGAGGCGAAGGGTCAGGTGAACACCGCCACCCTCGGCGAATATGCGATCCTGCCACTGGCGCGCTTTGGCGGCAGCGTGCTCGCGGTGGGGCCTCACGCGGTGGAGCTGGTCGCAGAGGGCAACGCGCTGCTCGCCCACGTGCTCGAGGCCTCGGGTCAGGCTCGCGCCGGAGCGGAGCTCTCGCTCCAGCTCGAGCTCGCAGGCGGTGCGCCGGTGGCGCTGGTCTGGGACGCGCAGCGCGCTCGATATCGCGCGGAGCTGGCCGGCAAGCTCGAGCTTGCTGCTCAGCCGCTGCGGCTCACCCTGACGGCAGCCGGCAAGAGCTACGTGGGCGCGGTCGCCTCGCTGCGCGCCGCTGCCCAGGCCCAGCTCGCGGCTCGCGCGCAGCTCGCGGCAGCAGCCAGCGCCAGGCTGGCCGCGCCCGTTCTGGACGCCACCGCGCAGGCCGCGCTGCCTGGCGCAGCCCTGAAGGCAAAGGCCAGCGCCACCAGCAAGCTCGCGGGCAAGGCCACCAGCAAGGTGACGGCGAGCAAGGCCGCGGCAGCACAGGTGAACGTCAAGGCGCCTGCGCTGAAGGTAGATAAATCTGTCAGCACCAGCGCCAGCGCGAAGAAGCCGAGCGCCAAGGCCAGTGCGGGGATCAAGGCCGGCGCCAGCCTGAGCTTCGGCAAGTGAGCTGACGGGCTGGCGAGCCCAGCCGGACGAGCACGGGCGAGACACGCGCGCGAAGTGCGGGCTAGAGTGCCGGCCCAGAGCGCCGATGATCGCCCCGCACGCCGCACCGTTTCCCGCGCTTGAAGAGCTGGCGCTGCAGCCAGAGCTGCCGGATCCGCTGCGCATGCTGGATGGCACGCGCATCACCACGGCAGAGCAGTGGTGGGAGCGGCGCAGGCCAGAGCTGCTCGCGCTGTTCGAGCACTACATGTATGGCCATGCGCCAGCGCCGCCTCCGCTCGAGCTGCGCTCGGAGCTGGCCAGCACGAGCGCGCTGCGCGGCAAGGCGCGGATCAAGCTCGCCACCATCGAGCTGGCGAGCCCCGAGGGGGTGCCGCCGATCGATGTGCTGCTGGTGTTGCCCGAGCGGCGCGCAGGGCCAGTGCCCGTCTTTCTGGGCATCAACTTTGGCGGCAACCACAGCGTGCTGGCCGATGCCTCGGTGCCCGAGGCGCGCTGTCACCAGCTGGGCGCGCACTCGCG
Source organism: Polyangiaceae bacterium (assembly GCA_025937895.1). GTDB lineage: Bacteria > Myxococcota_A > Polyangia > Polyangiales > Polyangiaceae > SZUA-265. Next base: position 25,210 of record JAICQL010000034.1, on the reverse strand, counting down.
GGCTGCACGTGGCTCTGCCGCGGCCGCCTGGAACGTGGAGCGCATCATCGAGCAAGGCTACGGGCTCGTCACCTTCCACAGCTGCGACGTCAAGCCGGATCGGCCGCGCGCGGACGAGGGGCTCGCGCGCTACCTGCCCGCGGCGGACGAGCACGGGCGCCCCCATGACTGGGCCACGTTGCGCATCTGGGCCTGGGCAGCGTCGCGCGTGCTCGACTATCTGCAAGCGGACCCCGAGGTCGACGCGCAGCGCTGCGCCATCGTCGGTCACTCGCGCATGGGCAAGGCGGCTCTGCTGGCCGCGGCCCTTGACCCGCGCTTCGCGCTCGGCCTGGTGCTGCAAGCCGGCTGCGGCGGCAGCGCGCCCAGCCGCAGCAGCACGGGCGAGAGCGTGCGGCAGATCAACCAGGGCTTTCCCCACTGGTTCAATGCCGAATTCAAGCGGTTTGGCGCCGAGCCGGCGCGGCTGCCCTTCGATCAGCACTGCCTGGCCGCGCTGGTGGCGCCACGGCCGCTGCTGTTCGCGGCCGCGCTGGAGGATGCCTGGGCCAACCCGCTCGGCCAGCTGCAGGTGCTGCGCGCGGCTCGGCCAGTATATCAGCTGCTCGAGCCAGCCCGCGGCGAGCAGCCGGGCGCGCTCCCGGAGCTGCCCGCCGAGCTGCCCCCGCCGGGCGAGCTGAGCGGCGGCAAGCTCGGCTACTTCCTGCGCGCCGGCACCCACTCGATGACGGCCGAGGACTGGGCGGCGTTTCTGCGCTTTGCCGGGCGGTGGTTGTAGCTGCGCTGTGACTCTAGCTGCGCAGGACTCCAGCACGAGGAGGAGAGTGATGCTTCGCGAGAGCTATCCCTATTATCTGGCCAACCGCGCGGTGTTCGCCAATGGCGACCTGAGCGTGATCGACAAGTACACGGGTCAGATCGCCACCCGCGTGGCGCTGGCGGACGAGGCGGCCATCGATCGCGCCATCGCTGCCGCCGTGCAGGCAGCCAGGCCGCTGCGAGAGCTGAAGGCGTATCAACGCCAGGCCGTGCTGCAGCACTGCGTGCGCCGCTTCAGCGAGCGCGCGGAGGAGCTGGCGGAGAGCCTGTGCGTGGAGGCGGGCAAGCCGATCCGCGACAGCCGGGGCGAGGTCAGCCGCTTGATCGACACCTTCCGCATCGCCGCGGAGGAGTCGGTGCGCCTCACCGGCGAGGTGCTGCCGCTCGACATCTCGGAGCGCGCGCGCGACTACACCGGCATGTGGAAGCGCGTGCCGCTCGGTCCGTGCTCCTTCATCTCACCGTTCAACTTCCCGCTCAACCTGGCGGCGCACAAGGTGGCGCCCGCGCTGGCCGTGGGCTGCCCCTTCGTGCTCAAGCCTGCCAGCCTCACCCCGATCGGCGCGCTGCTGATCGGTGAGGTGCTGGCCGGGTGCGACCTGCCGGAGGGCACCTTCTCCATCTTGCCCTGCCGGCGCGAGGGCGCGCGCCTGTTCACCGAGGACCCGCGGCTGCGCCTGCTCAGCTTCACCGGCTCGCCCGCGGTGGGCTGGGACCTGAAGGCGCGCGCCGGGCAGAAGAAGGTGGTGCTGGAGCTCGGGGGCAACGCGGCCTGCATCGTGGATGAGAGCGCGCAGCTGGAGGACGCGGTCGCCCGCATCGTCACCGGCGCCTTTTACCAGTCGGGGCAGAGCTGCATCAGCGTGCAGCGCATCCTGGTGCACGCGCGGCTGTACGACGACTTCCGCGAGCGCCTGGTGGCGGCCGCGCGCGCGCTGCACGCGGGCGACCCGAAGCATCCGGCTACCTTCATCGGTCCGATGATCTCCGCGGCGGAGGCCCAGCGTCTGGCGGGCTGGATCGAGCAGGCGGTGCGCGCCGGTGCACGCCTGCTGTGCGGTGGCAAGCTGGAGGGCGCACTGCTCGAGCCCAGCTTGCTGGAGGGGGTGCCGCGCGGCCTGCCGCTGCGCGAGGAAGAGGCGTTCGGTCCCGTCGCCCTGCTCAGCCGCTTCGAGGACTTCAACGCTGCGCTGGCCGAGGTGAATGACAGCCAGTTTGGGCTGCAGGCGGGCGTGTTCACCCGCGACCTGTATCACGCGCAGCGCGCCTGGGATGAGCTGGAGGTGGGCGGCGTCATCATCGGTGACGTGCCCTCGTGGCGGGTGGATCACATGCCGTATGGCGGGGTGAAGAACTCGGGGCTGGGCCGCGAGGGCATCCGCTGGGCGATGGAAGACATGACCGAGATCCGCATGCTCGTGCTGCGCACCCCGCCGGGTGGGTGAGCTGCCCCGTGCCGGCGGCGCGCTGCCGCCGGCGCCGCAGGGTGCACGCTCAGTCGTTGGGGGTGCTGCGCGCGCGCAAGGTGGCCGTGCCCAGCACTTCGTCGAGATCGAAGATGAAGTCCTCGACGGCGTCCGGATCCGTGGTGCCCGGATCGATGCTGGGCGTGCTCAGCGCGTACAGCACGAACTCGTACACGTTGCCCGCCGCGCCCGAGCCGAAGAAGCCGTCGTCGTCGCCGATGCTCACCTGGCGGGTGTCTGCATCGGGAACGCCGGGCTGCTGCCCATCCGGCAGCGCTCCGGGCAAGCCGGTGGCAGAGGCCGGGATGTTCCACATCACCCAGTGGGTGAACGGGTCGCCGCCCTGGGTGAAGCTGAGATCGTGCAGCGCGATGGCAAAGCTCTGCGTGCCGGCAGGCGCGCCGCTCCACGCGAGCTCGGGTGACACGTTGTCGCCGGCGAAGTTTGTGGTCTCGTCCGGAAACAGATCGCAGACATCTGCGGCGCCGCCGGGGCCGCAGCCCTCCACGCCGTCGAAGTCCGGCGAGCTGAGGGTGAACTCCGCCGTGCTCGCGTTTGCGCCGCCGCCGGCACCGGCGTCCGGCATGCCTTCGCTGCCCGCGCTGCCGGCCATGCTGCTGCTGCCGGCAGAGCCCGCGGAGCCGCCCGCGCCCGCTGCCGAGCTGCCGCCGCTCGAGCTACCGCCGTTCGAGCTGCCACCGCTGGAGCTACCTGCGGAGCTGCCGCCCGCGGAGTTCCCCGCGCTTGCGCCGATGCCCAACGTTCCTGTGCCACCCATGGGATCGGGCTCGGCATCATCCGAGCAAGAGATGGCAATCAGCCCGGGCCCGAAGGCGAGGGCGAGAAGCCAAGCGTGGACGCGCGACGAGCGCGATTTGAGGGAAGGGGGGGTGGTGTAAGTCATCAGGGCCCTCATAGGGCCAAGCTAGCACCGAGCACAATCTGCGCGAGTGTACCGGATCGATCCGTCACACCCCCGCGTACGCTGTGGCGCAAAAGCGGCCCGAGTCTGCTGCAGGCGAGCTTCAAAACATCCTTACACCCGTGCCAGCGCGAGCCGCTCAGTGGTCAGAAGCCGTTGAGCACGCAACGTGCAGGGCCGGGCGCGGGGATGGCGGAGGGAGACGCAATGCAGTGGTACGTGAGCCAGGATGGCAAGACGACGGGCCCATTCAGCGAGCAGCGCATCGCCATGCTGGTGAACTGGGGCAAGATCAGCAGCGACGCGTACCTCTGTGATGAGAAGTGGGCGTGCTGGGTGGCGCTGAAGCGCTCGCAGTTTGCGCCATTGCTGGGCGAGCTGCCGCAAGAGCCGCCGGCGCCGAGCGAGCCACCGGAGGCAGACGGCTGGTGGGGGCATCGCGTCGCGCTCGCGCTGCTGATCATGCTCGCCGCAGCCGCGTTCTTGCTGGCCGTCTCGCTCGCGCCGCAAGCTCCGGCGGGCCCACTGGGAGCGGCGCAGCCCGCGGCCGGAGCGGACTGCTCTGCTGCGCTGGCCCCGCCTGCCCACACCGGGCGCCCCGGCGCTCCCGTCTGAGCCGGGCTGCGCGCGCCAGCGGCGGCGTGGCGTAGCCGCGCACTTACGGCGCTCCGCCCAGCCCGCGCGGATGCCGCAGTGATTCACCGGTGATATGATGAGACATGGCCTGGTCTGGCTCGAGCTCGCGCGTGGCTCAGCGCGCTGAGGTCGCCCGCACGCGGGCCACCGCCAGCGCCGGGCCTGCTGTCGCGCTGCGCGGCGTGCTGCTCGCGGCGCTGCTGGGCGCGTGCGGGCGCTTCGGCTTCGAGACCCTGCCCGAGCTGAACCTGCCGCCCACGGTCGGCACCAGCGGAGGCGGCGGCGAAGCTCCAGAGGCCTGCAACCTGGGCACGCTCTCCAGTTGCTCGGCCTGCGGTGACGACTGCAGCGCGCGCAACCTGTCTTCGGTCTCCGGCTACGAGTGCGTGAGCGCGAGCTGTGCCATCGCCAGCTGCGCGCCCGGCTTCGCCGACTGCAACCAGCAGCCGGCAGACGGCTGCGAGCAGGCGCTGGACACGCAGACGGACTGCGGCGCGTGCGGCACGCCCTGCGTCATCCCCAACGCGCAGACCAGCTGCCAGAGCGGCAGCTGTGAGTTCTCGGGCTGTGTGCCGGGCTTTGGCGACTGCGACGGCGATCTGAGCAACGGCTGCGAGCGGCCCCTCGATACGCTGACCAACTGCGGCGCCTGCGGCGTGGCCTGCAGCGCACCCAACGCCGACACGTCCTGCGCGGGCGGAGTGTGCCAGCTGGTCAGCTGCGCCAACGGCTACGACGACTGCGACGGCCTGACCGCGACCGGCTGCGAGGCGCCGCTCGATACGCTCGCCGATTGCGGCAGCTGCGCCACCCCCTGCCAGATCCCCGGCGCCGAGAACCTGGCCTGCTCCGGTGGCGTGTGCAGCGCGGCCAGCTGCGCGCCGTTCTTCGCCGACTGCGACGGCGACAGCCTCAGCTGTGAGACGGACCTGCGCACCCTGAGCGATTGCGTGGGCTGTGGCGTGGGCTGTGGCGATGCAAACGGGCGCCTTGCCAGCGCCACGGCCAGCTGCGCCAGTGGCTCGTGCGGGGTGGGCGTATGCGATCCGGGCTTCGGCGACTGCGACGGCAGCCCGGGCAACGGCTGCGAGGTCGCGCTCGACAGCCTGGTCGACTGTGGCGGCTGCAACGTGCCGTGCGCGCGCGCCAACGCCAGCGAGAGCTGCGCCGGCGGCAACTGTGTGACGCTGGGCTGTGAGCCCGGCTTCGAAAATTGCGACGGGGCCGACGCCAACGGCTGCGAGGCAGCGCTGGGCTCGAACGCACACTGCGGCGCCTGCAACGACGTCTGCGGCGCCAACGAGACCTGCCAGAGCGGCAGCTGCGTCGGTCAGTTCATCACCTTCCAGCCCGCCAACGTGAGCCTCGGCTCGCTCAACTCCGCCGGCTCGCGCCGCGACATCGTGCTCGACTGCGGCATGGTGACCTTGAACACGGGCACCCTGAGCAACAGCGGCTGGTGCGGCAGGCCCGGTCCGCCGCTGGTGGTGCAAACGCAGCAGAATGGCCCTGACCTCGTCGTGCTGCCCATGCGCTCGCTGCAGATCGCGCCCGGCACCACCTTCCGGGTCAGCGGCAGCCGCCCCGTGGCGCTGGTGGTGTTCGGTGACGCCGAGATCGGCGGCACCATCGACGTGAGCGCCAGCGGCACCGCGGGAGGTCCGGGCAATCACTGGAACTGCAATGCCGTGGGCAGCTCGGGCGGCAACGGCGGCGACACCCGGAGCGATGGCGGCGACAACGGTGGCGGCGGCGGTGGCGGCTTTGCCGCGCTGGGCGGTCGCGGCGGCAACGGCGGCAGTGAGCTGGGTGGCGCCGGCGGGCAGACGCGCGGCAACGTGCAGCTCTCGCCGTTGATCCCCGGCTGCCTCGGCGGCTGGGGTGGCGGCTGCGGCGGCGCGCCGGGTGGCGGTGGCGGCGGACTGGAGCTGGCAGCCAGCGGCACCCTCACTATCACGGGCAGCGTGCTCGCGCGCGGTGCCACCGGCGCCAATGGCTGCGACTCGTCGGGTGGGGCCACGGGCGGCGGCAGCGGCGGCGGCATCTTGCTGCAGGGCAATCAAGTCAGCATCGCCGGCAGCGTGAACGCCGAGGGCGGCAGCGGTGGTCGCGGCGCCAACGGGGGTGAGGGAGGGCCCGGCGGCACCAGCGGCGCTGGCGCCAGCGGCAGCGCCGCAAGCAGCCCGGGTGGCGAAGGCGGCGGCGGCGGCGGCGGCTCTGCCGGCCGCGTGCGCGTGGCGGGCGCTCAGGGCTGCACCCTCGCTGGCAGCATCTCACCACCCCCGAGCAGCAGCTGTCCTTGAGCCGCGCGCCGAGCGCCAGTGGCCCTGCCACTACCGGCGCCTGAACACCGTGCCAGCGCGCTGGGGGCTTTTTCCCGGCGATCGAGCGCTCTGGTGTGCCGGATCGGCCCGGCGCGCGGGCATTTGAGCCTCGATTCAGCGCAACCCAGGCACTAGGCTCGCGCCACCTTGACCATCCCTTCCTCGCCCTCTCTGCCGCGTGCTCGTGCTCTGCGTGCGCTGCTTTTCCTGCTCGGCTGTCTCATCGCCGCCAGCGCCTGCGGTGGCGCGCCCACCAAGCCCGCGGGCACGGCGCTGCCCGTGGCCTCTCGAGACGGCAAGGGGCAGGGGCCCGCCCTGCAGCTCGATCCGCGCGTGATCAGCGGGCGGCTGAAGAACGGCCTGAGCTACTTTCTGCAGCAACATCGGGTCAAGGATCATCGCGCTCACGTGGTGCTCATGGTCAAGGCCGGCTCCGTATACGAGCAGGAGGACGAGCGGGGGCTCGCGCACTTCATCGAGCACATGGCCTTCAACGGCACCAAGCGCTACCCGAAGCAGACGCTGGTCGAGTTCTTCGAGCGCAACGGGCTGCGCTTCGGCGCCCATGTCAACGCCGCCACGTCCTACGATCGCACGCAGTACCAGGCCATCGTGCCCACGGATGATCCGCAGCAGGTGATCGGCGCGCTGAACGTGCTGGTGGACTGGGCCAGCCAGATCAGCTTTGACCCGGAGGAGCTGGAGAGCGAGCGCAAGGTGCTGGCTGCCGAGTGGACCAGCTCGCGCGCGGCAGCACGGCGGGTCGGCGAGCAGCAACGCCAGCTGCTGCTCGCGGGCTCACGCTTCGCCGAGCGCGAGGTGCTCGGCGACAAGGCCGTGCTGGAGACCGCACCGCGCGAGCGCTTGCTGGAGTTCTATCGGCGCTGGTACCGCCCCGAGCGCATGGCGGTGATCGTCGCTGGCGACATCGATCCGAGCGCCGTGCAGGTCGCCATCCAGGAGCGCTTCAGCTCGCTGGCGGGCGCGGGCGCCGCGCCCGAGGAGCCGCGCTTTGACATCGCTCTGCGGCCCGGCACCAGCGCCGCCGTCATCACTGACCCCGAGGCGGCCGGCACGGCCGTGGACATCGTGCTCGAGGCGCCCGCGCGCCTGGTGCACAGCGAGGCAGACTTTCGTGCCCAGCTCGTCTCCGTGCTGGGCACCCTGATGCTCACCAGTCGCCTGGAGGAGATCACGGATAACCCGCTCGCGCCGTTCACCAACGCCTCCAGCGGCCTGTCTCCCGCCGTGCTCGGCCGCCTCGATCTGCTGCAGGTGTCTGCCCAGGTCAAGGAGCGCCAGGTGGAGAAGAGCCTGCCGTTGCTGCTGGACGAGCTCGAGCGCGTGCGCCGCCATGGCTTCACCCGGGCAGAGCTCAAGCGGGTAAAGGAGCAGTACCTGCGCTTCCTGGATCAGGCGGTGGCCAAGCAAGACAGCGTGGAGCTATCGGCGCTGACCGCGGCGCTCGCCAATCACTTCGTCACCGGCAACGCGGTCACCTCGCCCGACCTCCAGAGAAAGCTGGGGCTGCAGCTGATGCGCTCCATCGACGCGTCCGAGATCAAGGCGGCCTTCAACCAGTGGCTCACGGCCAGCCAGCAGCTGGTGATGGTCAGCGGCGCCACGCGCGACACGCTGCCCGAGGAGGCCGAGGTACTGGCAGCGGTTGCGGCAGCCAAGCAGCGCACCGTTGCACCGTACGAGGAGCCGGCGCCTCCCGGTGCGCTGCTCGCCAGCGCCCCCACGCCGGGGCAGGTGGTGAAGGAGGAGCAGATCGCCGAGATCGGGGTGACCGTGTGGACGCTGTCCAACGGCGCGCGCGTGGTGCTCAAGCCCACCGACTTCAAGCGCGATCAGATCCTGGAGCAGTCGATCAGCTACGGGGGCAACGCGCGCGAGCCGGCGAGCGACTATCCTTCGGTGCGCGTCGCACACGAGGTGGTGGCGGTCAGCGGCGCGGGGCAGCTGGATCGCGCGCAGCTCACCCGCTCGCTGGACGGCAAGCTGGTGAGCGCCTACCCCTGGATCGACGAGCAGAACGAGGGCATCCGCGCCAGCGCCGCGCCGAAGGACGCGGAGACGATGTTCCAGCTGCTGCACGCGCTGATCAGCGCGCCACGCCGGGACGAGGCGGCCTTCGCCGCGTACCAGACGGCGCTGCGCGAGGGGCTGCGCAACCGCGAGCTGAACCCGACCCAGGTCTTCTCCGACGCCATCGCCCGCAAGCTATGGGGCGACACGCCGCGGCGCCTGCCGCCCACCCTGGCGTCCGTCGATCAGATGAAGCTGGATGTCGCGCTCGATTTCTACAAGCAGCGCTTCTCCGACGTCAGCGACTTCACCTTCGTGTTCGTGGGGCAGATCGAGCTCGATCGCTTCCGCGCCCTGACCGAGCGCTATCTGGCCAGCTTGCCCGGCGCCGGGCGCAAGGAGAAGCCGGTCGACTTCGGGCTGCATCGCCGCCCCGGGGCCGCAGAGGTGCGGGTCCGGCAAGGCAAGGATGACAAGGCCTCGGTCTCGCTCGTCTATCATGGTGAGTCGCGCTGGAGCGAGAGCGCGCAGACGGACCTGACCTCGCTGGAGAGCTATCTGACGCTGCGCCTGCGCGAGGTGCTGCGCGAGCAGACGGGCGGCGCGTATGCGCCCTTCGTCAGCAACAGCTTCGAGCGGGTGCCGTATGATGCGTACACGCTGGCCATCTCGTTCGAGTGCAAGAGCGCCGACGTCGAGCGGCTCCTGAAGGCCACGCGCGCCACCATCTCCGAGCTGAAGAAGGCAGGCGTGCCCGCGGCCTACGTGGAGAAGCTGCGGGCCCAGCGCACGCGCGAGCTGGAGGAGCTGTACCGGGATAACGCCTTCTGGCTCGAGCGCCTGGTAGACAAGTTCAAGATGGACGAGGACCCGCGCACCATCACCAGCTTGCCGCAGCTCACCCCGCGCATCACGAGCGAGAACCTGCGCCTCGCCGCGCGCCACTTCCTGCGCGACGATCAGGTCGTCGAGGCCATCCTCACCCCCGAGGCGGGAGCCGCCACCGGCACGCCGCGGGCGCCCGCCACACCGAAGCCCGTCACACCGAAGCCCGCCGCGCCGGCCACGCCTGCGGCACCGGCGCAGCCAAAGGCTGCGGCCGCGGCACGGCCGTGAGCAGAGCCAGCGGCGCCGCCGCACGTTCGTGTCAGCCCGTGCGCTTCACGGCGGCGCGCGCGGCGGCCATCGCTTGCTGCACGAGCGTCTGCGGCGGGCCCTTGCGCACGAGCTCGCTCGGCGGCAGCGGCGTGTCGCCGCGCGGCCGGACCTCTGCCTGCAGCCAGATCTCGTTGTGCAGGTGCGCGGTGCGCGCGGTGGGCGAGCGGCGCAAGCGCGGGCGGGGCGGCTGGAGCTGTGGGCGGGGCGCGGGCGGCGGTGGCTCTCCACCCTCGGCCGCGCGCGAGAGCGCTGCGGCTTGCTGCGCGCTCAGCGCCGCTTCCCGCTGTAGCTCGCGCTCTGCCTCCAGCCAGTCCAGATCGCCGGCGCCCTGCGGACAGCCGCGCGCCAGCCAGCGCGCGTGGGCTCGGTCGCGGATCAGGGCGGGGTCGATGGCGATGCGGTTCATGGGCGTCCTCTCCACGGCAATCCGCCTAGCGCAGCGCGGCGATGAAGTAAAAAAATTGGCAGGGGTTTCGGCCCGCCGCAAAGCAGCGAGCTCAGCCGGCGGCGTCACCCGGTGACTCTTCCGGAAGCGCTAGCGTAAAGAAGAACGTGGCACCCTGGTCGGGAGCGGACTCTGCCCAGAATTGTCCGCCGTGGTTGCGCACGATCAGTGCCACGATGGCCAGCCCGATACCGGTGCCCTCGAACTGCGCGGCCCCGTGAAAGCGCTGAAAGGGCTGCCCCAGCCGCGCGGCGTACGTCGTGTCGAAGCCCACGCCGTCGTCCCGCACGAAATACGCGCCGTCTTCACGCTGCCCGAGCTCGATGTGCGCCGCGGGCCGCTTGGAGGTGAACTTCCAGGCGTTGCGCAGCAGGTTCTCGAGCGCGATGCGCAGCAGCGCGGGATCGCCACGAGCCATCAGCCCGGGCTGGAGCGTCAGCTCCACCTTGCGCTCGGGCTCACTGGCGCGCAGCTCGGCGGTGATGGTCTCCCCCAGCTGTGACAGGTTGAACTCGCGGGCGCTCAGCTCCGCGCTGCGGATGCGAGAGAGGCGCAGCAGATCGTCGATCAGCTGCCCCATGCGCTGAGCCGCCGCCCGGATCTTGAGCAGGTAGCCGCGCCCGCGCTCATCGAGCTTGTCCGCGTAGTCCTCCAGCAGGGTCTGGCTGAAGCCGTCGAGCGGGCGCAGCGGCGCGCGCAGATCGTGCGACACGGAGTAGTTGAACGCCTCCAGATCCTTGAGCGTGCGCTGGTGGGCGGCCAGGGTGTCGGTCACCTTGCGCCGGCTGCTGTACAGGTCCAGGAAGACCTGCACCTTGCTGCGCAAGATGTAGGGGTTCACGGGCTTGAACAGAAAATCCACCGCGCCCGAGCCGTAGCCACGCAGCGCCGTCGCCTCCGTCTCCAGCATGGCAGTCACGAAGATGATGGGTACGTCGCGGGTGGCCGGGTTCTCGCGCGCATACGCCGCCATCTCGTAGCCGTCCATCTCCGGCATCTGCACGTCCAGCAGCATCACCGCGAACTCGCGCTTGAGCAGCTCCCGCAGCCCGTCATTGCCGCTGCTGACCAGCACCAGGTTGCACTCCAGCTGCGAGAGCTGGGCCTCCAGAGCGATCAGGTTGGCCTCCACGTCGTCGACGATGAGCACGCTGGGTCTGTTCATGGGGAAAGCTCCGACAGCTCGCGGCCGATGGCCTCCGGCGAGGCGATGCGGTCCACCCTGGTGGCGCTGCAGCCCGCCTCGGGCATGGTGCGCTCGATGGCGCTCTCTGGATCCTGGCAGTAGACCAGGCCGCCGCGTGCCTTGATCGCCGCCAGGCCTGCCGCGCCATCGGCGCTGGCTCCGCTCAGCAGCACGCCGACCAGCTCTGGGCCGTAGACCTGGGCGGCGCTCTCGAACAGCACGTCGATCGACGGCCGCGCGAAGTTCACCGGTGGCTCGATCGAGAGCGCAAACGTGCGCGCTGCCTCGATCAGCACGTGGTAGTTGGCCGGGCACAGGTGCAGCTGGCCCGGCACGATGGGAGCCTTATCCTCGATCGCGGAGACGGGCAGCGCGCAGAGCTCGCTCAGCCAGCGCCTGGGCATGTCTTGCGCGTGGCGATGGCGATGCAGCACCACGATCACCGGCAGCCGATACGCGGCGGGCAGCTGCGGCAGCAGCTGGCTCAGCGCCTGCTGGCTGCCGAGCGCCCCCCCGATCACCAGCGCCTCACGCCGCGCCGGGGCCCTTGCCTGCATCTCAGCCGTCATAGCGATAGATGCGCTCCTCGCGCGAGAACTCCGAGAAGGGCAGCCCGCTGGAGCGCGCGCTGTTCAGGTAGCAGCTGGGCAGGCGCTCACCCGAGCCCAGACACAGGAAGCCACCGGGATAGAGGCTCTGCGCGAACTTCTCTATCACTCGTTTGCGCAAGGTTGCGTCGAAGTAGATGAAGACGTTGCGGCAAAAGATCACGTGCATCTCGCCGAAGACGTGATCGGAGACCAGATCATGCTGGAAGAACAGGATGTTCTTCTTCAGCGCCTCGTGCACGGCAAACTGGCCGTAGGCCAGGGTGCCGTAAGCGGCGAGCGGAGCCGTGCCGCCGCCACGCGCGTGGTTCTCCGCGAACAGCTCGAAGCGGTCCGCGGCGTACACGCCCTGGCGTGCATGCTCGAGCGCGCTCGGATTCAGATCCGTGGCGTAGATCTGTGAGCGCTCGTACAGGCCCTCCTCCCTCAGCAGCACTGCGGTGGCATACGCCTCTTCCCCCGAGGCACAGCCGCCGTGCCAGATCTTCAGGTGTGGGTACGTGCGCAGGATGGGCACCAGGCGCTCGCGCACGCAGCGGAAGAAGCCAGGGTCCCGGAACATCTCGGTGACCCGCACCGTGAGATCATCCAGCACCTCGGCGAACGCACCGGGGTCCGTCAAGATGCGGTGCTGCAGCGCGCCCAGGTGCTCCAGGCCGGAGCGGGCCAGCGCGGCGCGCACCCGCCGGCGCAGGGAGCTGGGCGCGTATTCTCGCAGATCAAAGCCGTAGCGGGCGTGGATGGCCTCCAGCAGCAGCCGGATCTCGAGCGCCTCCACGTCCGCCGGGGTCATCAGGTCCTGGCCTCGCGGGATGCGGCCTCACCGGCCTCGCTGGGCGCGGCCTCGCTGGGCGCAGCTGTGTCACTTGCAGCCCTGTCACTTGCAGCCGTGTCATTCGCACTCGTGCCATTCGCCGGCGTGCCATTGAGGCGTGCGTGCAGCAGGGCCAGCAAGCGCTCGGGATCGATCGGCTTGGGCAAGTAGTCGCTCGCGCCCAGCGCCAGACAGCGCTCCCTGTCGCCCTTCATCGCCTTGGCGGTGAGCGCGATGATGGGCAGCTGCTCGAGCTGCAGCCCCTTGCGAATGCGGCGCATGGTCTCATAGCCGTCCATCTCCGGCATCATGATGTCCATCAGCACCGCGTCCACGTGCCCCTCGCGCCCGAGGGTGGCCAGGGCCTCGGCGCCCGTGTCCGCCACCAGCACCTCGGCGCCCTTGGCGCGCAAGGTGGCGGACAGCGCGTACACGGTGCGCATGTCGTCATCCACCACCAGCACGCGCTTGCCCGCGAGCTGCACGTTGGGGCGCAGGCCGCGCGCCGGGGTCGGGCGGCGTGGCGCCAGCCCGCCCTTGAGGCGCCGCACGAACAGCCGCACCTCATCCAGCAGCCGCTCGCTGGAGGAGCCCTCCTTCAGCACCACCGCGTCCGCGCAGGCTTCCAGCTGCTTGGCCACGTCCCGGCTCAGCGGCAGCGCCGTGTACACGATGATCGAGGGCGCCTCGGCCCCGAAGCGCTGGCGCACGGAGCGCAGGAACTCGACCTCACCGGGCTCCTGCAGATCGACGATCATGCAGCCAAAGCGCCCGTCCGCGAGCGCGTTGAGGGCGCCGGCGGCGTCCACCACGTGCTGCACCTGCAGGCGCTCCGCCGACAGCTCGCGCACCAGCGAGTCGCCCCGGCTGGGATCGGGCTCCACGATCAGCACGCGCGCCGCCTGCCGGTTGTTGCTGGGCGTGAGCCGGCCCACCACGTCCGTGAGCTGGTTGCGCGTGGCCGGCTTGACCAGGAAGCCCACGGCGCCCATGGCCAGCGCGCGCTCGGCGGCGTCCGCCGCGGAGACGAAGTGCACGGGGATGCTGGCGGTGGCGGGGTTGGCGCGCAGCGCCTCCATCACCTGCCAGCCGTCGAGATCCGGCAGCTTGACGTCCAGGATGATGCCGGCGGGCGGCTGCCGCTTGCACAGCTCGAGCGCGCTCTTGCCGTCGCTGGCGCGCTGCCACTCCAGGCCCTGGCTGGTGATCGCCTCGCCCATGGCCTCTGCCGAGAGGGGATCGTCCTCCACCACCAGCAGGTACGCATCGGGCGCAGGCGGCGCCGGCTGCGGGGCGGCAGCGGGCGCGGGCGCTGGCGCTGGCGCCGCGGGCCTGGCCGCTCCGCTCTTCAGCGGCGCGCGCTCGGGCAGGAAGCAGAGAAACGTGCTGCCGCGCCCGGGCGTGCTCGACAGCTCGAGCGAGCCGCCCATCAGCTCCGCCAGCTCCCGGGCGATGGTTAGCCCCAGCCCCGTGCCGCCGAAGCGGCGGTCGGACGCTGCCTCCACCTGCTCGAAGGGTGAGAAGATGCGCTCCTGATCCTCGGGCGCGATGCCCATGCCCGTGTCGGTGACGGCCAGGACCACCGCGTGCTGCGGCTCGAGCGCACTGCGCCGCGGCCGCTCCTGCTCGAGCGGACGCCGGATCTCCAGCCGCACCTGCCCCTGGTTGGTGAACTTGATGGCATTGGACAGCAGGTTGTTCAGGATCTGCTGCAGGCGCTGCGGATCCGTCTCGATGCTGGGTGGCAGACCTGCGCCCAGCTGCGCGCTGAACTCCAGCTTCTTGTCCGCCGCCAGCGGGCGAAACACACGCTCCGTGCGCTCCAGGAAGGCCGCCAGCACGACCCGCTCGATGCGCAGCTCCTGCTTGCCGGCCTCCACCTTGGCCAGATCCAGCACCTGATTGATCAGGGCCAGCAGATCCTTGCCCGCGGAGTGGATGGTGCGCGCGAACTCCACCTGCTTGACGCTCAGGTTCTTGCCCTCGTTGTCTGCCAGCAGGTTCGAGAGCAGCAGCATGCTGTTCAGGGGCGTGCGCAGCTCGTGCGACATGTTGGCCAGGAACTGCGACTTGTACGCGCTGACCTTCTTCAGCTCCTCTGCCTGCTGGGCCAGGTGCTTGCTGATCTTGTCCAGCTCCAGGTTCTTTTGCTGCAGCTCGCGGCGCTGTGCCTCCAGCTCCTCTGCCTGCTGGGTCAGCTCCTCGTTGTTCTGGCGCAGCTCTTCTTGCTGCGTGTGCAGCTCTTCGTTGGTGGTCTGGAGCTCTTCCTCCTGCGCCAGCAGGCGCTCGGCCTGGCGCTGCGATTCCGCCAGCATCTCGTTCAGGGTCGAGCGGGTGCGCGCGACCTCGATGGCGATGGCCAGCGTCTCCCGCATGGCCAGCATCAGCTCGCCGTAGCGCTCGGACCAGGGCGTGAACAAGCCCAGCTCCAGCACGCCGGCAACGGAGCCGAGGTGATGCAGCGGAACGAAGGCCAGGGTGCGCGGGGTACCCTCGCCCACACCCGAGCGGATGCGCAGGTAGTTGGGTGGTGGCTCGGCGATCACGGTGATCTCGTCCACCAGGCACGACTGCCCGACCAGGCCCTCGCCCACCCGAAAGCTGAGCGCCGCAGCCAGCTCCGGATCCATCGGGGCCAGACCGTATTCGCCGAGCAGCCGCAGCACGCGATTGACGTCGGAGTAGTAGAGGGCGCCCACCGGCGCGCCGATGTAGCGCGCCAGGAAGCGCACGGAGCGCGTGCCTACCTCTTCCGGCGTGAGCTCGCCGCGGATCTCGCGCATCAGCCCCACCAGCGCGTTCTTCAGCCAGTCGTTGTGGTCGCGCTCGGCCAGCACCCGCTGCAGGTTTCGCGCCATCTGGTTGGCGCTGCGCGCCACCCCGGCCAGCTCGTCATTGCCGGTGACCGGGATCTCCTGGTCGAACTTGCCTTCGCCCACGCGCGCAAGGCCCTGATTCAGCTGGGTCAGCGCCAGCAGCACGCCGCGGCTCAGCCAGTACGAGAGCAAGGTGACGAAGCCGATGCACAGCACGCCCACGATCAGCCGCACGCGAGCCGCGGTGTCCAGCGCGAGGGTGACGCTCGCGAACACGCGCCCGAGCTCGCTGCGATCGAAGGCCGTGACCTTCTCCAGCAAGAGCAGCGCGCGGCCCTGCTTGGCCTGCATGCCGCTCATCGCGCTCACCAGCTCCTCGCCCGTCTCGCCCTCGATCATGCGGCGCGAGATGTCGTACGCGCTGTCGTAGTAGTCCTGCACGGCCTCGCGCAGCTCCGCGCTGTCGTGCTCGTCGATCACCTCGCGAGCAGCGGCCAGCCGCTTCAGCACGGCGTCGTATTGAGCCCGGGTATTCTCCAGCGCGTCGCCGTCGCGCGCCGCCACGGCATCCTGCAGGCCGCGGCGCAGCTGCTCAAACTGCCCTTCCAGCTGCGGCCCGAGCTCCATCTTGGGCACATAGCGATCGCGGATCTCGCTCATCCGTTCGGACACGCGCCGGGCGGTGGCGGCGCTGACCAGGATCAGCACCGAGAACGCGAACGCCGCCGTACCGACGATGGCGAGCAGCTTGGCACGAAAGGTGGTAAACATGGCTCGTCAGCGCACGGTCAGGACCTTGAGGCCCGCCGTGTCGGCCGTGCCCGACACATAGCCCACGGCGCCAGCATGGCGCCGCACGTATTCGAGCACCTGCCGATCACCGGGCAGCTCCGGCGGGGGCACGCCCCGGCCAGCAAAGATCACTTGCTGCCAGTAGGCGCGCACCGCCGTGACCGAGCGCTTCAAGACGTGCTCGGTGAACCTGCGGCGCACGGCGGCGTCCGGCTCCTGATCCACCGGGCGGATCAGCTCACCGTCTTCCCAGCGCGTGGTCTTCTTGAGAAAGGCCTCTCCCAGGAACTTGCGACCGACCAGCGAGGCCGGGTTCTTGACGTTGACCACCACCAGATACTCCGGCGGCGCTGGCTGAGCCACGGCGGCCGTGCCCAGCAGACACGTCAAGAGCAAGATCGTGAGCCCGAGTGCGCGCATTTCTGGCAGGGCGGGATGGAGGTGGCGGGGCGGGGATGAAGTCCGGGTGCAGGTGGGGGGAGACCTGGTCGAGCGGGGCTCGGAGCCAGAGGCAGAGACCAGAGCAGAATGCGGGATCAGAGCAGGGAATGAAACAGGGCCGGGGCTGCTCGTGGAACAGCGCTCAGAAATATGCCGTCGTCTTGGCGAGAAACACGGCCCAGTTGCGCTCCAGCGCGGTAGGGCCCGCGAGCGTGACGTTCAGCGAGCGATCGACGTCCGCGGTGCCCACCATGTAGTGACCCTCCAGCTTGAAGAGCCAGTGCGCCTGCAGGTCAAAGCGCAAGGTGAGGGCCGTGTCGTGCTGCTGCGCGGCCGTGCCGGTGCGGTTCCTCGTGTCGGGAAAGTATATGGAGTAATAAGCGCCCGGCTGGAACCAATCGGTTACGCGCCAGGCAGCCATTACATACCCTCGCTCATTGATGATGCTGGTGGGAGGCAGCGTCTCCGGCGAGCTGGTGGTGCTCCTGGCGTGCCAGCGGCTGTATTCGATGGCGAGGGTCAGCGGATCCGCCGCGTACTCCAGAGAGAGCAGCCACATGGTGATGGGGGCCTTCAGCTCGAGGGGTGTGGCATTTTGTACCGCTTGCGCGTCGAGCCGCAGCTTCTGCGCCGCGCCGCCCACGCGCAGCCCCTCGATCGGCGTCTCCCAGAGCAGCCGGGCGCCATACAGGTACGGCACCTGCAGGTCCAGCACCCGAGTGTTCGGGTCCGCCTGAGGTGGCAGCTCGATGAAAATCGTGCCGGTGTACACCCGGTAGTCGAGCGCGCCCAGCGCCCCGCGCGTGACGCGCCCGTACAGCTCCAGCCCCGTCTGCGCCAGCAAGTAGTCGCGGCTGCGAGTGGGATAGGTGGACTGCGGCAGCAGGATGGGCACGCGCGCGGAGTCCACGTCGTTGATCTCGTTGTACAGCCCGAAGGGCAGCTTGGTCCGCCCCGCGCGCACGCTCAGCCAATCTGCCCAGCGATACTCCAGATAGAACCAGTCCGCCTTGATGCTGTAGTCGCCGATCCGGCCCAGATCGCGAGCGAACAGCTGGATGCCAGCACGCACGCGCTCGCTCAGGGTCTGGGTGAAATTGATGCCCAGCTCCGTCATCTCGAAGCTGCCGCGCTTGCTGTCCGTCGCGGTCAGGTAGTTGTTGGACAGGCTGCGGATGTAGCCCTGGCTGACGAAGCCGTGGATCTCCGGCGCGCTGAGGTTCAGCAGCAGGGGCGGATCGTCATCGGCCTCGTCCTCCTGCGCAAGGGCCGGTCCGGCGCAGAGCGCAGCCACCAGACAGCCAGAGATAGCCAGCCCCAGCCGGCGCCACCTACGCTTTGCGCACCTCGCGCACCCCGCACTGGATAGACCCAAGCTCGTATCCCCCGTTGGTTCCTCTGCGCGGGGCCGCGGGCCCCGATGTATGCCACTCCCTGATACGGGCACCTGGCAATAGGCCATCAGTGCTGCGGGCGCAATTCTCATGCTACAGCGGCCCTGCTCATGTCTGCCCCCAAGAAGACCAATGCCTGCCGGGTGCTAGATGCGCTGGGCATCTCGTATGAGCTGCGCGCGTACGAGTTCGACGAGCAGGATCTGTCCGCCGAGACGGTGGCCAGGAAAGTAGGCCTGCCCCCTGAAAGCGTGTTCAAGACCCTGTGCGTGCGAGCCGATGATCAGGCCATCGTGCTCGCAGTGCTGCCGGGCGATCAGGTGCTCGATCTCAAGGCGCTCGCCCGCGCCGCGCACAAGAAGTCGGTGGAGCCCGTGGCACTGAAAGAGCTGGTGGGGCTCACGGGCTACGTGCGCGGCGGCGTCACCGCGCTCGCCTGCAAGAAGCCGTACCCCGTCTACCTGGACGAGACGGCGCAGCTGTTCGACGTGATCAGCATCTCCGCCGGGCAGCGCGGGCTGCAGATCTTTCTGCACCCTGACGACTACTGCCGCGCCACACAGGCCACGTACGCGCCGCTGGCTCGCCCGAAGGACTGAGCGCTGCTCGAGCGCCTCGTATCGGGGCGGAGCGCGACGGCGGTGGGACACTTCGTGTGACACGAGGTGACGGGCGCCGGCTCCCGCCAGGCATGGCGAGCTGCCGTACAGCCCGCACCGCGCTGCGCGCGCATGGCCCGTGGAAGCCGTGGCGGACAGCTCGCTCGGAGTCTGCTAAGCTCGATGTCGGCTGGCGCGGCGGCGGCGTTCCCGTTGCGGAGGGTAGGGATGCGGGGTGAGCTCTGTCTTCGGGACGCCATCTTGGTGACGCCATCTTGTGACGCCATGCCCAGAGAAGGAGACGAGATGCAGGACGGCTCATCACGGCGTAGGTTTCTTCAGCGGGCGCTGCAGCAGGTGGCTGCAGCTTCGGTCATCGTCGGCTTCGATCCGACGGCAGGGTCCTGGGTAACCGCTGCTGCCGCGGACGCGGCGGCCAGCGGCTTCTCCCGGTTGCCCGAGCTGGATGGCACGCTGTTTCTGGACGGCCCCCAGCTGGATGCGGCACAGGATGACTTCGGCCACATCGTGCACCGCCGGCCCGTGGCGGTGCTGCTGCCAGGCTCGATCCAGGACATCGTGAAGGCGGTCCGCTTTGCGCGCCGTCACGAGCTGCAGGTGGCGATGCGCGGCATCTCGCACGCGCCGTTCGGCCAGGCGCAGGTGGAAAACGGCATCGTCATCGACTCCAGCTCGCTGGCGGAGCTCGGTGCCGTCCATACCTCGGGTGCGGGCGGATGGATCGACGTCGAGCCCGGAGTGCAGTGGCGCGCGGTGATCCAGGCCGCCTTCGCCCAGGGCCTGACCCCGCGGGTGCTCACTGATTTTCAAGGCCTGACCGTGGGCGGCACGCTGTCGATCGGCGGCATCGGCGGCACCTCGCAGCGGTTTGGCGTGCAAGCAGACAACGTGCTGGAGCTGGAGGTGGTGACCGGCAAAGGTGAGCGCGTCACCTGCTCGGAGAGCCAGCGCCCCGACCTGTTCAATGCGGTGCTCGCCGGCCTGGGTCAGTCGGCGTTGATCGTGCGCGCGCGGCTGCCGCTCATCCCCGCGCCGGCTCAGGTCAGGGTCTTCAACCTGTTCTACGACTCGATCGACGTGTACGTGCAGGATCAGCTGCGGCTGCTGGCGCGGGGCAGCTTCGATCATCTGCAGGGGCAGGTGGTGCCACATCCGTCGGGCACGGGCTGGCGCTTCATGATCGAGGCGGGGGCATATTTCACGCCGCCCCAGGCGCCCAATCCGACCGCGCTGCTCGCCGGTCTGAAGGACGTGCGCGCCGACGCCACGGATGTCACGCAGAGCTACCTGGACTTTGCCTTCCGCCTCGATCCACTGATCGCGTTTCTGATCTCGATCGGGGTGTGGGATTTTCCTCATCCCTGGATGGACCTGTTCGTGCCCGCCTCGGCGGCGCCCGGCTTCGTCGGTGGTGTGCTGGCGGATCTGACGGCAGCGGACGTCGGGGGCGGCCCGATCCTGTTCTATCCGATCGACACGCGCCGCATGCGGCGCCCCTTCTTTCGTCTGCCGGACGAGCGGCGCGCGTTCCTGTTCAGCCTGCTGCGCACGGCCGATCCGCCCACGCCGGAGACGGTGCTGGCTATGCTGGCGGACAATCGCGAGATCTACGATCAGCTCGTGGCCCTCGGGGGCACGCGCTACGCCAACGGCGCCATCCCGTTTGATCCGCAGGACTGGCGGCGGCACTTCGGCGAGCGCTTCCGTGACCTGCGCCAGGCCAAGCGGCGCTTCGATCCCGACCGCATCTTGACCCCCGGTCAGGGCATTTTCCCGCGTCAGACCTGAGCAGGGTCAGGGCGCTGCCATCCCGGGCAGGCAGACGCGGAAGGCCGCTCCCTGTCCGGGCGCGCTCTCGACCTGAATCTCTCCGCCGAAGGACGCGATGATGCGCTGGCAGATGGCCAGCCCCAGCCCGAGGCCCTGCGGCTTCGTGGTGAAGAACGGATCGAACACGCGCTGCAGGTGCTCGCGCGGGATGCCCGCACCGCTGTCGCGGATCTCGACGGTGGCGCGCCCGCGCGCGTCGGTGCCGCTGGAGACGTGCAAGGTCTGCTCACCGGGCGCCTCCGCCATGGCGTCCGCCGCGTTGCTCAGCAGGTTGGTGAAGACCTGGATCAGGCGTGCCTCGTTGGCGCACACCTTGGGTGAGCTGGCGTACGCGCGCTGCACCACCGCGCGGCCCTCGAGCTGCAGCGCCGTCAGCTCCAGGCAGTGCTCCAGCGTCTGGCGCACGTCCACCACCTGGTTGGGGTCCGCGGGCCGCGCCAGGTTGAGCAGCGCGGCCACGATCGTCTGCACCCTCTCGGCACCCTCGCGCACCAGCTCCAGCGGCTGAAGCAGCCTGTCCAGCGCCGCGCCGCGTTGCTGCTCCTGGCGCAGCTCGCGCAGCACCATGTCCAGGTTCAGGCGCATGTAGGTGAGGGGATTGTTGACCTCGTGCGCCACGCCTGCCGCCATGGTGCCCACTGCTGCCAGCCGATCCGCCCGCAGCAGGCGCGCGCGCAGCTCCACCTCCTCGGTGACATCACGGATCCAGAACACCGCGTTGCGGCCCGCGCCGTCCGGCGCTGGCACCGCCACGCTGGTGCAGGCGAAGTTCGTGGCACCGTTGGGCACCTCCAGCCGATATTCGTACGCCTGCTCTTCGCCGGTCTGCAGGGTGTGCGACACGCGCGCGTGATGCCAGCCGCCCACGTCCGGGCCCAGCGCCTCCACCAGGGTGCGGCCCAAGAGCTCGGACTCGGGCATCAAGAGCAGCTTCGGATCACTGGCCCAGACCCTGACGAAGCGCGCCTGGCTGTCAAACTCGAACAGGATGCCGCGGGTGTGCGCAGAGAGCAGCCGTAGCCTGCCCTGCGCCTCCTCCAGCGCCAGCCGGAGCTGCGCGAGCTCCCGCTCGGCGGGCAGCGGGCGCAGGCGCTCCCTGAAGATCCAGAGCTGCGCCTGGCCTTCACCCGGCCAGGGGATGAGCTTCATGCGCCACTGGGTGACATGGTCGTGCAGCGAGAGCTCACCTTGACCGGGCTCCGTCACCGACCTCAGCAGCTGCGCCAGCGAGTGGCCGCGTGGCTCGAGCTGCGCCAGGAAGCTGCACGCCGCGCCGTTGCGCCAGAGCCAGCGCCCGCTCTTGCTGCGAACGAGCAGCCCGGTGCCCTCATCCAGCGCCTCACTGAGCAGTGCCTCGAGCGCTGCCGGGCGCTGTGCGTCTTTTTCGCCTGCCATCGGCGAACCCACGTCGACTCCCCCCACGGCCTGTGGCACAGCCTAGTGGATCTGCGCCGCCTCTGCACGCTACTCGGCGCTGCCGTGCGGGTGAGCGCCTGAATCCCAGTGCAGCCCATCCGAGCACCGGCCGACCGATCCTGGCCCGCTGAAATGTGCCTGAAACCGGCACGCATGCCCGTTTCTTGCGCAAATCAGGGTTCGCGCAGCGCGTCCTGGGCACAGGCGCCCAGCTGCTCGGCGAGCACGGCCACGGGCAGTGCCATTTCGACTTGAAACGAACCCTCGCCCGGGATCACTCGCGACTGGTCGAGCAGCTCGGCGAGCACGGGGTTGTCGGCGCGCACGGCGTGCAGGCGGCCGAGCGCGAAGGCGCCGCCGATGGCGGTGGCAAGATCCGACAAGAGCGGCTGCTGGGCACCGTGCACCTCGGCGACCAGCAGCAAGTCTTCGCGCGCATCGACGTGCAGGGTCACGCGCTCTGCGGCGGCGGCAAAGCGCTCGCGCAGGTCAAAGGGCAATAGCTCGCTCGCGCCGCGCCCGCTGAGCGAGCCGTACAGCTCTCCGTACGCCTCCGCTGCCAGGCCCTCTCCACCCGCGCTGGCTGCGCCTTGCAGCCGCTGCAGCACGGCGCGCAGCGGTGCTGGTTCACCCACCAGCAGCATCTGGTCTTGCCACAGCGCCACCGCCTGATCGCCGTGCTCCGCCCAGAGCGTGTCTTCGCCCTGCGGCTCGAAGCTGACTCCCTCACCGAGCGCGGCCGGATCGAAGCCGCCCACCTCACCGCCGAGGATGACAACCGGCGCCTCCAGATCTCCGGCGATGGCGATGCGCTCCACCTGCTCCAGCGGGTTCACGCCCGTCTTCTGCGCCAGCTCCGCCAGCTCCCTCGACAGCTGCGGGGTGAAACACCCGAGCAACATCCGCCCCAGGCTCGAGTCCTTGAGCGCCGCGGCCTCCACCACCAGCCCCAGCGGCGCGCCGGAGAGCGCGACGTGCAGCGGGTCGATCCGCACGGCGCCGGGCTCTTCGGCGGCCTGCGCGGGCACGTGGCGCGGCGCCTTCACTTCGGGAGCTGCGGCGCCGTCCGGCGACTGCGGGCGCAGGAGCGTGGTGCGCCGGCGCTGGCGCTCGAGATCGTGCTCGCGCGGATAGCGCGGAAACTCCAGCTCCGGCCGCCGCTCGCGCTGCGCGCCGGGCTTCATCATCAAGGCGCCGCTCAGCCCCAGCAGCCCCAGCGCCCCGAGGAGCAGGCTGCTTCGCTTCAGAAATCCTTGCTGGATAGTCGCCATGCACCCACCGCTAGCCCCGCCAGACCAAACGCCACCGTCCCCGCCACCCAGCGCCACAGCTCGGCGGGCGGCGCCTCACCCAGCGCCAGCGCCGCTGCAGACTGGCCTAGCTCGTACACGCGCGGCAGCGGCGCAGACAGGGCCAGGAACAGCTCGCGCCCCCAGCCCGACTCGAGCAGCGCACCCAGCTCCTCGCGCTGCCCCGCCAGCATGCCCAGCAGAAACAGCAGGCCGCCCGCCGCTGCGCTCAGGGCCGCGCTGCGCACGAACACCGCCGCTGCCAGCATCACCGCATACAGCGCAAAGAAGGCCACGCCCGCCAGGTACACGGCGAGAAAGGGCCGCAGCGTCCACACCCCGCTCTTGGCGCACAGGATCAGAAAGAAGCCGCCCACCCCGTAGCTGATGCCCAGCAGGCACAGGCCCATCACTCCCAGGAACGTGCCCGCCAGGAGCTCCAGCCGGCGCAGCGGCAAGCTCAGCAGGTGCTCGATGCGCCCGGGCGCGAGCAGCTCGGGGCCGAAATCGGAGCAGGCGAGCACGCCAAAGCCGAGCCCGCCGTAGAAGGCCACGTACGTGGCAGCCTCGAACACGTGGCGCAGCGCGCTGTCCGCCGTGCGGATGTCATGGCTCAGCTCGCCCCCGAACAGCCGTGTCGCAGCCAGCGCGCCGTCCACCAGGTCCAGCCGCAGCCCCAGCAGCAAGCCCAGGTGCAGCAGGGTGAGCACGATGGCAAACGCCAGAAACCAGCGCCGGGCAGCGGCCTCGCGCAGGATATCGCCGGCGATCATCAGCGCCGCCCTCATCGGCCCAGCACCTCCGCCAGCACGCTCTCCAGAGCGCGCGCCGCGGGGCGCAGCTCGATCAGGAGCGCGCCCTGCTCGCGCGCGCGGGCCAGGCGCTGATCCAGCTCCGCCGGCGTGGCCGCCTTCAGCTCGAAGCTGCCGTCGGGCAGCGCTGCAAAGCCCAGCCCCGAGAGCGCACTCTCCGGCGCACCCGCGGCGAAGCGCGCGCGCCAGCTGCCCTCGCTGCCGCACAGCTCCGCCACGCTGCCCTCGCGCACGATCTGGCCGTGCGCCAGGATGCCGATGCGATCGCACATGCGCTCCGTCTCCGAGAGCAGGTGTGAGTTGAGAAACAGGGTCGCGCCGCGAGCGCGCTCCTCGCCGAGCAGCTCGCGGATCTCGGCGCGCCCCAGCGGATCGACGCCGTCGGTCGGCTCATCCAGCACCAGCAGCTCCGGCTGGCCCAGCAGCGCTGCCGCCAGCGCCAGGCGCTGCCGCATGCCCTTGGAGAACTGCCCGACGCGGCGCTCGGCGTCGCGCGCGAGCCCCACCCGGGCGAGCTGGCGCTCGATGTCTCGTGCGGCGTCGGCGCGCCTCGTGCCGCGCTGTTTCAGCCGCGCCACGCTCTCGAGATAGCTGCGCGCGCTCCAGGCGCCGGGCAGCGCCAGTCGCTCCGGCACGTAGCCGATGCGGGCGCGCACCGTGACGTCGTCCGGGGCGCCACCAAGCACGCGCAGCTCCCCCGCGCTGGGCAGCACCACCCCCAGTAACGCCTTCACGAACGTGGTCTTGCCGGCGCCGTTGACCCCGATCAGGCCAAACGCGGTGCCGCGCGGCACGACCAGCTCCACACCTGCGAGCGCCTGGCGAGCGCCGCGTGCACCCTGCGCCGCAGCACGCAGGCTCGAGCTGCCCCACCAGCTGGCATACGTCTTGGCGAGCCCGCGCGCCTCGATCGCCGCCGGGCTCGAGGAGCGGGGAGCAGGGCGCGGAGTCCCCAATAGGTGACGCTGTCCCACTCGCTGACACACTGGCGAGGTCCCGGAGTGTTGCATCGCGATTCTTGACAAGCGGAGGCAGCGCTGACCTTATGAAGCCGATTATTCAGACTGCCGTTTTGAAACAGTGCCGACGATGAAACGATCTCCGCCAGCGCGGGCCCCGGGCGTCGCCGTGCTGCTGCGTGCGGCCGTGCTGCTGGGCGCGGCCGTGCTGCTGGGCGCGGCCGTGCTGCTGGGCGCGGCCGTGTCGCTGGGCGCGCTCGGCTGTGGCGGGGTGAAGCCGGTCGGGCCGCTGCAGCGTGAGGCAGACGCAGGCGCCGTGGCAGCGCCGGGAGCCGAGCCCGACGCGCTCGCACCGATGGCGCACAGCGACCCAGTCGCCGACGCTGCCTGGCAGGCGAGCACAGAGCCGCTGTATGTGGTGACCACCCGCAT
>JAICQL010000246.1 GCA_025937895.1 Polyangiaceae bacterium | reverse complement strand
CTGCAGGCGCTGCCCGGTGCTCGCGCGGGCAGCGGTCTGCTCAGAGACAACCCCGAGTCCATCTATGCCGCTCGGCTGGCGCGCAGCTGTGTGCGCTGACCGTGCTGAAAAATCCATCGGCTCGCCGCCAACGAGCCTCCGGCAGGACACCTATCGCGCATGAATCAACACCACCTCTCGAGCTTCGTATCGCGCCATCTCTTGGCACCCCCTGTCAGGCCTTCAGGGCCCCGTTGGCGCGGCTCAGTCCTGCGCCGGAGCCTCTGGCTGCTGGCGCCGGCGCTGCTGCTGGCCTGTCAGGGCACGCAGACCCACGAGCTGGGGCTCACCCGGCTGGACCAGCTCGCGAGTCCGGAACAGAGCGAGCCCCAGCGAGCCCTTCTTCACCAGCTATGCCGATTTTGTCGGCAGCTGGCAGGGCACGGCGGAGGCTGCGCTACCGCTGACCGATGACGAAGGGGGCCCCCCGCCCACATACGAGTTTCCCTCGGGCTCCACGCGCTTCGCCATCACCCTGCAGCCTGCCCTCGCCAGTGATGGGGAGGTGACGCTGGTGGGCAGCCTCACCTTTGGCGAAGGTGTGGCACTGCCACCGGCCACCGATCCTGCCGTCGGCTATCCCGCCGGCGTGAGCTACGAAGACCTGCTCAGCTACGGCGGCCGTGCCACGGTGGCGCCCAATAACATCGATCGGCGCCTGCCTCCCTTCGAGGCCTTTCCGTATACCGTGCAGAGCGTGGGGGAGTTGCTCGACCCGGATGATCCGTTCGCGGGTGACCCGGGGCCCCCCGACGGAGTGCTGGCGCTGAGCTTCGCCACCACGGAGGTCCTCGATGGCTGGTGTCAGCTGCAGGTGCCCCAGGCCGATGGCTACGGCGGCTACAGTCCAGTGCCCAGCGGGGTTGGCACCTTGCAGAGCGGTGGCGACGGCACCAACGCCCGCTGCAGCTTGTTTGCCGAGACGGCCTGCACCGGCGACGAGACTACCCTCGAGGAGCGCAGAGCGTGCCAGCGTGCGGACCCTCCGGTCCTGGCAGAGGCCAGCTGTGACGCCACCTTTCTCTGGCCCTATTGCGAGTGCAGTCAGGAGGTCTGCCGTGCGCAGGGCGTGCAGTGGGAGAGCGAGCTGAGCAGCCGCTTGCTGGTGCGGCGGGTGGGGGAGCGGCTGATCGGCGCGTTCCAGAACGAGATCTTCCTGAATGCTCGGCGTCTTGCCGTGCCGATGGGGCGGGTGCGCTTCGAGCGTGCGAGCGAGTGAGAGCCCCGTAGAGGGGGCGAGTGGCAACGCCCGCGGGGAGCCCGGGCGTTGCCAATTGCACAGCGCCGGGCGAAAGGGCGCCCTGGGCGATCGACTGCCGGCGGCGCCGGCCTAGCCTGTCAGCGTGCCGAGACTCACAATCCGTTCGATTCGACCGGGGCGCTGCTGGGCAGTGCGGGCAGGGTGGGCGCTGGCGTTTGCGTGTAGCGTGAGCGCGGCGCCGGCGCAGGCAGCAGATGCGCCCAGCTACGGTGCCCGGCTGGAGGGCTTCCAGTATCCGCACCCGGTGAAGACCTTCGCTCTGCAGTCACAGCAGCAGAGCCTGGAGATGGCGTACCTGGACGTGCCGCCCAGCGGCAAGCCCAACGGGCGCACCGCCGTGCTGTTGCACGGCAAGAATTTCTGCGCGGCCAGCTGGGCGGGCACCATCGAGGCGCTGCGCAGAGCAGGCTTTCGCGTGATCGCGCCCGATCAGATTGGCTTCTGCAAGTCCAGCAAGCCGAAGGGCTATCAGTACAGCTTCCAGCAGCTGGCCCACGATACGCAGCGCTTGCTGGAGAGCGTGGGTGTCTCGCGCTTCGTGCTGATCGGTCACTCGATGGGTGGCATGCTGGCGATGCGCCACGCGCTGCTGTACCCGCGCGCGATCGAGAAGCTGGTGCTGGTCAACCCGATCGGTCTGGAAGACTGGAAAGCGAAGGGCGTGCCCTACCAGAGCGTGGACGCCTGGTACCAGAGTGAGCTGCGGACCACGGCCGAGCGCATCAGGAGCTACCAGAAGTCCACCTACTACGCGGGCACGTGGCAGCCCGAATACGACGTCTGGGTGGAAATGCAGGCAGGGATGTACCGCGGGCCCGGCAAGCAAGAGGTGGCCTGGAGCTCCGCGCTCACCTACGACATGATCTACACGCAGCCGGTGGTGTACGAGCTCGAGCAGCTCGCGGTGCCGGTGCTGCTCCTGATCGGCAAGCAGGATAACACCGCCATCGGCAAGGCGCTGGCGCCCAAGGCGGTGCGCAAGAGCCTGGGCGTGTATGCCCAGCTGGCGCCAGGGGCAGCGGCGCGCATACCTCACGCGCAGCTGGTGATGTTTGACGATCTGGGGCACAGCCCGCAGATTCAGGACCCGGCGCGCTTCCATCGCGCGCTGCTCGACGGGCTGGCGCGCCCCGCCCGGAAGTAGAGGGGCGCGGCGCTTCAGGAACGCACGGTGCCGAGGCCCATGGCGCGCCACACTTCCGTCATGGTCTGGCGCGCGATGACGCGGGCCTTGGAAGCGCCCTTCTGCAGCACGCTCTCCAGCCGCTGCTCGTCCTTGCGCAGCTCGAGGTACCGCTCGCGCACCGGCGTGAGGTAGTTGACCACCGTGTCTGCCACGGCCACCTTGAGGTCACCGTAGCGCTGCCCGCTGAACTCCTGCGCCAGCTGCGCCGCCGTCTTCTTCTGGATGGCGGCCATGATCTCCAGCAGGTTGGAGATGCCGGGCTTGTCCTCCGCCAGCGCGATCTCGCTGCCCGAGTCCGTCACGGCGCTCTTGATCTTCTTGATGATGGCCTTGGGCTCATCGAGCACGTAGATCGTGCCCGTCTCCACCGGGTTGGTGGTGGACATCTTCTGATCGGGGGACTGCAGATCCATGATGCGGGCGCCTACCTGCGGGATGCGGTGCCTGGGCACCACCAGGGTGGGGCCGAAGCGCTCGTTGAAGCGCTCGGCGATGTTGCGCGCCAGCTCGATGTGCTGGCGCTGATCATCGCCCACCGGCACCTCGTCCGCCTTGTACAGCAGGATGTCGGCCGCCTGCAGCACCGGGTACAGAAAGAGCCCCGCGGACACCAGCGCATCTTTTTGCTTGGCGCTCTTGTCCTTGAACTGGTGCATGCGGTTCAGCTCACCGTGCGCGGTGACCGAGCACAGGAGCCAACACAGCTCGCTGTGCTCCGCCACGTCACTCTGGCGGAACAAGGTGCAGCGCTCTGGATCCAGCCCGGCCGCCAGCAGGATGGCCGTGGTGTCGTAGAGGTAGCGGCGCAGATCCGCCGGCTCATACGCGACTGTGGTGGCGTGCAGATCGACGATGCAGTACAGCGCCTCGCCCAGCGCCTGCCCGTCCACCCACGTCTGGATGGCGCCGATGTAATTGCCCAGGTGCTTGCGACCGGTGGGTTGGATGCCGCTGAAAATCCGCATTGTCGCATCTCCTTAGTGCCGCCCCTCCGGTCGGGCAAGCCAGAATCTCCCTGTGCGGGGTACACACGCGCGCATCCGAGCGTACGTTGCAACAAAAGCATGGGGGCTCGGCAAAGCTCGGCAACGCGCGACGCCAGAATGTGCCCATCACACGCCCCAGCAACCCATGCCCGTGCCGTGCCCATCGTGCCCGTGCCCGTGCCCGGCGCTTCACCAAGCCCGCTCATCGAATCAAAGTGAGCACGAAGCGCATCATTCGTCACACTGCCCTCAACCCTGTCGCCATGAAGGGTGCTAAATCATGTTGCAGGTGGCGCCGCGCTGCCGCTGCCCCGCCTGGGGCGCGGTGTGCTCGCGCGCAGCCCGGGCGGGCTGCGGGGCGAGCGGCGCCGACCAGCGGTACCTGGCGGCGGCCTGCACGGCGACAGGGCAGGGTCGTGCTCTGCCGCGCTGCCGTTCAGACGGTACAGTTACAAAGACGAGAGCTCGTGCCTGTGCCGGATGAGGGCGCGCTCGCGAGCCGTAGGGCGGGTTCTCCTGATGACGCTCGCCGACATGATGGTTCCGAGCCCACCCCGAACGGCCAGGTCACGGATTGCTGCAAGCGACGTGGGGCCGAGCTGCAACTCGCGAAATTCGCGCTGGCACCCGCGGGTTTTTTCGCTGGCCCCGAGGCCCCGCGCTCGGGCTCTGGAGCGCATACGCAATTCATCGATTTCACTGCGCTGAAAACGCTTCCAGGTCGTCTGGCCGCAGGCTGCTCGAGGACTGGTCTCGGTGGAGCGGCTGCACGTAGAATGCGCCGGTGATGCCACCGGCTTCCTTCAGCTCCGACGTCGCGACGGGCGTTACCTTCGGCAACTACGTCGTGGGTGAGCTCATCGGGCGCGGCGCGATGGCGAGCGTGTATCGCGCCGAGCACGTGATGCTCAACAAGGCGGTGGCGCTCAAGCTGATGGATCGCTCGCTGCTCGACAGCCCCGGTGCGCGCGAGCGCTTTCTGCGCGAGGGCAGGGTGGTGGCTTCCATCACGCATCCGAACGTCGTGAACATCACGGACGTGGGTGTGCACGAGGGCACACCGTACCTGGTGATGGAGCTGCTGCTGGGGGAGGATCTGCACAGCCACCTCTCGCGTAACGCTCCGCTCGATGACCGCGCGGCCACGCGCCTGGCCTTGCCGCTGATCGCCGCGCTCTCCGCCGCGCACGACGCGGGGGTGGTGCACCGCGACGTGAAGCCGAGCAACATCTTCCTGGAGCGTGGCAGCAACGGCGAGCTGACGCCCAAGGTGCTGGACTTCGGCATCTCGAAGCTGCTGGAGCGCACCGGCATCGATCTGGTCGCCACCTCGCCCAACCAGCTGATCGGCTCGCCGCTGTACCTGGCGCCCGAGGCGCTGCGTGGGCCCGGGCACCTGGGCCCTGCCTCGGACCAGTATTCACTGGGGGTGGTGCTGTACGAGTGCGTGACCGGGCGCACGCCGTTTCAGGGTGATACACTGATGGCGCTGCTGGGCGCGCTGGCGCGGGGCGCGCACCCGCTGCCCAGCGCCATCCGCCCCGACATCGCGCCGGCGCTGGAGCGGGTGATCGAGCGCGCGATGGCGCTGGACCCGAAGGAGCGCTTTCCGAACCTGCGCGAGATGGG
Source organism: Polyangiaceae bacterium (assembly GCA_025937895.1). GTDB lineage: Bacteria > Myxococcota_A > Polyangia > Polyangiales > Polyangiaceae > SZUA-265. The sequence continues at coordinate 6,783 of JAICQL010000246.1, read as the reverse complement.
CGCGGCCTTGCTGGGGCTGGCGGCGGAGCGCACCCAGGTGGTCTGGGCCAACTCGTTCAAGCCGCAGGTGCCGGAGGTGAGCTCTGCAGCGGCTGCTCCCGAGCAATCGCTCGCGCACAGGCCGCCGAGCGGGCGGCTGGTACTGGGTGGGCCGGCGAGCACTCCCTTGCCGCCGCTGCGGCAGCCGCCGTGGCAGCGGCTGAAGAGCAAGTGGATCGCTGCGGGCCTGCTGGCAGTGGTGGGCGCCGCCGCGCTGATCTCGTTTGCGCGCTGGCAGCCCGCGCCGAAGGGCACGCCCGTCACGGCGCCGCGCGCTGCCTCCGCCAGCGCTCCCGGCGCCGAGCAGAGCGCAGCCGTCGCTGCGCCCGGCACCTCGTCGAGCTCTGCGGAGCGGGCGCCGGAGGTGGCGATGGTGCCCGGGCCGCTGCCGGTGGCAGAGGAAGAGAGCACGCCCGCGCCGGTGTCCAGCGCCGCCGAGAGCAAGGTGACGCGAGCGCACGCACTGCAGCCCGCGCGCCGCAAGCCCGCGCGCGAGCGGCGATCGCGGTCCCGCCGGGCGGCGGCCGCGGAGGCCGCGCCCACGGAGAGCGCCGGTGAAACCTCGGAAACTGCCCGGGCGTCGCGGAACGATGCGGCGCAGCGCGCTGGGGCCGAGCGCGAAGCGCCCGCCGCCGGTGAGGATGAGCTGCGCCGCCGGGGCGCCAATCAATCGCCCTATCTCGACTAACGGCCCACAGCTGAGCTACTCCAACTACTCAAAGTGTCATGAAGAACCGAAGCAAGCTTTTCGCTTCCCGCCGTGTCGCTGGCTTCCGGCGGGGCGCCGCGCAGCGCTGCACGGCCGTCGCGCTGGTGGTGAGCAGCCTGTGCAGCGCCGTGACTGCGGCTGCGCAGGGGGATGAAGGTGGCCGGGCCGAGCAGCTGCTGCGGCAGGGCATGCAGCGCCGCGAGGCGGGGCGCGATTCGGAGGCGCTGGAGCTGTATCGCCAGGCGGTGGAGCTGCAACCGGAGAACGCGCGGGCGCTCGCCCATCTGGGCGTGACGTATCAGGCGCTCGGGCGCTGGGTACCGGCGCAGAATTACCTGCAGCAAGCGCTGGCCCACGACGATGACGCGTACATCCAGCGGCATCGGACGGAGCTCACTGACGCGCTGACGGTGGTGAGTAGCAAGCTGGGCCAGCTGGAGGTGTATGGCGGCCCGCCCGGCGCAGAGGTGCTGCTCAACGGGCAGCCAGTCGCGCGGCTGCCGATGACGGAGCCGCTGCAGGTGACGGTGGGCTCGTATCTGCTCGAGGTGCAGGCTCCCGGGCACTACACCCTGGGGCGGCCGATCACCGTGCAGTCGCGCCAGCTCACGCGCGAGGAGGTGGGGCTGGCTCCGCATCGTCCCGGCGGCGCTCGCGCAGCCGCCGCGCGGGCTGGCGATGAGCCGCTCGCGGCCGAGGAGCTCGCCGATGGCGGGGTGCAGGCAGACGGTGGCGGGGTTCCGCGCTGGGTGCCGTGGGTGCTGGGGGGCGCGGCGCTGGCGTCGGGCGCGGGCGCGCTGGTGGCCTGGCAGCTGCGCGAGAAATACGCCGAGCGCTGGAATGACGATTCGGCGTGCCTGGGGGTGGGCATCAGCCGCGAGGAGCGCTGTGGCTCCGAGCTGGACAAGGGGCAGAGCGCCGAGACGGCGGCGTGGATCACTGGCGGAGCTGCGGGCTTGTTTGCGGCGGGCGCGGTGCTCTCGCTGATCTGGGCGGAGCCGGAGCAGGAGCAGGTGGGGCTCTCGGGCTGCGCGCCAGGGCTGGGAGGAGCGGTATGCTTCGGCAGGTTCTGAGCGTCGTCGCGCTCCTGGCGCTGGCGTGCACGGAGTTCGAGCCGGGCACGGACGAGCTCACGGAGGGTGGAGAGCTCGCGGAGATGGGCTCGGGTGCGTTGCAGCCCGCGGTGGGGCGGGACTGGTCCTGCATTGGCCCGCGGCGGCCGGAGCCGATGGTGGCGCGCGACAATACGGGCGCCGCACGGCTCGTGCAGTCGGTGCAGGTGCTGAGCCTGGTGGCTGGTACGGTGCCGCCGGACACGACCGTGCGCGCCTGCGCCCAGCGGGATCTGGCCTGTGCCACGCCCATCACCGCAGCCTTGCCGGTGGACGCACAGGGCTGGGTGGACCTGCCGCTGTACGACGGCTTCGATGGCTACCTGGAGGTCAGGTCACCGGTGATCATCCCGATGATGCTCTTTTACCAGGCGCCCTTGCGTGGAACATCGCGGACCGACAGCGAGCCTGTCGCGCAGGTGGAGGTGCCGGTGTTGACCCAGCTGACGACGGCCATCGGCACGCCGCAAGATCCCAACCTGGGCCTCCTGGTATTGCGCGCCTTCGACTGCAGTAGCGACCCGGCGCCGGGGGTGAGGTTCACCGTCGACAAGCCCGCGGTGCCTTATTACTTCGTGGCGGGCCTGCCCAGCTCACAGGTGACGGAGACGGAGGGCTCGGGGCTCGGCGGGTTCATCAACGTGCCCATCGGCATCACGGTGGTGGACGCCATCCTGAGCAACGGTGAGGCAGACTTCACGGAGCCGCGGACCTTGTTCACGCGTCCGGGCTGGATGACGGCGCTGCGCTGGATAGCCCAGGATATCGCCGCCGACGACGCCGCTGAAGAGTAGCTGCGGCGCTCGCCCCAGCTCAGAGGTTGCTGCCGGTCTCGAGCAAGGTCTTCAGATCGCCCCGCAGGTTTGCCGGTAACTGGACCCGGAGGCCCGGAGGTGCTCGAATGCCGCGCTCCTGGGGACGAGAGGGAGCAGCGCATGAGAGCCCGGAACATCGCCGAGGTCCTGGAGATCCTGGAGCAGCTGATCGCGGATTTCCGCGGGCGGCGCAGTCGGCTGGCGTTCTTTGCTTCGCTGTATCGCGCCGTGACCTTGCGCGTGAAGCTGGGCATCGAGCGCGGCGAGTTCGAGGACGGCGCGCGCATGGATGCGTTCGACGCTGCCTTCGCCAACCGCTACTTCGAGGCGCTGGAGCTGCACCTCGCCGGCGGCAAGCCGGCGAAGGCGTGGCAGGTGGCCTTCTCCGCGCAGGGGCGCAGCAACGTCATCGTGTTGCAGCACCTGCTCCTGGGCATGAACGCGCACATCAACTTCGACCTGCCGCTGGCCGCGCTGGATGTTGCACCGGGTGCAGCGTTGTCGGAGCTGGAGACGGACTTCTTCGCCATCAACCGCATCCTGGCGGCGCTGCTGGACCCCGCACAGGCCGCCCTGGGGGAGCTCTCGCCGCTGTTGCACATCCTCGATCGTCTGGGCGGGCGGGTGGACGAGTCGATCGGGATCTTCTCCCTGGTCAACGCGCGGGATGAGGCGTGGCATGAAGCCAACCGGCTCGCGTTCGAGCTGGAGCCGCGCCGCGCGCGCTCCGTGCTGAGCCTGGATCGGCGGGTGGCGATGCTGGCCGAGCGCATCGTGGTGCCAGGGGGGCTGTTCGGTGCGGCGCTGGAGCTGATCGCCCGTACGGAGAGCGCGGACGTGCACCACATCACGGATCGCTTGCTGGCGATGGTGTGAGGTTGCTGCGCTGGCGGCTGCACGCCGCCGCGCAGCGGCGTGCCACCCCCGTGTCAATCCAGCGCGGCGCCGTGTCAGCTCCGGCGTAGCGCTGTGTCAATCAGGCCGCCCGCACGAAAGGTCACTGGATTTCAGCGCTGTGATTGCGGCGGATCGCACTGGCGGCCGATTGGCGCTTGAAGCAACGGACTTTTCCGTTGTTAGCTGGGATCGTGTCACGTTTTTGCCGTCTCCTTGGCTTTTCTGCGCTGCCGCTGGCCGCCTGCGCCGATCTGCTCGGCGACGTGGCGGTAGGGCAAGCGCCCGATAGCCCTTCCGCGGTCGAGAGCAGCCCGGATTCCGTGGTGACGGTCCCGCTGCAGGTGGACCCGACCCCCATCGGCTCCGAGACGTTGCCGGCCATCCCCGTGCTCGATGTGGGCAGCGCCAGCGGCTCGCAGGGGGAAGAAGAAGAGCAGGAGCAGGCGGAGCCTCCGGCGCCGCCGCCACTGTGTGAGGCTGGCTCCTTTCGCTGCAGCGGCGCGGACGTGGAGTTCTGCCTGAACGGCTCGAGCTGGATCTTCTGGCAGACGTGCGGCAGCCCGCGCCTGTGTCAGAGCGAACCCGCGGGTCGCTGCATACCCGCGCTGTGCGCTGCGGGCCAGCAACGCTGCCTGGACGGCAGCCTGCAGCGCTGCGATGAGGAGCTCAGCGGCTGGACCGAGCTGGAGCAGTGCGTGACGGCCGCGCACTGCGATCCTCGGCAGAGCGAGTGTCTCGGCGCGCCGTGTGAGCCGGGCCAGCAACGCTGCAACGGTGAGCAGCTGGAGGCGTGCAGCGACGATCAGCTGGGCTGGGTGGCGCTGGAGCAGTGCGCGAGCGCGGCGCTGTGCCAGAGCGGCGCCGAGCCCGGTACCGCGGCGTGTTTGCCACCCAGCTGCAGCGAGGGCGAGTTTCGCTGTGCGGGCTCGGGCGCGCTGCAGGTGTGCAACCCGGAGCTCACCGGCTTCAACAACGTGGCCCAGTGTGCCACCGCCGCGCTGTGTGACGCAGAGCAGGGCCGCTGCGAGGCGCCCGCCTGCAACCCGGGGCAGCACGCCTGCACGCCCGCGGGAGAGCTGTTGCTCTGCAATGACGCTCGCAGCGGGTTTCGCGCGCAGCAGCCGGCGATCATCTGCTCCGAGACGGAGACGTGTGATGCCGTCCGCGGGGTGTGTGAGCCCATCCCCTTGCCGCCGCCGCCACCGCCTCCACCCATGGATGAGGACGACGATGAGGACGAGGAGCGACCGCGCGGTCGCGATCGCGACCGTGAGGATGACGATGACCGGCGCGGGCGAAACCGCGGCGACGACTGACGGGGCTGCAAGCTGAGCTCGGGGTCAGGGGCAGTCGGGTGACCGCTGCCAGCCTGCGGCGACCGCGTCGGCCTCGCTCGCAAACAGGCGCTCGCCTCTGGCGGCGTCGATCTGGACCCGCTCGTACTGGGGACAGCTCGGAGCGTGATACAGCTTCTTGCCGCGGGAGCTCACGTTGCCTTTGATGGCCCCGCTGGCTGCGGGTGGCGAGGAAGGGGCGGGGAGAGGTGAGGCAGCGGGCGGCGTTGACGAAGGGGCAGCGAGAGCTGTCGAGCTCACGGCGCCGGGGCGCAGCACGACGGAGATGGGGCAGTGATCCGACAGCCGCCTGCGGTGCCGGGCGTCCGCCGCATCGAACAGTTGCTGCGCAAAAGAGCCCTCCACCAGCCACGGGGCGGCGTTCTTCGAGAGCGCGATGTGGTCGATGAAATTCGGATATTCGCCGCCCCAGCACTCCGAGCGCCGGCCGTCGGTGAGCAACGTCAGGTCGGCGTTCGGGGGCTCGCCGTCGTCCAGCTCCGAGTAGAAGGCCTCACCGCTGCGCAGCTGGCGATTGAAGTCGCCCAGCACCACAAAGGGCTGGTTCTCGGCCGCGCGCGCGTCGATCCACTGCTCCAGCCGCGGCAGCTGCGCCCTCAGCTTGCGGCAGCTGGGGTGCTTGCCGTGCAGTGGCGCGTCGAAGCAGCCCGATTTGAGGTGCACGCCGAGCAGGCGCAGGCTGGTGCCGTTCACGTGTACGCTGATGTCGACCCCGCTGCGCAGCCCGCCGGTGGTGTTGAGCGCCGTCAGGTCGGGGTGGCGCTGCATCGGCAGGCCATGGCGAATGGCGAAGCCGCCCAGCTGGTTGCCGCGCTCCCGCGCCAGCTGCAGCTGATACTGGCTGCTGTCGAACACACGCTGCACCGCCTCTGCACCGTCGACCTCCTGCACGGCGATGACGTCGGCTGCCAGCCGCTCGGCGTAGCGCCGCAGGCGTGCGTAGTCCTGCGCCCCGCGCGCCACGGGGCCCTTGCCGTCGTTGCGGTTCAGCCACTCCAGGTTCCAGCTGGCGATGCGCAGCGAGCGCAGCGGCTCGCGTGCGCCCTCGCGCACCGTGGGCGTGCTCGGCGGCACTGGGGTGTCACTTGCCGTCGGGGCAGCGGAGCGCGGCCGGGAGCAGCCGGGGGCCAGGCACAGTATGGCCAGGCAGAACATCAGTGGTGAGAGGGTAGAGCGCACCGGGCCCACGTGGTCTCTACCCTGCATTTGCCGGCGGGGGCGAAGAACTGCACGCTTGCTGGTGGCGAGCGCGCTCCCTATGACAGCAGACATGCAGGGCGTGCTGGTTCGAGCCGAGTCTCCCGCTGATGTGGCCGGTATCCGCGCCGTTCATCAGGCGGCGTTCCCCACGCCTGCGGAGGCGGCACTGGTGGATGGCCTGCGCGCCGCCGGAGAGCTATCGCTGTCCCTCGTTGCGCTCTCCGTCGCTGATTGGGGCGTGGCGGCGGACCCTGCTCACGGCGCTTCGGAGCCTACAACGGTCATCGCCCATGTGGGCTTCAGTCCCATCCATGTCGACGGTGCTGCGCTGGGCATGGGCCTGGCGCCGGTGGCGGTGCAGGCCGAGCACCGCGGGCGCGGCGTGGCGGCGCAGCTGATCTGTGAAGGGCTGCGCTGGTGCCGCGAGGCGGGAGAGGGGCTCGTGCTGGTGCTCGGCGAGCCGCTTTACTACCGGCGCTTCGGCTTTGCTCCGGCCCGGCTGCTGTCCCTGCGCGATGAATATCACGCCGGCGACGCGTTTCAGGCGCTGGAGCTCGTGCGCGGCACGGCCCCCGCGTCAGGCGGGCTGGTCCAGTACAGCCCGGTTTTCGCGCAGCTCGGGGTGTAGCTGAGCTGGGTCGGGCTGCCGCCAGCTG
>JAICQL010000057.1 GCA_025937895.1 Polyangiaceae bacterium | reverse complement strand
CCCTCGGGGCAGGGCCCGCAATCGGCGGTGCCGCCGCAGCCGTCGCCGATCAGCCCGCACTCGGTGCCCGCGCTGCTGCAGCTCTGCGGCTGACAGCCAGCGCACTGATTCAGGCGCCCGCCCACGGTGGTGCACGTCTGGCCCGCGGCGCACGGCCCGCAGTCTGCGGAACCACCGCAGCCATCGCCCACCAGCCCGCAGCTCGCGCCCTGCGCCGCACAGCTGAGCGGCTGGCACTCGGGCACGGAGCACACGTTGGGCAGGTGCGCGCCGCACAGCTCTCCACTGGCGCAGGTGCCGCAGTCGAGCGTGCCGTCACAGCCGTCGCTGATGATGCCGCAGTCCACGTCCGGCGGACACGCGCGCAGCGGCTGGCAGCCCACCGGGCACTCCGAGCACAGGTACACGCCGCTGCAGCCGTCCGAGGCGGTGCCACACGCCACCGTGGCGCACGCCCGCTCCTTCTCCAGCGGCACGCACAGCGGGCACGGACAATCCAGGATGCCGCCGCAGCCGTCGGAGATGGACGAGCAGATCACGCCCTCTGCCTGGCAGGTGGTGGGCACGCAGCTGGGGGTGACGCACTGCTGCTGCACGCACGCCTGCCCGCCGGGGCAGCCGCACTCGAGGGTGCCGCCGCAGCCGTCCGGAAAGGTGCCGCAGGCCCCGCCGGCAGGGCACGCGCGCGGGGTGCAGGCGGGCACGGAGGGCGGCGTACCCACGCACGCGCCCAGATCGAACAGCATGTACAGCAGCACCTTCTCCTGATCGGTGAGCGCGCCCGAGCAGTGCGCGGGGAACACCGAGCTGGCGAAGGGGCCAGCGCCGCCACCGGTGGCGGCCACGTGGAAGCCGCTGTACGCGACCCGACCGCAGCTCTGCGCGGCAGGCGCGCCATAGGGCGTGTCGAAGGAGAACTGCTGCACCCGGCCGTTGCCGCCGCTGCGGAACACGAACTCCTCCGAGGCGGGGCCCAGCGCGGTCAACATGCTGCGCGGATCGGTGATGGCAAAGTCCAGCTCATCCTCCTCGATCACGCCCTCTGCCCGCATCCACTCCACGAAATTGTCGATGCGCGAGCTGGCCGCAGCGCGGCCCAGCGAGACCACGCCCGTGCCGCTGGTGCTGAGGTTGGCGGGGTCGAGGTAGTCGGTGTCCCAGCTGCCGGCCGCGGCCAGGCCCGTGGCCAGCGGAGCCGCGGCGGAGAACGCCGCGGTGCCGTTCTGGTGCAGCCAGCTGAAGCTCAGGTGGCTGGCAAAGAGCCGCCCGCCGCGGTTGACGTAGTTGCGCACGTTGGCGCCGGAGGCGATGCGCTGGGCGAAGCCGACGGGGCCGTCCCAGTCGTCGCCCTCGCAATCGGCGACGACCAGATCGTAGGCGGCCAGGCGCGCCGCCGAGGTGTACAGCGCCGAGTCGAACGGCGTCGCGTCGTCGATGCGCGCGCCGGCAGCCGTGGCCGCGCTGCGCCCGCCGCGATACAGGTGCACCCGCGCGGCGGAGCCGAAGTTGCCGAACTCCGAGCGCGCCAGCCCCAGCTTCTCGAACACGCACTCCATGGCGTCGATGCGGCCGGTGGAGACGGCCACCCTGGGGATGTTCACGCCCAGGCCGTCGCTCATGGTGCGCGGCAGGCGGGTCGGGTTCTGCGCCAGCGCCTGCGGCAGCGCGGTGGTGGTGCAGGCCGCGCCCGGCGCCAGCTGCTGGCTGACCGCGCGCCGGAACTTGCCGACCTTGGTCACCAGCAGGAAGCTGCGCCCCACCGGGATGTTGCCGGAGAGCGTGAAGTTACCCGCGCTGTCGGTCACGGCGCTGGCCAGCACCGGACCCAGATCCTGCTCGCTGCAGCGGTCGCAGCTGCTGCCCTCGCCGGGCAGGCCCGTGGCGATGGCGGGCGGATCGGCGGCGCTGGCGCTGCGCGGGATGTACACGAAGGCGTTGGGCACCCCGACCTGGTTGGCGAGGTCAGCGTCGCTCCTGCCCGGGGTGACCACTCTGCCGGTGAGGCGGGTGGGCGCGCTCGCCGCGCAGCTGGGCACGGCGCCGCACAGCGGGCAATCGCTCACCCCGCCCTCGCAGCGCGTGGGGCCACCGCCCTGACCGCGACACACCTCGAACGCCGCGCAGCTGCGGCCCTCGGCGGCGCAGTCGAAGACCTGACCACAGTTGTTCACGGCCCTGCCGCACTGCCAGCCGAGCTCGGCGCAGCTGCTGGCAGTGGGCACGCAGGCGGGCTGGGCCGGCGCATCACACTGGAAGGGCGCCTTCACCCCGCACGCCTCCCCCGCCCTGCAGCCGCCGCTGCCGCTCACCTCAGCGCAGTCGAAGCGGTGCTCGGCCGTGGTGCCGCAGCCGTCGAAGACGATGCCGCACTCCTTGCCGGCGCAAGCGGCCTGCGCCGTGCGCGGCTGACAGCTGCCGGCGCCGCTGGGCGTGCCGCAGGCGAAGGGCGCCGTCACACCGCAGGCCTGGCCCGCCGCGCACTCGCCGCAGGCGTGGGTGCCGCCGCAGCCATCCCCGACCAGGCCACAGCTCTTGCCGGCGCAGGCCTCGGCCTGAGGCGTGGGCACGCAGCGCTGCGGCACCTCGCAGACCCCTGCGCGGCACACTTCTTCGCCCTCGCAGCTGCCGCAGCGATGGCTGCCGCCGCAGCCGTCGCTGGCCACGCCGCAGCTCTTGCCCGCGCAGGCCGCTGCCTCGTCGAGCGGGCTGCACACCGCGCCGCCCGCACCGCACTGGTTGGCGATGCCGCCGCCGCCACACGTCTCGCCCTCGGGACAGGGAAACAGCGCCTGACAGTCGATGATCCCGCCCGCCACGTCGCTGCCGCAGCCGTTGGAGACGAGCCCGCACTTGCCGGCACAGGCCACTTCCGGAGCGAGCGGCTGACACACGGGCGCCGCGCCGCACTGGTAGGGGGCGTCCACCCCGCACAGCTCACCGCTCGCGCAGCTGCCGCAGTCGAACAGGCCGCCGCAGCCGTTGCCGATGAGGCCGCATGCGGCGCCCGCCTCCGCGCAGCCCGCCACCCGCGCGGGGCAGCTGTCGGGGTTGCTCGCCAGCGCGGGAGCACACTGGAAGGGCTGCTCCAGCCCGCAGATTTCACCGCTCGCGCAACTACCGCACTCCACCGTGCCGCCACAGCCGTCGCCCTCCACCCCGCAGCTCTTGCCCGCGCACGCCACCTCTGGCGGGGCCGGCACACACAGCTCGCTCAGGGTGGTGCAGACGTTGGCGGTGACGATCCCGCAGCTCGCGCCGTCGGCACAGCTGCCACAGTCGAGCGTGTTGCCGCAGCCGTCGGCGATGATGCCACAGCTCTTGCCCTGCGCCTCGCAGCTCTGCGGCTGACAGCCGAGGCTGGCGCCAGCGTCAGCGCCCTCGAGAAAGTCGATGTAGCCGGGCCCTTCGGGCTGGCTGCTGCTACCGGCTTGCCCGGTAGCGGGGTTGGTCACGGTGCTGGGCGCTGGCGGCGAGTTGCCACAAGCAGCAGACCAGACGAGCACGAACAGACAAAGCGTTGCGCGGGAGAGGGAGGCCAAGGGAACTCCAGACGGACTAACGCGCCGGCACGGGCGACGGTCGCGGTCTCGTCGCGAAGCAATAGTGGCTCCTCCGCGACAAAGGCGGATGGAAATTAGACCAGCCTCTCGCCGATGTACCACTTCGAGGCAAACGCACCTCGGCCTCGTTCCCTTCCGATACTGCGCGCGACTGCGCCGCTGACGCCTCGGTGCGTCAGCGGCGCGTCAACTTCACTTCACGAACACGCCTCCACGAACATGGCCTTTACGAGCCGCCCTTCAGGAACGGGCTGCGGCGTGCTCACCGACCGTTAGCTCGCGGCCGCGGGCGCTCTCGGGCACACGCCCCGGCACCCAGCGGTCAAAGCGGCTGGTGACCAGGCCCCCCAGCGCCAGTGCCACGTACACGTAGTTGTCGCTCGCCACATCGTATTTGCCCGCGAACACCATGCCCAGGGCCAGGCTCACCAGCACCAGCGCCGTGCTCTTCCAGGCCAGCGCCAACCGGTAGCCGCTCAGCAGCCACGGGGCGACGGCAAACTCCACAAACATGATCACGCTGGCGTGCGCCTTGACCAGGAAGACCGGCAAGAGCGAGTGCTCGAACAGCGACGTGTAGTAGCCCACCGTGCCCGCCACCCCGCCCTGCACCTTGGACAGGGCCGCACCCAGAAATAAGCTACCCAGTGCCGCTCGCAGAAACACCGACACCCAGTGCAAGTCCTGCTGAAAGCCCGCTCGATCCCGTGCTGATTGGTTCATGACGTTTCTCCGTTTCGAGAGCTACATCTGGCTCGCGGCGGAGGCTTGCGGCAGTGCTCGGACGGGCCTAACACTATTTCCCATGGGGAAACAATCCACCGCCCGCCGTCCCTCGCCCCCCTCCCCGCCCTCGAGCGAGGTGCGGGCGCGCGCACCCGAAGCGTCGGAGGCAGGCGCGCTGGATGACGTGGCCGCGCTGGTCATCTTTGCGCGGGTCATCCAGCAGCGCTCGTTCACCCGCGCTGCGCGCGAGCTGAACACGTCCACGTCCGCCGTGAGCAAGCGCATCGCGCGCCTGGAGGCGCGGCTCGGCGCTTCGCTGCTGACCCGCACCACTCGCCACGTGGTCCCCACCGAGGCCGGGCTCGCGCTGTATGAGCGCTGCCTGCGCATCCTGCGCGAGGTGGAGGACGCTGAGCTTCTGGTCGCCGATCTCCACGCGGCGCCGCGCGGCCTCTTGCGGGTCAGCGCGCCCGTGTATTTCGGCGAGCTGCACATCGCGCCGCTGATCGCGCAGCTGGCGCTGCTCTACCCCGAGCTACGGGTCGAGCTCTCGCTCAGCGACCGCTTCGTGGATGTTTCCGCGGAGGGCTTTGATCTGGCGATACGCATCGGTCCGCTCAGCGGCGCCACGCTCAACGTGCGCAAGCTGGTGCGCGATCCGCTCGTCGCCTGCGCTGCGCCCGCGTACCTGGAGCGCCGCGGCACACCGCAGCGCCCGCAGGATCTGCTGGAGCACGACTGCCTGCGCTACACGCTCGCCAGCAACAAAGATCGCTGGCGCTTCGTCGATGAAAGCGGCGAGACCGTGTACGTGCCGGTGATGGGCCCGCTCGACAGCGATCACAGCGGCGCCTTGCGCGAGGCGGCGATCGCCGGCCTGGGCATCGTGTATCTGCCGCAGTTCTACCTGGCAGATTCACTGGAGCGCGGCGAGCTGGTGCGAGTGCTCGCCAGCCACTCGCCCCCGCCGATCGACATCCAGGCCGTCTACCCGCAGCAGCAGCGCCTGCCGCCCAAGACCCGCGCCTGCCTGGACTTTCTCGCGGAAGAGCTGCCCAGGCGGCTGGAGCGCTGCGCGGCGCTGGGCTTTGGCTGCCCGCGGCCGATGTAGCCGCCCTTGTTTCTCAGGCACGGCCTCGCGCTTCCAGGAGAGCGCGCGCCAATCTGGCCATGCGCTGCGCCGCGCGAAGGATCTGCTCCAGCTCTCTGGACTCGTCCGCCGCGGCTCCTGGCCGTACGCGCTTCCGTTAACGAGATTACATTTGGATCTCGCAGCGCCAGCTCGTTGAGCCAAACGGCAGAGCATCGAGGGCTGGGATCAGCGCGGAGGGCCCGCGGCCGGCATCATCGCCTTACTGGTGGACTCCTGCTCGCTGGCAGGCTCAGCAGGCTGCACCACGATCTCCACGCGCCGATTGTTGGCGCGGCCCTCTTGCGAGTCATTGTCTGCCACGGGGCGTGAAGCACCAAAGCCGGCTACAGAGATGCGGTCCGCGTCCACCCCGCGCGACACCAAGGTATCGCGGACTGCCGAGGCCCGCGCCAGGGATAATTCCTTGTTCTTCTGCGCCGATCCAACCGAATCCGTGTGCCCCTCCACCACCACCTGAGAGGAAGAGTTGCCTCGTGAAAGCGCAGTCGCCACCTCCGCGACCTTGCTCCTCGCGGCCGGCAGGAGGTCGGAACCCCCGCTGGGGAAGACGACGCTTCCGGACAGGGTGATCACAGTGCCGCGGGCCTCTTGCTTGCCCAGCGCTGCCAGCGCTTGCTGCTCCGCGGCTTCGGCCTGCTCCCTTCGTTGTACCTCTGCTTTTAACGCGGCGCCGTGTTTAGCAACCATGCCCTGCTGCTCCGTGAGCTGCGTCTGAGTGCGGCCAAGCTCTGCAACTGTGCGATCGTGCTGCTTCTGCTCTGTCAACTCGCCTCGCTCCTTGGCATCGGCCAGCTGCGCAGAGCTCCGCGCGATTCGCGCCTGCACTTCGGCCAGCTCCGCTTTGCGCATGGCGACGTAAGCTCGATCCCTGGCGTTGGCGGAGTCACCTTCGTCTTCGTAGGTCTTCTCGGCCAGGGTCAGGTAGGTGCGGGCCGCGTGCAACTGAGCGGGCGCTAGCTTCTCCGCAGGCCCCTTGCTGGCGCGGTCATAGGCCGTACGGGCATCCACGAGGCTGGCCGGCGCCGCGGCGGCGCAGCTCATTGTTAGCCAACCGAGCCCGACGAGTGCTGTGATTTTGATGTGGAACATGATCGACTCCTTCTCTTCTTCTACTGGGCACCGGAGCTGCCTCTCGCAGATCGGTGGGTAAGGCCGCGGGGTTACGGACCTTTTTTTCAAGGCGCCGGCTGCGCCGCCGAGTCTGCTTCTTCCGACGCCTCCTCCAGCATTGCGTTGGCTTGTTGCTCGCGAGCCAGCGCCATCGCCAACTGTGCGTCGTTAAAGGCGCGCAGTGTCATGTAGTCGGCCCGCTCATGCTGGCCGCGCTTCATCATTTCGCGGGCCTGGGCAACTTGCTCTTCTGCCAGCTTCAGTTGCAGCGCCGCTCGCGGCGCTTGTGCGGCTCCGGCCGCCTGCGCGGCGCTCACCGCCGCTATGGCGCTCGCCAAGTGATCGTTCGGTGGTGGGCGGCTTGCACCGCAACCAGTGCTCAGCGTGAGTGCTGCCAAGGCCAAGTAGATGTTGTTCATCGATCGCTCCCGGTTTGAATCTGCACAGTACACAGCGATGCATTATCCGCGCCGCTTCTGACCTGCGGTTCTAGCCAGGCGCAAGAGGCGTTGGTCCAGAACTTGCTCAACTGAAGGTTTGAGAATGCTCCACGAAAGGAACAGCCATGTACCCCCACCTTCTTTGTTCAGGCGCAGCCTGCTGTGCGCTGCTCACGCTCAACGCAGCCGCGCAACAGCAGCCTGGAACCAACGTTCCGACACCCATGCCGAACAACAGCGACGGCGCGATCACCGCCACGCAGAGCACCCCGATGCTCGAGGAACCTGTCATTGATCCACGCACTTACAGCTCCTCGCTGCCAAACACTCCGCTGCTCGTGACCGGGCTGGTGGTGCTGGGCGCCTCCTACGGAGCCTCGGCCATCGTGGCCGGCGTCTCCGACCGCGGCTCAGATGAAAAGCTCTACTACCCAGTGGTTGGCCCCTGGCTCTCCCTGGACGACCGCGACTGCTCCGCCAGCCCTTGCAGCAACAAGACGCTCCACACCACCTTGCTGGTCGGCAGCGGCATCGTGCAAGGCCTCGGGGTGCTGAGCATGGCCATGAGCCTGTTCATCCCGCAGAAGACGACGCAGGAGTGGTACCTCATTGGTGACGCAGATGAGCCTCATTTGCTGCTAGCTCCGCTGGCCGGCAGCGATGAACTCGGCGCGGTCGCGCTCGGCCGGTTCTAGCCGCAACGGCGCCGGTCCCGGCGCTGCCTGCACCACGTACCGCAGCGGCCCGCCCGCCACGAGCGCATCAAACGGATAACACGTCACCAGGGTGAGCCAGCTCCCTGGCGTCTCCAGCAGGCGCGTGTCGCGCTCGTCCACGACGCTCAGCGACTGCACCTCATAGCGCTGCACGTTGCCGTCGGGCAGCTCGAGCAGCAGCTCTTCGCCCCGCTGCAGGTGCTTGAGGAAGCGAAAGTGGGTGTCGCGATGCGCGGCCAGGGCAACGTTGCCGGCGGCGCCGGGCGGCGCTGAGCCCAGGACGTGACCGGGCGCAAACGCGGTGCTGTTGCCGGTGGCGCCCTCCAGCACGATCAGGTCGACGTCGTGCCGGGGGCTGAGCAGGCGCGCCACGGGCCAGGTGTCAGCCCAGGGCCAGGGCCGCGCCTGTTGCTCACCACCGCGGGTGGCGGCCCAGGCCTGGCGCAGCAGGAGCTGGGCCAGCGCGGCCTTGGCGTAGATGTAGCCGCCCTGCCCCAGGCTCAGCACGCCCAGCACCAGCAGCGCCAGGCAGGCGGCGCGACGCGAGCTTCGGCTCACGACTGCCCGCGCAGGTAGAGGCCCAGCGCTGCGACGAGCGACACCACTCCCACCAGCAGGCACGTGGGGCCGTCGGTCGCGGTCTGGGGCATGTTGCCGAACATGGTGTTGCCCGCGGGCAACGCGCTGGGCACGGCCACGTCATTGCCGGGGCCGGACACGGTGCGCTGGCTGTCCACCGCCACGAGGCTGGTGTACTTGGACAGGATGCGGTGCTCCAGGGCCAGCGCCGTGACCGTGGGCTTCAGCGCCTCCTCGCTCTCGCCCAGGGTCATGCGGTCCATCAGGTCCTCGATCTTGCGGCGCGCCCACAGGCGGTGAATGCCGCGCTCGCTGCGCGCAGGGCCGCTCGCTGGCAGCGGCAGCTCGGTGGCAAAGGGCTGCCCGGCGCGCTGCCCGCTGATGCGCAGGGCAGGCGCCGTCTGGCCCAGCTTGGCCACCACCACCAGCGGCTCGCCGCGATACAGATCCGGCACCCGCGCGGGCCAGGCCTCGCTGCGGCCGTCGCCGCCGAAATCCAGGGCCACCTCGCTCATCACCGGCGCGTCGAGCTTGGCCCACAGCTGCTTCATGCGCGAGCTGACCTCTGCGGCGGAGGACACCGAGGTGAAGCTGCCGCGCCCGAAGCGCGCGGCGCTGCGCATGAAGTACTGGTTCGGGGCAGAGCCAATGCCGACGGTGAACAGGCGGCGCGGCCCGAGCTGGCCCTGGATGAAGCGGAACACGTCGGCCTCGTTGCCCACGCTGCCATCGGTGACGAACACCACCTGCGACAGCGCCTCGCGCGAGCTCGCCGCGGCAAAGGCCAGGTCGAGCGCCGTCAGCATCTCGGTGCCGCCGTCCGCCTGCAGCTGCCGCACCCATTTCACCGCCTGCAACACGTGCTCGGGCGAGGCCGGCACCGGCTGCGCAAACAACGAGCTGGCGCTGTCGTCGAACTGGATCACGTTGAATTGATCGTGCGGCTGCAGCGCGCTCAGGCCGCTCTCCAGCGCCACTCGCGCCTGTTCGATCGAGGTGCCCGACATGGAGCCGGAGGTGTCGATGATGAAGGTGGTCTCGCGCGGCAGGCGGCCGCCGGGGTCGAGGCCCGGATCGGGCGGCAGCAGCATCAACAGCGCGTAGCGCTCGCCACCGAACTGCTCCTCGAACACCGCCGAAGATGGCGCCTTGCTGGGCGCCGGCGCCCACTCCAGGCGGAAGTCGCGGTCGGCCGGCACCTCGCCTGCCTGCAGCGAGACCTGCACCACACCGGCACCGGAGCTCGGCTTCTTCACGTCCAGGGCATGGGAGGGGCTGGCGATGCGCTGCAGCGCAACGCCCGCGTCCAGGCTCACCTTCAGCTGCAGGGTGGGGCCGTCACCGGGCAGCGCCACGGGCGGGGTTACGCCCTCGAGCGTATGCTGTGCGTTCGCGGGCGCGTAGCGCGGAGTGAGGGTGGCAGGAAACTCCAGCGAGAAGGCACCCGAGTCGAAGCGCACGTCTTGCTGGTAGCTCAGCTCCACCTCCACCAGCTCGTGCGGCCCGATGTTGGCCACCCGCGTGCTGAACAGGTTGGGCCGCTGCTGCTCGATCAGCGACGCCTTCTTGCCCTGCGCCTGCGCCTGCTGGAAGGCGTGCGCTGCCGCCTCGCGCTCGCGGATCTGACCCACGATGCGGCGCTTGCCCACCTTCAAGGTCAGGCCGTCCACGGCCGCCGTCTCCGGCAACGGAAAGGTGTACACCGCGTGCACCACCTGCTCGCTCAGGTTCTCGAACGCTTGCACCACGTGCGCGCGCGCCACCATGCCGGTCACATCCAGCTGCACGCGCTGGCTCAACTGTGGTGCCAGCCAGCCCGTCGCATCGTCGGCCTCGTCATAGAAGACCAGTGCGCCCGCCGGGACCTCGCCCGGCATTGCAGGGGTGCGCTCCAGCACCCGAGCACGCTCGGGTGCCGGCGCCGGCTCGCGAGCGCTGGCGGAAGGCGGGGGCGCGGCGCTTGCCCACAGGGGCCAGAGCACTGGAACGGAACCAAGAAAGGCTATGAGCTTCATGGGGAATGGCAATCTCCTCTCCCCTTCAAGCTAGAGCCGCGCCGTGCAGCCCCCTCGCAGGCGTGATGGCAGAGCTGGGCAAAGCTCGTGCAAAACTCGTGCAGCGCCAGGCTTCGAGCGGCCACTTTCGCCCCAACAGCCACAACTCTTGGCGCTCCGCCCGCTGCGCCACGCTGGCGCGGCTGGGTGCACTGCACCATGATAGGGCAAATGGCGCACGAGCCGATGATGGGAACCGGGCGGGTCGAGGCGCGCGAGCCGCGGGGTGCAGAGCTCGGTGAGCTGTCGTGGTCCGGCGGGCGCATCGTGCTCTGCCGCCGGAGCTGGGCGGCTCGGGAGGCGGCGCTCACCTGGCGGGCGCCGTTCCACTCTCTGCTGCTGACCGAACGCGGCAAGACGGGGCGGACCCGGGTGAAGGTGGGCGGGCGCATCGTGTATGACGGCGGAGATCGCGCCGGCGCGCTGAGCGTGGTGCCTGCCGAGCTGGAGCGCGTGGCGAGCTATCGTGACGCGGAGATCTCGTTTGCGACCTTGTGGTTTGATCCGGCTCTCGCCGGAACCCTGCTCGGCACTGCAGGGCCACAGCTGGCGGCCCTGCCCCTGCACGTCAACGGGCGGGAGCCGGTGGTGGCCGCGCTGCTCGCAGACTTGAGCGCCAGCGCAGCCCGCGGCGAGGATCCCGGCAGCCTGTATGTCGAACAGCTCGTCGCGCTCGCCTGGATGCGCCTCGCTCGCCTGCAGCGCGCGGTACCGTCGCGCCGCCGAGCTGCGCCGTTGCCCCGCAGCGTGCAGAGCCGGGTCGTCGAATACATCGAGCAGAATCTGGCCTGCGATCTGTCCGTCAGCGACCTCGCGCGCGTGGCGGAGCTGGAGCCGGACACCTTTGCGCGGCGCTTCAAGGCCGCCACCGGGCTGGGGCCCCACGCGTTTGTGCTGGAGCAGCGGCTCCAGCGGGCAGAGCGGCTGCTGGCGAGCACTCGCCTCGGCATCGCGGCGATCGCCGTGCAGGTGGGCTTTGCCACGCAGAGCCACCTGACGGAGACCTTCCGCCGCTCCCGAGGGGTCACGCCCTACGCGTACCGCTGCTCGTTCCTGCCCGGTTCTCGATAGCGAGCCCCGGATCTCGGTATCCAGCGCCCGCGCGCCGCCACATGCTTTCCCGCGACGCCGCCATCGGGGCGCCGCTCGGGAGATCATCTGGAGGTGAACGTCATGCTGGAACCAACTCGCGGCCATCGCCATCATCGCGCGCTCTTCGCCGTGGCGCCGCTCGTGCTCGGCGCGTGCGCGGAGGCCACGGTAGCGCCAGCCGGCAGAGTCGAGCTGCGCGGCGCCGCAGCCCCGGGCGCGGCCTGTGAAGCCCCTGGCGAGCTGCAGCTGACGGGCATCGACGCCCGGGCGTCGCTCGTCGTCTCCGGAGCGGATCTGTGCGCGGCGGCCCCGCGGCATCACGAGCTGCCGCCCGGGCGATATGTATTGACCTGGCGAGGTGTGGATGCCAGCGCGGCGCTCGCGCCTGGAATGCCCCCACCCTTGCAGGAGCTCGCCGTGCTGAGCTTGCTTCCCGGGCAGCTCACCCGCGTGCGCGTGCAGCTCGAGCCACTGGGCGCGAGCCCCGCTGGGCTGGCGTCCAGCCAGGCCAGCGCTGCGCGGGTGCCATCCGCGTGCAGCCACGACGACGCTGTGCGCTCGGGCGCTTCGTGAGGAGCGAAGCGGAGCGCGCGCATCCTGTGGCTACCCGCAAATGCCTCTGCTGAAGCTGTCTCTGCGCAACGCTGCGCGCTCTCCAGCACGCAGCCTGATGACCGTCGTGGCCGTCGCGCTCAGCCTGCTAGCGTTCGTCGCGCTGCGCGCCGTGAGCTGGGGCTGGACGGAGCAGGTGACGCAGACGCCAGAGGACCGGGTGCTGTCGCGCCACCGCATGGGCTGGGGGCGTACCTTGCCCGTCAACTACGTGCAGGACATCGCCGCCATCCCCGGGGTCGATCAGGTGATCGGCTGCAGCTGGGCGGCGCTCACCCATCCCAACGACCCGCGGCTGCGCTTCGAGGCGCTGGCCCTGCACGCTCGCCCCTTCCTGGACACCCATGACGAGGTGGTGGCGCCGAGCAGCGAGAAGGCAGCCTTCATCGCCGACCGCACCGGCGCTCTGGCAAGCCGAGAGCTGGCGGACGAGCTGGGCTGGAAGGTGGGCGACCGCGTGCGCTTTCGCACGGCGGACTCACCCCGCGACCTCGAGCTCACCCTGTCCGCCATCTTCGAGTCGAAGCGACACGGCTGGGGACGGCGCGCGATCTACTTTCACTGGGACTACTTCAACGAGCGGCTGGTGGGGCCGCAGCGCGACCGGGTCAACATGATCGTCGCCGTGCTCGACAACCCCAGCGACGGCGGCCGAGTGGCGCGGGCAATCGATGCCCGCTTCGAGGCGAGCGACGACCCGACCACGAGCGAGGAGGATAAAGCGGTCATCGCCCAGCTGGTGGCGAGGTTTGGAGCCATCCTGGAGGCGCTCGATCTGCTCAGCGGGCTGATCTTGGGTGTGGTGCTGCTGATCATCGGCAACACCATCGCCATGGGCGTGCGCGAGCGGGTCAAGGAGTACGCTACCCTGCGCGCCCTTGGCTTTCAGCCCCGGCAGATCCTGGCGTCCGTGCTGGCCGAGGCCGCGGCCTTTGGAGTTGTCGGCGGGCTCCTCTGCCTGCTCATCAGCTATCCGCTGGTCGAGCTGGCGCTCGCGCGCTTCTTGCAGGATCAAGCCAGCTTTCCGCCCGTCCACGTGTCGGCGGAGATCGCCCTGTCGGCGGTGGCGCTCGGCGCGCTGCTCAGCGCCCTCGCGACGCTCATCCCCGTGAGCCGCCTGCTGCGCGGAGCCGTCGTGGAGGGCCTGCGCAGGGTGGGCTGAGCGCCTTGCTTCGCGCACGAGGGAGACATGTCGCTTCCGCTGAAGTACAGCGCCAGAAATCTGTGGGTGCGCCGTCACACGAACCTGGCGACCTGCGCGGGAGTGGCGCTGGTGGTGTTTGTGCTCGCTGCGTCGCTGATGCTCGTCAACGGAGTAGGCCAGACGCTGCTCCGCTCGGGCGCTCGAGACACCGCCATCGTGATGCAGCAGAGCGCCACCGCCGAGGTCGGGTCGACCCTGCGGCAGGGAGTGTTTGGGCTGATCGCCGCCGCACCGGGTGTGGCGCGCGGCGCGCAGGGTGACACGCTGGCGAGCAGCGAGGTGGTCCGCTCGCTCCTCGTGGTGTCGGCGGATGGCTCCCGCACTGGCTGGCTACAGGTGCGCGGCGTCTCCAGCAACGTGGCGCAACTGCGGCCGGACGTGCGCATCGTCGCCGGCCGCCGCGCCACGGCAGCGACGGACGAAGCGATGATCGGCGTGGGCCTGGTGGGTCGCTACCGCGGGCTCGCGCTCGGCGGCGAGGTCGAGATGAACAAGGGCCGCAGGCTCACGGTGGTGGGGGTCTTCGAGGCAGGCGGCGCCGCGTTCGAGTCCGAGCTCTGGGCGGATCTGCACAGCGTGCAGACCACCACCGAGTCCGACGGCTACATCTCGTCGGTGACGGCCCGGCTCAGCTCTGCGGACGCCTACGACGCCTTCGCCAGCGCGCTCGAGCAGGGCAGCAAGGAGGAAGGGCTGATCGTCGAGCGCGAGAGCCAGTATTACGAGCGGCTCTCACAGGGCCTGTCCGGCATGATCCTGATCCTGGGCGGGATGGTCAGCGTCATCTTCTCGCTGGGCGCCCTGCTCGGCGCAGCGATCGCCATGTACGCAGCGGTGGAGCAGCGCACGAAGGAGATCGGCGTGCTGCGCGCGCTGGGCTTTCAGCGCAGGCAGATCTTGTTCACCTTCTTGCTCGAGTCCGTGGGCATCGCGCTGGTCGGCACCGCGCTCGGCCTGTCGCTGGCGCTCTCCACCTTGCTGGCGGACTTTGCCGTGGGTAACTCGGCCGCGTACGGCGTCGAGGTGCGGTTCCAGTTCATCCCCAGCACGGACATCCTGGCTTCCGCCGCGCTGAGCGGGGTGCTCCTCGGCTTGCTGGGCGGTCTGTTCCCGGCTCTCCGGGCGTCCCGGATGGATCCGATCCAGGCGCTACGCGCGTGACGTGCGCCGTCGAGCCCGAGCGCTGCGCGCTCACAGGATCATGCGAAAACACGTGCCGCTGGGCGACGTCTCGAAGCTGACCTCGCCCTTGCGCGCCTGCACGATGGCCTGCACGATCGACAGCCCCAGACCGGTACCGCCGCGGTCGCGCTCCGTGGTGAAGAAGCGGTCCCACACCTTGGGCTGATTGCCGGGGCTGATGCCCTTGCCCCGATCTTGCACATCCACCCGCAGCCGCCCCGCTGCCGAGCTGAGGCTGACCTGCACGGGCTCACCCTGACCGTGCCGCACGGCATTGTCGATCAGGTTGCCGATGGCGGAGGCCAGGTGGTCCTCCTGGATGTCCAGCTCTACCGGCGGGTCACGCGCGATCAGCTGCACGGCGCCGCCATAGCGCTCGACCAGCCGCCGGCAGAAGGCCACCACCTGCAGCTTGCCGCCAGGCAGCGCCGCCGCGCTCTCGATCTTGGCCAGCGCCAGCAAGCGGGTGACCAGGCGATCCATGCGCTCGGTGTCGAGCAGGATGTTGCTCAGGAAGCGCTGGCGCTGCGGGCTATCCATGCTCTCGAAGTCGCTGAGCAGCTCGCTCGCGCCGCGGATGGCCGCGATCGGCGTCTTCAGCTCGTGGCTGACGGTGGTGGCGAAGTCGGCCACGTACTCCGCCTGCGCGCGCAGCTTCTTGGTCATCACGTCCAGCGCCTCGCTCAGGCTGCGGATCTCTGCCGGGGTGAAGCCGCGCACCACGAAGTCGCTCGACGGGTCACCGGCGGCCACGGCCTTGGCCTTGCGCGTGATGGCCAGCATGGGCCGAGCGATGGCGCGCGCAAACAGCAGGCTGGTGGCGCTGATCAGGGCCATGGCGCCCGCGATCGCCACCAGCAGGCCGCGCCGGATCTGCCACAGCGACGAGAGCGCATCGAGCCCGGTGCGGGTCGCGGTCACCACCGCGATCACCTGCCCGTTCGAGAACACGGGCAGGGCCGTGAACACCTGCAGGGTGCCGCGCGACTTGATGTCACCCAGCGGGGGCAGCGGATCGGGCGGCTTGCGGCGCCGAGCCACCGCCGCATATTCGCCGTGCAGCGCGCTCTCCAGCTCCGGCGCGGGCACCACGCAGCGGTCCGTCTGCCCGCCGGTGCTGGCCACCACACACGCCTCGGTGTCGAGCACGCGCACCCCGCTCAGGTTGAAGATCTGCGCGCGGTGCAGCAGATCCTCGATGCGCGCGCCGGCGCGCCGCTCGATCGAGTCCGGCAGCGGTTTGTCGGGGCGCAGCTCCGCGGGGCGCGGCGGCGAGATGTCGCCCAGCACGTCCAGCACCGGCTCGATGGCGATGTAGCGATCTCCGCCCCGCCCAGGCGGGCGCGGATCGTCGCCGCTGATGCCCGACTCGAGCCGCCAGGCGTCGCGAAAGGCCTCCGCCACCACCACGGACTGATTGATCAGCTGCCGCTCGGTCTGGCGCAGCAGGTACAGATCGTACGCGCGCCAGAGCAGCAGGCTGGCGATCGGCAAGCACAGCACGAACAGATTCGCGCCGAGCAGCAGCAGGGCGATGCTGGGGCCGCGCCGCATCTCACGCTCGCGGCGAGTGCTCACGCAGCCGGTAGCCCACGCCGTACACCGTCTCCACCTGCTCTGCCTCGGAGCCCAGCTTCTGCCGCAGCCGGCGGATGTGGCTGTCCACCGTCCGGTCGCTGATGTAGTGCCCGCTGCCGTACGCCTGCTCCACCAGCTGGGCGCGCGAGAACACCCGCCCCGGCGCCTCCAGCAGCACGCGCAGCAGCTCGAACTCGCTCACCGTGAGCACCACCTCTTGCCCTGCCACCCAGCACTGGTGGCGCGCTCGGTCCAGCACCACGGCGCCGTGACGGAGCGCTTCACCCCGCGCCACGGGCGCTGCCGCGACCCCTGGCGGCCTGGCCGTGGTCTCCGCAGGCACCGCGGACAGGCGCCCGCGCCGCAGCACCGCCGCCACCCGTGCGGATAGCTCGCGCGGGCTGAAGGGCTTGGTCAGATAATCGTCGCCCCCGAGCTCCAGCCCCAGCACGCGGTCCAGCTCCTCGTCACGGCTGGAGACGAAGATGATGGGCACGTGCCCCAGCGCGCGGATCTTGCGGCACAGCTCCAGGCCGTCCAGCTCCGGCATCACGATGTCGAGCACCAGCAGATCGAACGGCTGCTTCTGGAACAGCGCCAGCGCGGCGGCGCCGTCCGCAGCCTCCACCACCTGGTGCCCCGCCTTCTCCAGCGCGAAGCGCATCACCTCGCGAATGTGCGCGTCGTCATCTACGACCAGCAAGCTCGCCAAGCCAATGCGCTCCCGTGCGACCGGCTGCCGGCAGCTCAGCGCAGCTCGCGCCGCAAGATCTTGCCCACCGGGGTCTTCGGCAGCTCAGCATAGAACTGCACCACCTTCGGCACCTTGTACGCCGCCAGCGACTTGCGGCAGTGCTCGATCACCTCTTCCTCCGTCAAGGTATCCCGGCTCTTCACCACGCAGGCCTTCACCCGCTCGGTGGCCTGCCCGTCCGGCACGCCGATGGCCGCGGCCTCGCGCACGCCGGGCAGGGTCATGAGCACGTCCTCCACCTCGTTCGGGTAAACGTTGAAGCCCGAGACCAGGATCATGTCCTTGATGCGGTCCACGATGCGCACGTAGCCCCGCTCGTCCATGGTGCCGGCGTCCCCCGTGCGGAAGAAGCCATCGGCGGTCATCACCTGCGCCGTCTCCGCCGGCTTCTTGAAATAGCCGCGCATCACCTGCGGGCCGCGCGCACAGATCTCACCCCGCTCCCCGAGCGGCACACGCTTGCCGTCGGGATCCAGGATCGCGATCTCCGTCCGTGGGAAGGGCTGGCCGATGGTGCCAGGCACGTTCTGCGAGGGTGCGTTGCAGCACAGCACCGGTGACGTCTCGCTCAGGCCGTAGCCCTCCAGGATGGGCTTGCCGGTCAGCTTCAACCAGCGCTCGCCGACGGCCTGCTGCAGCGCCATGCCGCCCGCCACCACGATCTTGCTGGCGCTGAAGTCGATCTTGGTGAAATCGGGGTTATTCATCAGCGCGTTGAACAGCGTGTTCAAGCCCGTGAACATCGTGTAGCGCGAGCCCTGCAGCACCTTGATGAAGGCCGGGATGTCGCGCGGGTTGGTGACCAGCACCAGCTTGGCACCGAGGTGCGTGAGCAGCAGGCTGTTCACCGTCAAGCCGAAGATGTGGTAGAAAGGCAGCGCTGCGATCAGCACCTCTTTCCCGGGCACCAGCATGTGGAAGAAGGCCTTGCACTGCAGCACGTTGGCCACGATGTTGGCGTGGGTGAGGTCCGCCGCCTTGGGCACACCCGTGGTGCCGCCGGTGTATTGCAGGAACAGCGTCTGATCGGAGGGCACGTCCGGGCGCTGGTAGCGCGCGCTGCGTCCGATGCCGAGAGCGGCGCGCCAGGAGATGGCCTGCGGCAGGTGGAAGGCCGGCACCATCTTCTTCACGTGCTTGACCATGGTGTTGACTATGCAGCTCTTCAACAGCGGCAGGCTGTCGCCGATCTGTGTCACCACGAGCAACTGCAGGTCCGTCTCGGGCAGCACCTTCTCCAGCTTGTCGGCGAAGTTGGCCAGGATCACCATGGCCTTGGCGCCCGAGTCGCGCAGCGGGCCCTTCATCTCTGCCGGCGTGTACAGCGGATTCAGGTTCACGATGCGCAGGCCGGCACGGATGCCCGCGAACATCGTGACCAGGTACTGCAGCACGTTGGGCATCTGGATGGCCAGCGTGTCTCCCGGCTTCAAGCCCTTGACCTGGAAGAAGGTGGCCAGCTCGCGCGACTGCTGCTCCACCTCCCGGTAGTACATGACGTGCCCCAGGTTCTCTTGCGCGGGCGCCGCGGCGAACTTCTGGAACGTCTCCTCCAGCATCTCCAGGGCGTTGCGATAGGTGTCCGTGGCGATGTCCCACTGCACCCCCTTGGGATAGTGGGCCAGCCATGGCCTGTCGCTGGACGCCTCCGCCTTTGAAACCCCGTTGCTCATGCTCATCCCCTTTCCGGTACCCCAGGCCCCGACGGGCGGCAAGTAGCCGGAGCCCCTCCCTGCTCCGGCGTCATTGCTACTGCCCCTTTTTCTCCCTCACCTCGGCTGTACGCCGGCAGCCACCATCATCATAGCTGCAAGGTGACCTCCACGATGCGGGGCTGCTTGGCGGGGCAGCCCCCGTTCTCCACCACCACCACCTTGTGCTGCGAGCCCGGCACCCGCTCCACCCCGTCGGGGCTGCACAGCTCCACGGGCTCTCGGGTGCTGGCGTCGCTCAGCGCGATCAGCTGGGCGCCACGGCTCGGCTCGGTGCTCGCCGGGTCGAGCCGGACCAACGTGCCACGGCCCACGTTGGCCACCACCAGCTTGCCGTCCACCCACTCCAGGCCGTTAGCGCCCGAGCCACCTGTGGGAGGCGGTCGCACTTCATCTCCCTCGGCCCAGACCTGGGCCGCGTTGGCCTCCAGCGCCCTGTCGGCGGGCACGTGAAACACCCGCCCCAGCGCCGAGTCCGTGATCCACAGCGCCCCATCGGGACTCACGATCACGTCGTTGCAGAACGGCGCCTTGTCGTCGGTGCGCGGCAAGCCATGGCGCACCTTCTCCTGACCGTCGGCGAGCTGTACGCCCACCAGCTCTCCCGCCTTCTTCGCGTCTTCCAGCTTGGGGTTCGAGTCGCAGAACCAGAGCAGCTGCCGCCCGTCATCCACGGTCAAGCCGATCACCCCGCGTCGTACCAGCGGCTTGCTCACGAAGGGCGTGGCGCTGAGCGAGCCCGCCGGCACCTTCACGATCGTGCCCTGCATGATGCTGCCGATGTACAGGGTGCCATCCTGCGCGGCGGCCGTGCCCTCCGGGTAATAGTCGTTGCCCGGCAGCGCGATCTTCTCAGCGCCCAGCGCGCCCCCCTCGAGCGGCAAGGACAGCGCCTGAAACGGCAGCTTTGGCTGCGCGCCATCACTGCCGAACAGCACGCTCAGCTGGCCGATGGCCACGAACAGGCTCTGTCCGCGAAAGGCGGCGGTGGTGGGCCGCTGCAACACCTGAGAGTCGGCGGCCAGCACACGCACCGCGCCGGTCGGGCTCGTGGCAGGCGCGGAGGCGGCGGTGGCTGCAGAGGCTTCCGCGTCCGGCGCCTTGGGCTCGGAGGGCTGGCAGGCGGCTGCAAAGCAGGCGGCTGCAAGAGAGAGCGCTGCACAGCCCAGGACGGAGTGAACCGAGCGAAGCCGGCGAGGCGCGTGAAGAATACCAGTCATACTGTTCCCCATGTAGGTAGATGAGGAGGCGGCTTATCGCACCTTTCAGCGTGGAGAGGCAACGCTCGCCCGGAGCTCACGGACCGCATCAGCACTGCAGGAACGTGAATGCGCAGCAGCAGCCTCGCGCTCCAGTGAACGACGAGGAGTGACGGGGACGTGCGTGCTGCCGTGCTGGGGTACTGCTGTGCAGGGCGGCCGCGCCAGACGGCGAGGTTGCTCGCAGACTTGCTTCACCCCGGGAGGTCACTCTGACCCGAGCACGAGTGGCATTGCTCATGCCACCGCAGCTTTTCCGCCCACTCGGCGCCACTCGCAGCGCTAGCCAGCAGCTGGCGCCAACCGGCTCGGTCTGCGCGCAGGGCAGCCGGTGCTAGCATGACGAAAGCATGCTTTTCTCAACGGTTCGAGGCGCTTTGCCGTGCTTCACGGCTTGCTGGCTCCTGGTCTCCTGCGGCAGCGATGAAGAGCTGTTCCCTCCCACCCTGGAGACGGAGCTGGTGCCGCCCGGTGAAGACTGCGAGCACGGGGGCGTGCGGCTGATCAGCGCCGGGCAACGGGCGCTGATCTGCAATGACGGCGCGGGCACGGCGACGCTGGTGTCGGTAAGCGCCGAGCCGCCGGGCGAGCACTGCAGCGCCGGGGGCCGTCGCATCGACGTGGGGCCGGACCGCGGTGGTGAGGGTGCGCAGGCTGGCGATGCAAAGCTGTCCGAGAGCGAGATCACCTCGACGGAATACGTGTGCAACGGCGACGACGGCAGCGATGGCTCGACGGGGCCTGCCGGAGAGCCAGGCGCGGTGGGCGTGAGCTCTCTCCTACGAATGACTGCCGAAGCCGCGGGAGTGAATTGCGCCGCGGGCGGCACGAAGGTGGAGCGCGGGGAAGATGACGGCTCGGGCGGAGCGACGGCGGGAGACGGCGTCCTGGACGACGGCGAGGTGGACTCCGTGCAGTACACCTGCCACGGCCAGGATGGAGCCACGGTGCTGGCCCTGTTTCAGCTGGTGTCGCTGAGCGCCGGTCTCGAGTGTGCCAGTGGCGGGGTGCGCCTGGAGAGCGGGCTCGATGACGGCAGCGGGGGCGGGGTAGCTGGTGACGGAAGCCTGTCCGTGGCGGAGATCGATACCGTCGAGTTTGTGTGCAACGGGCTCGACGGTGAGACGGGCAGCGCGGGGGTGGATGGCCACAGCGCGCTCGTGAGCGTCAATGATGAGCCCGCCGGGCAACACTGCGCGAGCGGCGGCAAGCGCATCGACTCCGGGCTCGATGACGGCAGTGGCGACGGCGATGCGGACGACGGCACGCTGGACGAGGACGAGATCACTGACACGAGCTACGTCTGCCACGGCAACGACGGCCAGAACGGCACCGACGGTCAGAACGGCACCGACGGTCAGAACGGCACCGACGGTCAGAACGGCACCGACGGTGCCAATGGCACGAACGGGACCAACGGCACGGACGGTACCAACGGCTTCAACTCACTGGTCGCATTGTCCGACGAGCTCCCTGGCTTGCACTGCGCCACCGGTGGCAAGCGCATCGACTCCGGCCTCGACAATGGCGACGGCGACGGCATTCCCGCCGACGGCATCCTCGATGCCGACGAGATCGACGCCACCAGCTACGTCTGCAACGGCACCGCTGGCCAGAACGGGGCTGACGGTACCAATGGCACCAACGGTACCAATGGCACCAACGGCACCGACGGCCAGAACGGCACCGACGGCCAGAACGGCATCAACGCGCTGGTGGTACCGCTCACTCTGTCTCCCGGCCTTCCCTGTCCTGCCGGTGGTGTGCAGCTGGACATCGGCCTCGACAGCGGCAGCGGCGCCGGGATTGCTGGCGATGGCGTGCTCCATCCGGACGAGGTCTCCTCGACCCAGACGCTGTGCAACGGCGAACCCGGCAGCAACGGTGCCGATGGCAACCCGGCCGACCGCGTCGTGTATCGGACCTCGTTCACGTCCGATGTGAACGGCTGCTCCGCGACGCCGCTGGCGGACCGCGTGCTGACCTTCACGAAGCAGGAGGAGGGCACGGCCCTGCTGATCACCTACTACGACAACTTCCGGGTGGCAGGCGGAGGCTTCAACTCCGCCGACTGGGAGATCTTGATCAATGGCGCGCCCTGCTCTTCACCCGCGTCGTTGCTGCATACGGTGTTCAACGGAAACGGGGCCAACAGTCACAACCCTGCCACCGTCAGCGGCGTGTGCTCCGCCACCAGTGACGGGCCGCTCGGTGCTGGCAGCGTCACCTTGACCGTACGCGCCGTCACCCCTGGCTCATTGGCCTTCGCCGCCGGGGATTGCTACACCGGCTTCGGACCGGGAGCAGGCATCCTCCAGGCAGAGGAGATCGACTAGGCCCTGCCTCGCCGCTCCGAGCGTGACGAACGGCGCGCGCGCAGGCCCGCCGCCAGCAGCAGCGCCGAGAATGCGCCAAGAGCGGCGCCACCCGGGCGCCGCTCTCCTCGCGGACCCTCACTCCGCAAGGAGCACCCGCCCCCCGCGTCCGCCTCGGAGCCCATGACGGTATCCACGGCTCTGCCGTCACTCGCCGCAGGCGCGCTGCCCTCGCTGCCCAGCGGTGAGCCGCTCGCCATCTCGTCAGGCGCCATCCCTGCGCGTTCTGGCGTGCGCCCTTCCATCTCCGCGGCGGCCGCTGCCGCGGCAGCTTCCTCCTGCGCTTCAGCCAGCTCGTTGCGACCGCGCACGCCGGGGTGCTCACTCGGGTTGCTGGGCTCGATGCCGCCGGGCGGCGTGCCCTCCACCAGGCGGATGTCCGCGCACTGGAAGTACGTGCCGCCCCGGTCCACCGGGTTGAGCACCACGTCCTCCGTGTTGCCGTCCATCACCTGGATCAGCTGCAAGGTGCAGTTGTCACAGGTCATGTTCGGCAGCGTGACCTCGAACTCCCACAGCGAGCCGCTGCCGATGTTGCCTTGCTTGCCCGTGGGGTCTGGCTCATCCAGCAGGATGACTTTGTTGAAGTCGTCCAGCTCGGCGCCGTCGGGGTCGAACGCGATGCGATAGCGCCCGGAGTGGCCCACGTATTCGTCGAAGCGCACCGTGATGGTGTCGCCCGGCGCGAAGGTGGTGATGCGGTCCGTGGAGCGATCCGGATCCGAGAACTCCTCCGGCCTGCTGCAGCGCCGGTTGGTGCTGCCGGAGCCACACGGGCACGCCTTGTTGTCCCCCGCCTTGATGTCGGAGTAGCGGTTCATCGGCAGCTGCAGCTCGATGTGTGCAGCGGCCGTGCGGCTGTGCAACTGCGCGGCCAGCCCGAGCGAGAGAGAGAAGGCCGTCACCAGATGGCTGCGCAAAGCAGGGCGCGCGCCTGCGGAAAACCTGCTGGAGCTCACGGAGTCGTACTCGCTTTGATTGGGGCAGCGACGCTGCGCTGCTCACGTGGATGAAGATGAACGTAGCGCTTTCTGCGCCCGATGCGCGTAAAGCATCCCCGGCAGTATCACGATTTGGCGCACGGCTGGCGGCAAGGGAGCTGAGGGACGCGCCGGCGGGCTGCTCCGCCTGGAGTTTTGCAGAGGCAGCACTTCGGTGCGCCACCCGGGCGTGCTATTCGGGCAGAGTGACCTCGCTCGACCAAGATACCAAGACTCCAGGGTCGGCGCAGGCGGGCTCCACCGCCCTGACCGACCTGCTCCGCGAGCGCTTCGGCTTCAGCCGCTTCTTGCCCGGGCAGCAGCGGGTGATCGAGGCGCTGCTGCAGCATCACCGCGCCCTGGCCGTGTTTCCGACGGGCGCCGGCAAGTCGCTCTGCTACCAGCTGCCAGCGCTGGCCTTCGAGGGCGTGACCCTGGTGGTCTCCCCGCTGATCGCGCTGATGAAGGATCAGATCGACTGGCTCACCCGGCACGGCATCGCCGCTGCTCGCCTCGACTCCTCGCTGGGCCCGGACGAGCTGGCTCGCGTCGGCAAGGGGCTGGAGCAGGGCAGCTTGAAGCTGCTGTATGTCGCGCCCGAGCGCTTCCAGAACGAGCGCTTTTTGCACTCGCTCACCCGCCTGCGCATCGCGCTGTTCGCGATCGATGAGGCGCACTGCATCTCGGAGTGGGGCCACAACTTTCGCCCCGAGTACCTGAAGCTGGCCGGCATCGCGCGCGAGATCCAGGCCGAGCGGGTGCTGGCGCTCACGGCCACCGCCACGCCCTCCGTGGCGCAGGACATCTGCGCCGCGTTCGACATCCCGGCGAGCGGCGCGGTGGTGACCGGCTTCTACCGCCCCAACCTGGAGCTCGTGATCGAGCGCACGGGCGCAGAGGAGCGCGATGTCCGGCTGCTGGCACGGCTGCGGGAGCGCGCTCCGGGCCCCACCATCGTCTACGTCACCTTGCAGAAGACGGCGGAGAGAATGGCGGCGCTGCTGCAGGGCGCGGGGCTGCCCGCGCAGGCCTATCACGCCGGTCTCGAGCCCGCAGCGCGCGCTGCGGTGCAAGACCAGTGGATGAGCTCGGACCGCGGCATCGTGGTGGCCACCATCGCCTTCGGCATGGGCATCGACAAGGCGGATGTCCGCTACGTCTACCACTACAACTTGCCCAAAGGTCTGGAGAGCTACTCGCAGGAGATCGGCCGCGCCGGGCGTGACGGCGAGCCCTCGCTGGTGGAGCTACTGGCCTGTGACGCCGACGTGCCCACCCTGGAGAACTTCGCGTACGGTGATACGCCGACGGAGAGCGCGCTGCGCGGGCTGGTGAGCGACCTCTTGAACCGCGGCGATGACTTCGCGCTCAACCTGACCGAGCTGGCCGATCGCTTCGACGTGCGCCCGCTGGTCCTGCGCACCGCCCTCACCTACCTCGAGCTGCTCGGAGTCTTTCGCCAGGGCACGCCCTTCTACGCCGGCTATCGCCTGCGCCCCAGCATGCCCGCAGACCAGCTGGTGGCTCAGTTCAAGGGCGAGCCCGCGCGCTTTCTGAAGGCGCTGCTGGAGCAGGCCAAGCGCGGGCGCACCTGGCTCACCTTCGATCCAGAGGCGCTGGCGGCAAACCTCGGCCAGCCTCGCGAGCGCATCATCCGCGCGCTGGAGGTGCTGGAAGAACGCGGCTACGCTCAGCTGGAGGCCTCCGACGTGCGCCACCGCTTCACGCGCAGCGCGCCCACGGTGGAGCTCGAGCCGCTCGTGGCCGAGCTCTGCACCCGCTTCCAGCGGCGCGAGGCAAACGAGGTGCAGCGCATCGCGGACGTGCTGCGGCTGGTGAACACCGCGGGCTGTCTCACCAACGCGCTGGTCGCGCACTTTGGTGAAACGCGCGAGGCCCCTTGCGGGCACTGCAGCCGCTGCCGTGCGCCCGCGGGCACAGCTGAGGCACGCCCCTCGGCGCCGCTGCAGCGCGAGACCACTCCTGCGCCAGCGCTGGCTCCCCACACGCTGCGCGCGCTGGCCGAGGCGCACCCGCAGGCCCTGGCAGAGCCGCGCCAGCTGGCGCGCTTTCTGTGCGGCCTCACCAGCCCTGCCGCCTCGCGCGCGCGCCTGTCACGCCACGAGCTATTCGGGGTGCTCGCCGAGCAGCGCTTCGCCCAGGTCATGGCGCTCGCCCAGGCGGCGCTGGAGGCCTGAACATGCCGGGCCCTTCGGACGCCGCCATTTACGCCATCGTGCGCGCCATCCCACGCGGCCGGGTGGCAACGTACGGGCAGATTGCGGAGCTGGCCGGCATCCCCTCCGGGCACCGCGTGGTGGCCCGCGCCATGCGCAGCTGCCCCGAGCGGCTGCCGTGGCAGCGCGTGGTCGGCAAGAAAGACGCGCGGCGCGCCCAGGTGGTCATCGAGGAGGACGACCACGGCAACCTGCAGCGCGCCCTGCTCGAGGCCGAACGAGTGGTGTTCGATGCCCGCGGCTTCATCTCGCTGCGCGAGTTTGGCTGGCAGCCAGAGCAGCAGGCAGTGTCTCCAGCACGCTCGCGCGCCGCCGCTCAGCCACGCTCGCGCCCGAGAGCAGGCTCACCCACCCGGCGCGGGAAGCGCGCGGCCAGCCAGGCGCCCGCCGCACGCAGCTCCTCCGCGCGAAAGAAGGCGGGAAAACACGCCAGCATCGCGAAGGGGAAAATGCCGAGCCGCAAGGTCAAGGCCAGCGAGAGGTGAAACACCACGCCGAAGGCCACGTACACGTTGCGCACCGGCAAGCGGTTGAACAGAGCCCGTAGCCATCCGCGCCGCTCTGCCCCATTGCTGCGCGCCGTGCGGCGGTAATACGCGGCCAGCAGCACCAGCGGAGCCCCGAGCTCCCACAGGTGGGTGCAGGCGGTGGCGAGCTGCGTCAGCGCAAACGCCAGCGGATGCTCGAGCCAGCTGAAATCCGCCGCGGCGAAGATGGGGTGCCGCAAGGTGTAATACAGCGCGCGGTAGCCGCCCCACGGGTACCAGCTGGTGCCGCCCTTGGCCAGCCCCGCACCCCAGTAGATCAGCACGAGCTGGATCAGGATGAGGTGGCGCGGCCAGCTCGGAGCCGGCACCTGGTCAGGCCCGCGGAAGCTGCCCGTCCTCCAGCGCGCGCGCAGCGACCACACCTCGGCCGCGGGCGAGAAGCACAGGATCAGGAACATGATGCGGATGATGCGATCGATGGCACGATCGGCAGGGCCATTGATCAGCGCCGCCTGCGCCGACAGCCACACGTACAGCAGAGCCGCCGGGCGCAGCGCGACCCCCGCCGCCACCAGCAGCGCCGAGCC
The DNA here is from genome assembly GCA_025937895.1 of Polyangiaceae bacterium. Lineage (GTDB taxonomy): Bacteria > Myxococcota_A > Polyangia > Polyangiales > Polyangiaceae > SZUA-265. The sequence continues at coordinate 11,102 of JAICQL010000057.1, read as the reverse complement.
CGCCAGCCCCAGCCAGAGCAGCTGCGCAGAGGCCGGGGTGGCAGGAAAGATGCGATAGAACAGCGGCGCCTCGCCCTCACCCCAGCCGCCGATGCCGCCCGCCTCCGGCGCTGCCCAGAGCCACGTCAGAGCGCCGTGGGCCGCCAGCGAGCACAGATCGAACAGCACCACCAGCGGCAGCGCGATACGGATCATCGCCAGCGCCGTGGGCGGCTCACGCTCGTTCCAGAAGGCTACCCAGCGAGGCAACGCGCTCACCCCGGCGACCTGACGATGTCGATCACGGCTTGCTCCTCGGGCTCACGCTGCGCCGCCTCGCCCGGCACCGGCACCGCCCGCCGCACGATCGCGCAGCGCAGCCGCTGCACCTCTGGCTGCTCCGCAAAGACCAGCTCACTCAGCCGCTGGCACAGCGGACCATACGTGTGCGGAGGAGCCGAGCGCGAGGCGTTGTACGCCGCGCGCACCCGCCGGTAGCCCAGCACCTCAGCTTGCCAGTGCCGCTCCGGGTCGCCGCTCTCGTACAGCACCCGCTCGCCGCTCGCGTCCCAGACCGTCAGGCGCAGCGCCGGCGAGAAGGCGTCGGGCGTGCCAAACAGCGTCCATACCGGCTGGGTCTGCGTCAGCTCCGTCCAGCCGCGCAGCGGCGCCTGTAGCGCGGCGCGCACCTGCGCAAAGCGGCTCGCAAACGCCAGGTAGCGCTCCGCCAGCTGCTCGCGGCTCAGCTCCAGCCCCAGACCACGCAAGAACCCTTGCCACCGCCCCAGCTCCGCCTGCTCGTACGGCCGCTGCAGCCGCTCGGCAGAGGCATTGCCAAACGCCGGCACCGTGGCCAGCGCGTTCAGCACCACCAGGGTCATCAGCAGCAGCGCCTTCAGCCAGGCACTCCAGGCAAAGCTCTGCGGGCTGGGCTCAGTCGGGTCGGCGGGCATGGCGGCGGCGAGCGCACCGTAGCACCGCCGGGCGTGGGTGGGGCCGCCTCTCTGCCAAACACTTGCGCCAGTTCCGCACGGCCAGCGGCTGCACCGAGCGCAGCGACGAGCGGCACCGAGCGCAAGGAATGGAGCTGGGCAGCCCCTTCGCTGGGTAGCAGCGACATGTGCCCTCCGGCACGCAACTCCCTGCGCTGCTGCTCCGACATCACGGCACGTCGGCGCCGCAACAAAGCTTCGCTGACCGAGCGGAACCCGAGACATCAGAAAAAGGAAGAAGATGGCCAACGAGAACACGCCCGAGCAGTGTGAGATCATCGAGACCGAGCTGAACGAGGTGCTGGGCGGCATCATGCCGATCCCGCAGCCGCCGTCGAAGTGCGGCATTGGCAACCCACTCCCGGTACCGATGCCCTCGCCCTTCCCGCTGCCACTGCCGAGGCCCTTGACTCCCAATCCGCAGACCAAGCGATTGCTCGACGCGGCCCGCGAGGCCGCCACGGGCTGAGCGAAACATGCGCGAGAGGGCGCGGCCGCCGCGCCCTGCACCGCGCAATAGCCAGCGGAACCAGTCATGATGCAGACCAGCGATAGCGCCCGCGAGCGGTGCTCGGACACCCTCGTGTTCCTCGGCCCGTCCCTGGAGCTGAGCGCCGCGCGCCAGCTCCTTTCGGCAGAGTTCAGGCCCCCAATTCGGCGGGGGGATCTACCGCGCGCTGCGCAGCAGGGTGCACGCCGCATCGCCATCATCGATGGTGAGTTCGGGCAGGCGCTCAGCGTCAGCATCCTGGAGGTGCGCGCAGCAATCCGGAGCGGACTGGAGGTCTGGGGCGCCTCCTCCATGGGCGCCCTGCGCGCGGCCGAGTGCTGGACCATCGGCATGCAGGGCGTGGGTTGGGTGTACGAGCAGTATCGGGACGGCGCCATCCAGGCCGACGACGAGGTCGCGTTGATCTTCGATGCCAGCAGCGGCGCCGCCCGGACCACGCCGCTGGTCAACATGCGCTGGAGCGCGCAGCAGGCGGCCGAGGCGGGCGCGTTGTCCGCCACGGCCGCCGCGGAGCTGCTCGCCTTCGTGGCCACGCTGCGTTACGAGCAGCGCAGCTATGCTTGCCTGCGGCGCCTGGCCCCTCCGCAGCTCGCACCGGCGGTGACGGCGCTGCTCGACTGGGTGAGCGCACATCCCGAGCGCGCCGATCGCAAGCGCCTCGATGCGAGCGAGCTGCTGCGCCGGCTCGCCGCGCCAGAGGAGGCCTCGTGAGCGAGCTGTCAGCGGCCGCGGTGCCCGCCTGGCGCGCGGTGGACGCAGCGACGTTTCTGCCCGTGGCACGCGCCACGGCACGTGAGCTGGGCGTCGTTCGCCCCGCCGACGTGACCGGGCTGGATCGGCTGGGTGTCCCCTGCTGGCAAACCTTCCGCCCTGCGGCTGCCGATGTACCCGGCAACATCACCGTCTTCAACGGCAAGGGCTGGACGCACCCCCAGGCAGAGCTGGGCGCGCTGATCGAGGGCATCGAGCGTCACTGGGCCGAGGGCCCCGTGTTGGCTCGCGGCGAGCGTTCGCAGCCCGCACGGCGCGTCGCCAGCATCGCCGAGCTGGAGCGTTCCGGCGCCGCCTTCCTCCACCCGAGCGCCGTGCCGCTGTCCATGGATCTACCCGCGCCAGCCGAGGACGTGCCACTGCTCTGGGTGCAGGGGCAGAGCCTCGGGGGTGAGCTCTGGGTCGGCGCACACGAGGTCTATTCGCCCTATCTCTGCCCCGAGGGCCTGCTCGATCCCGGTCGCTGGCGTAGCACCGGCCTGGCCGCGGGCAGCAGCCGCGAGGAGGCGGCCTTTTATGGCCTGCTGGAGGTGCTGGAGCGCGACGCGAGCGCCGTGGCCGAGCTGCGCCGGGACCCAGAGCCCGATCTGGAGCTCGACTCGCTCGCGACCCCGCGCCTGCAGCAGCTGCGCGAGCGGCTGCACTCCGAGCACATCGTGCTGCGGGTCAAGTGGCTGCAGGCGCTGGCAGGGCTGCCCGCCTTTGCCGCCACGCTCGACGACACCGAGCTGCAAGACCCCTTGTTGCTCAACATGGGCACCGCCGCCCACGTCGACCCTGTGCAGGCGCTCGAGTCCGCCGTGCTGGAGGCCATTCAGAGCCGCGCCACCATCATCGCCGGCGGGCGCGAGGACATCCCCAGCGTCGAGCGCGATGCGGCCGCCTATGTGCGAGCTCGCGAGCTGTACGGTCGCTGGTACCAGACCCACGCCGTGCGTGCCTGGGAGCCACGGTCCTCGGAGTACGCCGGGCTATCGCCGGCACAGGCGTATCAGGCCATCAGCGAGCGCATCGCGCGGCAGGGCTTCACCACCGTGTGTGTGCCGCTCAGCCCGGCCGACTCCCCCGTGGCCGTGGTCAAGGTGGTCGTTGCGGGTTGTTCGGAGGTGGAGATCCACGGCACCGTGCGCTTGGGGCGGCGCTTGCGGCGCGCCGCAGCGTGACGCGGAAAGTGCCGCTGGCCACGGGCCCGAGGTCTCTCCCACTGCAGCCCGACAGCCCTCGCGCAGCGGAAACCCAGCTGATACCCTGCCAGCCCGCCCAACCTGGAGCCCCCATCGTGCAGCTCGCGTTCGTGATCGATCCCCTCGCCTCGCTCAAGCCCAAGAAAGATTCCAGCCTCGCTCTGATGGTGGAGGCGGCGCGCCGCAAGCACGAGGTCGCCATCTGCGAATTTTCACAGATTTCGTTCGAGAAGGGCGCCGTCCTGGTGGATGCCACCTTCGTGCACGTGCACCCCGAGGTGCTGGAGCAGGCCACGCCGGGCGGGCACGTGGTGCCGAAGGGGCCGAAGCAGCGGGTCAACGTGGAGCAGTTCGATCGGGTCTTCATCCGCAAGGATCCACCGTTCGACAGCCACTACCTGGCGCTGATGTACCTGCTGGATCGGCCGGGCCACCACGGGCGCTTCATCAACTCACCGCAGGGCATCCGCGAGGTGAACGAGAAGCTGTTCGCGACGCGCTACCCGGCGTTCACGCCGGAGACGTTGGTCACCTGGAGCTTTGACGAGGCCGCGGCGTTCGCAAGCCAATACGAGAAGGTGGTGCTCAAGCCGAGCTACTACGGCAGCGGCAAGGGGGTCTCGCTCACCTCCCACGCCGATCCGCAGTTCAACGCCACCTTTTCCACCACCCTGGCGCTGGAGCCGCTGGGGCCGGTGCTGGTGCAGCAGTATCTGCCGGAGGGCAAGGCGGGCGACACGCGGGTGATGTTGCTCGATGGCGTGCCGCTGGCGGCGGTGGGGCGGCGGCCCGCGCCGGGCGAGTTCCGCGCCAACATCGCGCTGGGCGGTGAGGCGGTGGCCGTCGAGATCCGGCCCGAGCAGCGGCGCATCGCCGACGAGATCGGCAAGGATCTGGTTCGCCTCGGCATCCTGTTCGCAGGCCTGGATTTCATCGGTGACAGGCTGATCGAGATCAACGTCACCTCGCCCACCCTGATGCAGGAGCTGCAGAGGGTGAGCGGCTTCGACATGGCGGCCCGCATCCTGGACCGCATCGAAGCGGGTCACTGAGGGGCTGGGGCCAGCAGGCTCGCGAAGGGCAGCTCGCTGACCTTCATGATCACGGTCGCTTCGGGGCGGTGATAGGTGCCGGGCTCGGCGCGCTTGCCGCTCTGCACGTAGCGTGCGTCGGTCGTGCTCGACAGCACGCGCCCGTCCGGCGCGTAGCTGCGCGTGATGGTATCGCTGACCAGGCCGTGCTCCGAGTAGAAGGTGCGCAGCGAATCGGTCAGCTGCGCCAGAGTGCCGTCGGGGCGAAAGCAGTGCTCGCTCTCGTCCGCCCAGTCTCCCGAGGGTGAGCTGGCCCAGAGCACGGCCAGGCGCCAGCCCTCGCGCTCGGCCAGGGTCCACTGCTCCCACGCGGTGCCGTCCGGCGAACGCTCGTTGGCCTCCTCCGGCGAGCGCACCTGGCTCCACTCCATCGCCCCGCCTTGCTGGTCGGGGGTCACCTCGGCAAAATACCGGAGGCTCGCATCATCACTGGCGCTGAGCTCGTGCAGCTGGGCACACATGCCGCTGCGCTCGCCCGCCGGCAAGAGGCGTGAATCGAGCATCTCCTCGCGCGCGATCTGCCAGCCCGAGCCCGTGGGGATCAGGGTGAGCAGCTTCTGGCCGCGATCGGCAAACGTGGCAGAGGACCACTTCTGCTCGAACAACACCTTCACCTCGCTGCCCGCACGCAGGACCTCCACGCCGCTCGCCACGACGCGCTGATCGCGCTGAAACATCTGCCTGCGATCCTGCAGCCAGCCCGCGCGATCGAACGCCGTCTCCCGCTCGCCCACCCGCTTGATGCCGGTGAAGCCCGGGGCATACAGCGCCGAATAGCCAGCGAAGTCCGCGGCGTTCTGCAGGCGGACCCAGCGCTGCACGAGCTCCAGCACCGGCGCCCGCTCGAGCGGTGCCGCCGTCGTCGTGGTGGGCCCAGGCGGAGCCGGCGGCGGGCTGGCAGCCGCCACGGGGGCGGCTGGCGCCGTCGAGGTGCCCGACGCAGCGGAACCGGCGGGCGCTACTGGCGCATCCTTCGAACAGCTGCCCTGGCACGCTGCGAGCGCCAGCAGGGCCCAGGGCGCTTGCCCTCGCCAGCGCAGCACGCCTGCTCTCGCGTTGCTGCGCTGCTCAGGCTCTGACCGTCGCGCCACCGCTTTGCTCATGGGCGCGAGGATACGGCCGCTGGCGGCGGCGCTGTAAACAAAGGTTGAGCCGTTACGGCTCTGCCTTCGACGTACGCGGCAGCGGCTCGCGCTCAGCCTCGGCGATGTTCGACTCGTCCGTGCCGGGCGCGAACTCCTCCGAGGCGTTCGTCACCACGAACGGGCCTCCCACCTCTTCGGCGGTGATCTGGTCCCGCCACTCGGCTTCACTCTCCTCGCCTGACGTTGCGGCCTGAACGAACGTCTCCCCCCGCTCCCGTGCGAGCGAGTCGATGGGGCGCGCCCCTTTCAGGAAGGCGAAAGCAGCCTCGTCGTTCTGGTCGTCGCTGTTGCGCGTCTCGCGGGCCTTGGCCAGCAGCTCGCGCGCATACCGCGGGTCGATACGACCGGCCCCATCCCGTCGCCTCACGATGCGTTGCTTTTGTGCGGTCATTGGGTTTTCCAGTGCTGGGCTCCGGCTGGAGCCACGTGTAAGGGTTGTCCCCCCTGGAAACATGCTGGTCCCGCGCTTGCTGTCGAGCAATGCCGCAAAACGCACGATAACGGCTGCAAGGCGCACCATCGGTGCAACTTGCCTCGCGGGTAAAGGCCTTCGCGCTGCCGTGCTACGAGGCGAATTTCCCCCCTACGGCGCCTTACCGCGGCTATGCCTCCGCGGCGATGCCGGCGCTGCTGCTCTTCGATCTGGATGACACCATCCTGCGCTTCTCCGCAGGTCAGCCCAACTTCTGGCGGCGCGCCCTGGAGCGCAAGGCGCCAGAGCTAGCCGAACGGCATGTGCGGCTCGAGCAGCTCATCGCGGCCGCCAATCACGAGTACTGGCGCGATAGCGCACGCGCCTTCTGGGGCCGCCAGAACATGCACCAGGCCCGGCGCATCGTGGCGCGCACTGCGCTCAGCTCGGAGGGCATCGGCAGCGAGCTGTGTGATCTGATCGCCGATGACATGACCGAGGAGAAGGAGGCGCACGTGCGCCCCTTTGATGGCGCGCTGGAGGTGCTGCGGCAGCTGCAGCAGCGAGGCCAGCGGATGGGCTTGCTCACCAACGGCTGCTCCCTGTTCCAGCGACGCAAGCTGCGGCGCTACGAGCTGGAGCCGCTGTTCGAGCTGATCTTGATCGAAGGTGAGCTGGGTTACGGCAAGCCCGATGCGCGTGTCTTTGCCTCCGCGCTGCAGCACTTTGGCGCGCGCGCGGAGGATACCTGGATGGTGGGCGACAACCTGGAGGCGGACATCGCCGGTGCGCAGCAGCTCGGCATCACCGGCATCTGGCACGACGCAGCAGGCAGCGGCTTGCCTGCTGACTCGCCCGTGGTGCCAGGGCGCGTGATCCGCGACCTGGCAGAGCTGCTGCGCGATTCAGCGTGATCGGCACGGTCATCGCGCCCGCCGCCGCTGCTCAGCGCAAGTTGCCAAAGCGAGCGTCTGCCGGCCCGACCACGGCCACCACCGCAGCCGAGCCGTCGAACTCGGGAGTGCGGTTGGAGGAGCCGAGCTCCACGTCCGAGTTGAGCTGGCGGCCGCCGTGGATGAGATCGAGCTCGTCATCGCTCAGCTGGACAGACGGAGGAGGAGCTGCCTTCTTCTTGAAAAATCCAAACATCGTGGTCCCCTTTCAACGTGCGTCCATCGATCGGCTCTGGCGCGAACCAAGTTGCGCAGTAACGCGCGTGGGCTGACGCGGCGGGCCGCAATCTCCAGCGCAGCGCGTAGTTGCGCCGGCAGGGCCCCGGGCGATACGGTGTACGGGTGACAGAACCCCGGGTTTCGGCCGCACTGGAACGCTTGCGCTGGATCGGCAAGATTGAAGGGGTCTCCTTCCTGATCCTGCTCGGGATTGCCATGCCGCTGAAATACATGGCGGGCCTGCCCCTGGCAGTGAAGATTGTGGGCTGGGCTCACGGCGCACTCTTCGTCGCCTTCCTCGGCGCCCTGTGGTCGGCGCATCGCGAGGGCCTGCCGCTGCGCCTGAGCGCGCTGGTCTTCATCGCTTCGCTGGTGCCGTTCGGGCCGTTCGTGATCGACGGGCGGCTCGCGCGGCACGCCAGCGGCTAGCGCCAGGCGGCCAGGGGCGCGCGCGACGCGCGGGCGGTGCGCCAGTCTGAAACGCTGGCCGCTCACCTGCGAAAACCTAGCTGAATTGCGTTCGGCTCGCCCCTCCAGCAGCAGCAGCAGCGAAAGGTCGAGCTATGCTCAGCGCATGCGCGAACCGTGGCTTCTGATGGTGGGGGCGCTTCTGGCGTGCGGTGGAGCGGAACACGAACCGAGCGCTGGAGGGCCCGGACCGAGCGGCACGGCGGGTGCGCCGGGCGCCGGTGAGCCAACCCCAGCTTCGCCCTCCGGCAGCCAGGCAGAGCTCCCCGCTGACAACGATGACGAGGCAGCTCCGGAAGAAGCGCGAAGCCATGTCGACCTCTGGACGATCGGCACCCACTCGATGTCCACGCGCTTCGTCCATTACTTCCAGCCAGCAAGGGACGACGCACCCGCGATGATCAGCTTGATGTACCAGGCGCGCGATCGCGCCGGGAACATGGTCGGGCTGGAGTGGCCCTACGAGGGACGCGAGGTGAGCTACAGCTATGAAGACCTCACCGTTGCCCCCAGCTACTTCTACTTCCAGCAGGACCCGACCCAGCGCCAGTGGCGCGTGGTGCAGGGCGAGGTCCTGCTTCTGCCACAGGCCGACGGCCGCGCGCGGGTCGAGCTGCGCAATGCGGTGGTCGAGGAGCTGGGCGACGAGGCGAGCCCGCCCGAGCCAATCCCCGATGGCTTCGTGACTGGCGAGGTCGAGCGCGTTTGTATCGAATACGTGCTCCGCGAGGACGCCCCGCTCAACGACGGGCGCCCCGAGCCCCAGCCTCAGCGCGATGAGGACTGGTCGTCGGAGTTCTGCTCGCAGTTTGCGCCTTGAGTTGGGTTCTTTGCTGACTGGAGGGCTCGACGGATCATCTCGAGCTCCGCAGCTTCACCGCTGAGCCCTTGAAAGGACCGGAACCGCACGTTCATTCGTCGATAAGATGGATGGGTCAACGACACTATCGATAGCTCGACGCCAGCGATGCTCACCCCGCAGAGGACAGCGCCGTCCTGGCGATCGATCTCGGCAAATGTGGTCGACTTGGCCCATCGCGCCAGACCTGGAGAAAGAGGCGCGAGCAGCCGGGGCGTATGAGTGCCCAGAACCAAGAGCAGAGAAGGCCGGACAAGCTGGAGCTGGCGGATCAGAAAGGCACGACACCGCTCCACGAATTCCGGATCTTTCGTACCCGGGAATGCTCCAGTGGCTGACGATCCCGGAATCAATCCCATCAAGAAGTTGGTGAAGAAACAGCGGCTGAGCACGAACTCGCCGGGCACGGCCGTCGGGAGAAATTCCGTGAGCGCTCGCCAGGTGGCCCCGTTCAGGTTCTCGCCGCCGCGAGCGACAGACTGCGCAAACCCGCGCTCTGAATCGAGGTTGTGCCCGAGAATCATGACACCGCCGACAGGCAGCGGCGGGAGAGCATTACCTGCCCCCTGCCAAAGGCCAGAGCCGCCAGGAAAAAACCCGGTCCCCGGCAGTCTGGTGGGGACCGGCAAGACCCCTGCGGGGTAGGGCTCCACCATCCGGAGCGCATCAAAGAGCTCGTCAACCGGATGCATCGCTCAGCGTCCAGAGTACCAGGTGCGCTCGATCTGGACATACTCTCGAGAGCCGCTGGGCAGCTGGCTCGACGGGCACGTCACACGCCACGCCAGCGGCGAAAGCTCGTTCAGTCCCGCTCGTCGCGGCGCTCGGACGACAACGAGGGCGAAGGCGTCACGGCGCGAGGCGCAGCGGCGCCGCGAGTGGGCTCTGCAGCAGCGGCCGGTGCTGCAGCGCGCGCGGCCAGCAGCGCGCCCAATCCCGACGGTGGCCCGGCGGGGGGCGCGGGCGCCGCCGGTCGCTGCCGCAGGAGCGGACCGAGACCGGAGGGGGGCCCGACCGCGGCGCGGGCTGCAGGAGGGGGCGCGGCGGGACGTTGAGTGGACGTTGCGGGTCGGTGGTTCGCCGGCGCTGCGGGGCGCGGGCTTGGCGACGCCGATGGGCGCGGGCTTGGCGAGGCGGGTGTGCGCGGAATCGGCGGGGCCGCGGCGCGCGCTGGTGCGGTGACGGGGCGCGGGGTCACCGGAGCCGCTGCGCGCGCTGGCGAAGCAGTGACGGGACGCGAGCTCGCTGGGGCCGCGGCGGGTACGGATGACGTGCTGACCGCCGGGCGCGTGCCGGACGCCGGCGCAGCACGGCGCGCCACCGGCACTGCCGGTGCAACGCGCGTTGCTGCTGCGGGGCTGGATGTGGGTGCCGGTGCTGCCCGCCCGCTGGAGGGGCGCTTCTTCTTCTTCGCGACGGCTTCGGCCGCGGCGCGCTCGGCGGCGGCCTCCGCAGCCAGCTCGCGCTGCATCGCCTGCTGGCTGGCCTCGGCTGCCTGCGCTGCCTTCTCGTTTTCGCCGCGCATCTCCAGCAAGAAACGGCTGGGAATGGACGGCCTTAGCTTGCCCCACTTGTTGCGCGCCTTGCACAGGCTCAAGGTCAACGTGTCTTCAGCGCGGGTGACCCCCACGTAGCAGAGCCGGCGCTCTTCCTCCACGCCGTTGCCCTCCGCGATCACGCGGCGATGGGGCATCAACCCCTCCTCCATGCCCACCATGTACACGTGCGGGAACTCCAGCCCCTTGGCGCTGTGCAGCGTCATCAAGGTCACGCCGGACTGCTTCTCCTTGTCGTCGCCGAAGTCGTCGCGGCCCGCCAGCGCCGTGTCCTCCAGGAAGCCCGCCAGGGTGGGCTCCTCGTGCCGCACCTCGTACTCCTCGACGCTCTTCACCACGCCTTCCACCGTCAGCAGGCGCGCTTCCACCTCGGCCGGCGTTTTGTACAGGCGCTCCAGCTCCCCCTTGTAGTCGATCTCCGCGATCAGCGCGCGCACGACCTCGCTCAGCCTCTCGGTCGCGATACGCGTGCGGTAGCGCTCGAGCAGGCGCACGAAGTTGCTGATGCGCTCGCAGATGGCGGGCGCCAGATCCGCCTCCTCCACCGCCTGCGGTAGGATCTCTCCCAGCGGCTTGCCGGCTTGCACCGCCACCTCCATCAGCGCCTTGATCGAGCTGGTGCCGATTCCGCGCGAGGGCGTGTTGATCACGCGCAGCAGCGACACCTCGTCCCCGGCCTGCGCCAGCAGCTTGAGGTACGCCAGGATGTCGCGCACCTCCTTGCGATCGAAGAAGGACTGCCCGCCGACGAGCACGTAGCGCAGCTTGGCCCGCCGCATCTCGAGCTCGAACGCCCGCGGCTGCTCGTTGGTGCGGAAGAGGATGGCGATGTCGCGCGGCTCGGTCCCTTCCTTGCTGAGCTGCCGGGCGATGTCGGCGATGACTGTCTCGGCCTCTTCGGTCTCGCTCTTGAACTGCAGGATGCGGGGCTTCTCGCCGCCGGGCCGGGCGGCAATCAGGGT
>JAICQL010000320.1 GCA_025937895.1 Polyangiaceae bacterium | reverse complement strand
GGAGCGCGCAGAGATCATCAGTCGTGCGCAACCTACACGACCGCACGCGCGCCCAGATTAAGATGCGCGGGCTCAGGCCCGGCAGGGTAGGCGTGGACCTGAGGGAAGGCCGATGCCGCGCCGGGTCACCACTGCCCGGGTCACCACTGCCCGCGTCACCACTGCCGCGTCACAACTGTCCGGGTCACCACTGCCCGCCCAGGCGCTCGGTCTCCGCAGGGCCCCAGGAGCCGGGCTCGTATTCGTGCAGGACCCGCGGAGGTTCCAGGGCGGGCGCCACCACCGACCAGGCCGCCTCTACCGCGTCCTGGCGAGCAAACAGCGTGGCGTCACCCGCCATCACGTCGCCCAGCAGGCGCTCGTAGTCGCCCATGCGACCGTCCTGACCCTGCATGGGGGTGCCGACCACGCTGAGCTCCAGCGGATCTCCCACCATCAGCTCACCGCCGCGCTTCGCGCGCGCACCGATGGCGATCGCCACCTCCGGGCTGAGGCGGAAGCGAACGTAGTTGGGTGCGGGCGGCGTGGGCTCGGTGAACACCACCTGCGGCGCGCGACGCAGGTGCACCTTGACCTCGGAATACGTGGTGGCCAGGGATTTACCGGCGCGCACCACGAACGGCACGCCATGCCAGCGCCAGGAGTCCACGTACAGCTTGAGCGCGGCATACGTGGGTACGCGCGAGTCCCTGGCAACCCCGGGCTCATCCCGGTAACCGCGGAACTGGCCACACACCAGGTGTTCGGGCTCGAGCGGGCGCACGGTGCGCAGCACCTTGGCCTGCTCATCCCGGATGGCCTCGGCGTACATGCCCGATGGCGCCTCCATGGCCACGTAGCTGATGATCTGCAGCAGGTGATTCTGGATCACGTCGCGCACCACGCCCGTCTCTTCGTAGAACTTGCCGCGGCCCTTGACCCCGAAGCTCTCCGCCATGGTGATCTGCACGCTCTCCACGTAGTGGCGGTTCCAGATCGGCTCGAGAAATGCATTGGCGAAGCGGAAGTACAGGATGTTCTGCACTGCCTCTTTGCCCAGGTAGTGGTCGATGCGAAAGATGCGCTCTTCGGGGAAGGCCTCGTGCAGGGTCTGGTTGAGCGCGCGTGCCGACTCCAGATCACGCCCGAAGGGCTTCTCCACGATGACGCGCGCGTCCTGCGTGCAGCTGGCCACGTGCAGGTTCTTGATCACCGCAGGAAACACGCTGGGCGGGATGGCCAGGTAGTGCGCGGGCCGGTGCGCGTGCCGGGCCACCAGCACCTGGTGAATCTTCTCGAACGAGGCCGGATCGTTGTAGTCGCCGTCGACGTACTCCAGGCGCTCCGCCAGGATGGCGAACGCGCGCTCGTCGTAGCCACCATTTTCGCTGACGCTGGCCCGCGCTCGCTCGATCAGTTGCTCGCGCTTCCAGCCGGAGCGCCCGAAGCCGATCACCGGAAAATCCAGCTTGCCGCGCCGGGCCAGCGCCTGAAACGCAGGGAAGATCTTCTTGTACGCCAGATCCCCCGAGGCGCCGAAGAAGACCAGCGCGTCGGAGCGAGTGCGACCATTGCTCATTTCTTCACCTGCCCTTGCTCGCCCGCGGGCTGCTCCACATGCCCGCCGAAGCCGAAGCGCATGGCGGACAGCACCTGATTCTGAAAGCGATCTTGACCGCGAGAGGCGAAGCGCTCGAACAAGGCCGCGGTGAGCACGTGGGCGGGCACGCCCAGATCATTGGCGGCTGCCACCGTCCAGCGGCCCTCCCCCGAGTCCGACACCCGTCCGGCGAACTTGCTCAAGCCGCCGTCGCTGGCCAGCGCCTGCGCCGTGAGATCCAGCAGCCAGGACGTGATCACGCTGCCGTGCCGCCACAGCTCGGCGATCTCGGCCAGGTTGAAGTCATACGCGTAGTGCTCCGGGTTCCGAAGCGGGGTCGTCTCTGCGTCTTCACCCCCGGCGTGCGCCTTGCCGATGCCGGCGTGCTTCAGAATGTTGAAGCCCTCCGCATAGGCAGCCATCAGCCCATATTCGATGCCGTTGTGGATCATCTTTACGAAATGCCCGGCGCCCACCGGACCACAGTGCAAGTAGCCGCGCGGGGCGGTGCTGCTGCCCGCGAGCCCCGGCGTGGCGGCGACTGGCGCCTGCGACGAGGCTCCGGGCGCCAGGGTTGCGAATATGGGGTCGAGCCGCTGCACCACCTGGGGCTTGCCACCGATCATCAGACAGTAGCCGCGCTCCAGGCCCCAGACGCCGCCGCTCGTGCCCATGTCCACATACTCCAGGCCGCGCGCGGACAGCCGGTGGGCTCGTGCGATGTCGTCCTGGTGGTTGGAGTTGCCGCCGTCGATCAGCACGTCACCCGGCGCGAGCAGCGGCTCCAGCTCTGCCAGCGTGGCGTCCACGAAGGCCGCGGGCACCATCAAGCAGATGTGGCGTGGCGTTGCCAGTTGCTGCACGAAGCTCTGCAGTGTGTGGGCGCCGCGTGCGCCCTCGGCCGCCAGCGCCCGCACGGGGGACTCTGCTCGATCGTACACCACCAGCTCGTGTCCGCCGCGCAGCAGCCGCCGCACCATGTTGGCGCCCATGCGCCCCAGACCAATCATGCCGAATTGCATCGTGCCTCCTGCGAGATAGTCCGGTCTTGGGCGGGGGGCGCGGCGCCGTCAAGGGCCGTGTGGGGAAATGGCCGGAGCGCCGCACCCTCACGCTGCGGTCTGCCTGTTGCCGTCTGCCTGATGCCGGCTGCAGGTAACCCGTCAGAGCAGGACGGCTGCGTCGGCGTCGACCAGCCAGCTCAGCTCACCGTTCACGGGCTGCACGCGATGCGCGGGTAACCGATCCGGGTCTGCCGGCGTACTGACCTGTGCCAGGGCCCGCGCCTTGTCTGCGCCGGCCACCAGAAACAGCACGTGGGCTGCGGCGTTGAGCAGCGGCAAGGTGAAGGTCAAGCGCGCCACTTCGCGGCCCGCGATGCTGGTGGCCACGACCCAGCGCTTGCTCTCCATCAGCGCCGCGCTGCCCGGAAACAGCGAGGCCGTGTGACCATCCTCGCCCATGCCCAGCAGGATCAGATCCAGACGCGGAAGACCCGGGGGCGCCGCCAGCGCCGCCAGCTCCTGCTCGTAGCGGCTTGCCGCCAGCGGAGGTGGCAGCTCACCCCGCAGGCGATGCACATTGCCGCGCGGTGGCGCCACGTGGTCCAGCAAGCTCTGCCGCGCCATGCGGTAGTTGCTGTCGGGATGATCTGCCGGCACGCAGCGCTCATCGCTCCAGAAGAAGTGCACGCGCGTCCAGTCGATGCGCCCGGCCAGCGGAGGCCCGGCCAGCAGGCGATACAGGGCCTCCGGCGTCTTGCCGCCCGCCAGCGCCCAGTCAAAGCGGCCGCGCTTTGCGATGCAATGCTCCGCCAGCTGAGTCACACGCTCGGCGGCAGCCTGCATCAGCTCACTGCGATCGGAGAAGACCGAAACTGTCACGAGAGGTCACTGCCACGAGGGTTCACCGTCACCAGCGATGTGTAACGCGCTCCCGCGCTGGCGGGCGCGCCGGGCGGTAGCAGCGCTCGATGGTATCGGTCATCGCGCGCCGCCTGTCGAGAGCCGCTCCGAGTTAAACGTGCCGGCGCACCGAAATGGTCCGTGAAATTGCGCGAGCCGCGCTCAGGCTTTGCCGCTCGCGGCCGCTCGCTGCGCGCGATAACGGCGGATCAGCGCGTTGGTCGAGCTGTCGTGACGGAGCTCACTCGCGACCCCGAGCTCCCCCGTGATGCGCTTGGCCAGCACCTTGCCCAGCTCCACGCCCCACTGATCGAAGGAGTTCACGTTCCAGATCACGCCCTGCACGAACACCTTGTGCTCGTACAGCGCGACCAGGCTGCCCAGCAGGCGAGGGGTGAGCCGCTCTGCCAGCAGCGTGTTGGTGGGGCGATTACCCTCGAACACCTTGTGCTGTGCCAGCGCGGCAGGCACGCCCTCGGCCTTGACCTCCTCCAGTGTCTTGCCGAAGGCCAGCGCCTCCGTCTGGGCGAAGAAGTTGGCCATCAGCAGGTCGTGGTGATCCCCCAGTGGGTTGAGGCTGCGCGAGAAGCCGATGAAATCAGCGGGAATCAGCTTCGTGCCCTGATGCAACAGCTGGTAGAAGGCGTGCTGCCCGTTGGTGCCGGGCTGACCCCAGATCACCGGGCCCGTCTGCTGCGGCACGCGCTGGCCGTCGCTGCCCACGTATTTGCCGTTGCTCTCCATGTCGAGCTGCTGCAGGTACGCGCTGAAGCGGCTCAGGTACTGATCGTAGGGTAGGATGGCGTGGGACTCTGCGCCGAAGAAGTTATTGTACCAGACGCCCAGCACGGCCATCAGCACCGGCAGGTTCTGCGGCCACGGCGCGGTGCGAAAGTGCTGGTCCATGTCGTGGAAGCCGGCGAGCAGCTCGCCGAATGCCTCGGGGCCGATGGCTACGGCCAGGGAGAGCCCCACCGCCGAGTCCATCGAGTAGCGCCCGCCCACCCAGTCCCAGAAGCCGAACATGTTGGCCGTATCGATGCCAAAGCGCGCCACCTCTTCCGCGTTGGTCGAAACGGCCACGAAATGTCGGCGCACCGCCTGCTCGCTGCCCAGCGCCGAGACCAGCCAGCTGCGCGCCAGGCGGGCGTTGGCCAGCGTCTCCTGCGTGGTGAAGGTCTTCGAGCAGATGATGAACAGCGTCTCGCTCGGGTCTAGATCGCGGGTTGCCTCGGCAAAGTCGGTGGCATCCACGTTGGACACGAAGCGCAGGGTGAGGCTGCGGTCGCTGTACGCCCGCAAGGCCTCATAAGCCATGTACGGCCCCAGATCCGAGCCGCCGATGCCGACATTGACCACGTTCTTGATGCGCTTGCCGGTGTGCCCCAGCCAGCTGCCGTCCCGCACCTGGCGGGCGAACTGCGCCATGCGGTCCAGCACTTCGTGCACGTCCACGGTCAGGTTGCGCCCGCCCACCACGAGCGCCTGCTCGCGCGGCAAGCGCAGGGCCGTGTGCAGCACCGAGCGGCCCTCGGTGAAGTTGATCTCGTCGCCCCTGAACATCGCCTCGGCGGCCGTGGGCACCCGCGCCTCGCGCGCCAGCTCCAGCAAGAGCTCGACGGTGCGCGGCACGATGCGGTTCTTCGAATAGTCCAGGTACAGGCCGCACGCCTCCGCGCTGAAGCGCTCGCCCCGCTGTGGATCCTCCTGGAACAGCTGCCGCAGGTGCAGGGAGCGCACTTCTTCGAAGTGGCGCTGCAGCTCGCGCACGGCGGGGCGCTGGGGCCAGGGGGTGAGGGCGGGGAGCGGGGAAGAAGGGCTGGTCACGCGGCGCATCTTATCGAAAAGCGTCTGCCAAACAAGCCGCTCGGCAGCTACAGCGCCTCGTCGCTCGGCAGCTACAGCGCCTCGTCGCTCGGCAGCTACAGCGCCTCGTCGCCGAAGTACGCGTTGATGTGCGACTGCTGGATGGCGTCGGCCACCATCGAGAGCGCAAAGATCGTGAGCAGCAGCGAGACCAGGCCGTCATTCTTCTCGCGGCGCTCACACACCCGGGCGATGTCCTCGCTCATCCGGTACTCGTGGTAGATGTGATAGAGCCCGCAGGTCACGAACGTCAGCAGCAGCCAGTGCCAGAAGCTGTACTTCTCCTCCAGCAGCATGTCGTTCACGGCCAGGATCTGCTGATATTGCCAGTACAGGTTGTAGATCCCGCAGGTGATCAGGCTGAGCACCAGGCACAGGGCGATGTTCTTCACGTGTTCGTCGGGGTCTCTGGCCACGGGCCAATCGTACACCAAGGGGCGGCGGGGCGCCTGCTGCACAAAAAAGTTGTCCATCCGGAGCGACTTCAGGCAGAGGGCCCCCAGCATGTCGTCCGACCCTGACCGTAGACTCTCACGGCTGCTGACCGCCGCCCTGCACAGCCCGAATTTTGCCGTGCGGCTCCTGCACCAGTCGCCCGCGGCTGAGCGTGCGGAGGTGGTGCGGCGCTGGTCTCAGCCGACGCTTCAATCCACGTTTCAGCCCGCCTTTCACCCCGGCAGCGCGGCCACCGCGGCCACCGCGGCCGTGGCGCGGCCCGGTTTGCGCAAGTGTGGCGCCCCTCGGCCAGCCACGCAGAGCCAGGACATGGCTGTGCAGCTGGCGGCCTTTGCGCGCTCGGTGCGCAGCGTGGGCCCGGAGAGCGCCTGAGCAGGCTTTACAGGCCGACGATCTGTCGCAGGCGGTCCAGGTCCAGCGCGCCGCGCACCGCGCTGGCCAGGCGATCGTACTCCGCCTCGCGCGATGGGATGGCCGTGGCGCTGGGCGGGCCGAGGCCGCGGCGCTCGCTCAGCTGAGCCAGTAGCTGCCCGCGCAGGGGGGCATTCTCGAACAGGCCGTGCAACATCGTGCCCAGCACGTTGCCGCCCGGGCTGAGCGCACCCTCCGGCTCCATCAGCACCTGTCCGTTGCGGGAGCGCAGGCGAAACGGTCTGCGGGCGCTCGACTGCACCACTAGCCGGCCCATGTGGATCTCGTAAGCGGAGAGCGCCGGCGTGCCGGTTGCAGCGAGGAAGCTGGGGGCCAGCGCCTCTGCCTCCACCAGGGTCGTGCGCTTCTCCGTGCCGAAATGCGTGGACATCCCCAGCAGGCCCAGCCCCGGCACCGCTGGCTCCGCCGACTCCACGCGCCCTGGATCCAGGATCCACTCGCCCAGCATCTGGCAGCCGCCGCAGATGCCCAGCACCAGACCGCCCTGAGCCGCGTGCCGCGCCAGCTCCGCCGCCAGCCCGCGGGCGCGCAGCCAGTGGAGATCGGCGATCGTGCTCTTGGTCCCGGGCAGGATCACCAGATCCGCGCCGCGCAGCCCGCCCGCATCCTCGACGAAGCGGAGCGCAACCGACGGCTCGTGCTCCAGCGCGAGCACGTCGTCGTAGTTGGAGATGTGCGGCAGCTTCAGCACCCGTAGCTGCAGCACCGCACCGGGCCGGGGCGTGCTCCGGCCCTCCAGCGCCACCGAGTCTTCGTCGGCGATGCGCAGGCCGGGTACGTGGGGGACCACGCCCAGCACGGGCTTGCCCGTGCGCTCGCGCAGGAACGCGAGCCCGGGCTCGAGCAGGCTCACATCGCCGCGGAATTTGTTGATCACCAGCGCCGCGACCCGCTCGCGTTCCTCGGCCTCCAGCAGCT
>JAICQL010000363.1 GCA_025937895.1 Polyangiaceae bacterium | reverse complement strand
ATCTTGCGATATACCTCCACCTTGTCCTTGGGGATGGGCAGCACGAATCCGTCCACGTACGTCATCGCTCCCTTCTGAGCGAGCGAGGGTCCGGCGTCAAGCCGCAGCGACGGGCTGTGGCATGCCGGGGATTCGGCGCCCCCTGGTGCTGTGCCAGGTCGCGCGGGAGCCCCCAGCCCTGGACATCTCTGTAGCATAGCCCTGGCCCCAGAAGCGGCGCGCCAGGCGGTAACCGAGCTCCACGTGCTCCACCAGCTCGAGCAGGGCGCCGCTGGCCGTATGGGGGCGGTACTTGCGGGGGCGCAACATGAACCAGCCGATGAGCTCCGCGCTCGCTCCAAGGAAACACGCGCCGAGGCCGAGACCGGGGGTTTGCGCGTACCACTCGCAGCGCGAGCTGAGCAGCGCGCGCATGCGCTCGACCGTGTCATCGGCTCGCACACCGCCGAGGAAGCGCATCACCTCTGGATCCTGATCGAGCTCGAAGAAGTGCTGCGCGTCGTCGGGCGTGACGTCGCGCAGCAGCAGGCGTGGCGAGTGGAGCTGACCCAGCATCAGCTCGACGGTAGCTCGGCGGCGGCACTGGCGCCAGCTCGGGCTGGCCGCGCGGGCCGGGCGAACACTTCGCTCCAGCGGAGCCGCCCGGTAAGCTGCATCACCGCGAACAAGGTGACGACCGCGAGCAAGGTCACGGTGAGACCCGTCAGTCCCTCCCAGAAATGCGCCAGCGAGAAGCCGACCAGGTACACGAGCTGCGCGAGCGCGGCCTCGACATAAGCGAAGCGGTTGGAAACGACCAGGCGCAGATAGCTGACCACCAGCGCGACGCTGGTGGCGCTGGCGATGCCGAACGCGAGCTCCACGGGCAAGCGATCGGCCGTGTACGCAAACAGCAGGTGAAACGCGAAGAAGGCCCCGGCCAGGAGCAGGTAGTTCATCGGGTGGATGTCGATGCCGCGCAAGGTGGCCAGCAGGAAGATGACAGCGAAGAAGAAGCCGAGGGAGATGGGAGCGGACAGCGCCAGCTCGCTCGACAGCTCGCCGGGCTGCAGGCGCTGGGGGGTGAGCATGCCGATGGACTGGCCCGTCACGAGGTGGGCGAAGCGCCAGACGAGCGCATAGCCGGAGCCCTCGCGGGTCCGCTCGGACGGTGAGAGGGACTGCGCCGGAAAGTCGATGTCCGCGAAATCGGTGCGCATGCGCAGCTCGAAATCCCTGTGCACGGCGGTGCCCTGCGCCGGCACGTAGGACCAGGCGTCACGGCCGCGGCTGCGGTAGCCCACGGAGATCTCCACGCTCTGTCCGGTGGTGACCGGCACCAGCGCCTTCACCACTCCGTCAGCGGGGGCGGCGGTGGAGGCGAAGTCCTTGCCGTCCACCACGAAGCTGAAGTCATCGTACACGCCGGAGGGATCCGGAAAGCGAAACGCCACCACCAGCTGCGCACCCACGGGCAGGCGATGCTGATAGCGCCACGAGCCGCGAAAATTCACGTCATACAGCGAGTACCACATCAGCCCCTTGCGCCGCAGATCCGAGCGCAGCTCCACGTCCACCCGGGTGGCATCCACCGTCTGCGGCTCGGAGTGGCGCTCCTCCTCCAGCCGCTCCACGGGTAGCTCCCTGCCGTTCTGGAGCAGGGTGCCCTGCACCTTGCGCTCGCTGGTCCACTCCGCGCTCAGCTGCGGCGGCGCCTGCAGCTGCGCATTGCCCCACAGCCCCCCTACCCGTTCGTCCAGCACTTGGCTCTGCTCGTTCGTGCGGTGCTCGGTCATGGCCGCCAGGATCAACCAGGCGATGCTGGCGAACACGAGCACGACACCGATGAGCCCAATTCTGACTGCAGCCGACATTCTCTTCTCCTGCGCTTTGAAGGCGATACCTTCAGCGTAGCGGGCGACCGCGCTCGGCCCCGTGGAGAAGCCGGGCAAAGCTCGTGCAGAACTCGTGCAGCGCCGCCGGGCCCTCTGCGTTTCGAACGTTTAGATCCGGGACAGCTCGCGCAGGCTGCTGATTCGCGCGGGAAAGCGCGAGGTAGGACCGCACGGCTCGCAACGCGAGTCAGCGCCGGCCATGCGCAGAGCGATCCGCGCCAGCGGTGGTGCACTGGTGAGACAAATTGCCCTGGCGCCTGTTGCCATGGCGACGGTGTTCCGTTTGCCGGGGGCGGCGATTGGGGGACTCTTGGCGGAGCGTCGCAGCGGGTGCGACGCCAACACGAGTGAGGCGGGCACATGGCGCAGGAGCGGCGCGGGGGTGGGGCTCAGAGCGCGTGGAGCGCGGCGGCGGTGCTGCTGCTGGCTTCACCGTTGCTGACGGGTTGCGACGCGGACGCGAACGGCAACCACGAGAGCACGTTGCTGCAGCGCACGACACAGGCGCTCGCGCCGCGCGCGCTGGTGGAGCCTTGCGGTGCCGCGGGCGCGCTGCGCTGCCGGCGCATCGCCAGCAGCAACGACGAGCTGCTGATCGGCCCGGCGCGGCCGGCGCTGAACAGCGGCGGGCTGGTGGCCTTTGCCGGCGATGACGAGGGCGTGCCCAGCATATTGCTCGGTCGCGGGCGCGCGCTGAGCGCCGTGGACATGTCCGCCTTCGGCCTGGCCCAGCCAGCGCGGGTGGCGCTGGACACTGCGCGGCGGCTGGCGTTCCTGGCGGAAGCAACCGATGGCGCCGGCTTCTTCGGTGCCTTCGGCAGTGACCGACGGGGCCGGCGGCTGGTGGTGCACTACCTCGCGGAGGACGGCGGCGGCCTGGATGACGGCGGCGCCATCACCAGCGCAGACGCGCTGGCGCTGGCCCCGAACGGCACCCTCGCCTTCAGCTCCATCGAGCAACAAGCCGGCGCGCCCGACAGCGGCGCCGTGTATCGCGGGCCCGTGCGCGGTAGCACGGACCTGGTCGTGAGCGCCTCGGACACCTCACACCCCAACCAGTTTGGCTTCTCCAATGTCGGGGCGCTGGACGTGAGCTCCGCCGGCCTCATCGCCGCGCAGATGGAGCACGTCACCCGCTGCGGCATTCAGAACGGCGTGCTGGTGTTCGATGCGCCGGAGCCGAGCCTGCAGCAGGTGGGGCACGCCATCACCGGTCTCTCGCCTGGGCTGGCGCCGTTTGTGGCCATCGATGAGAGCGGGCTGGTAGCCTTTGCGCTGCCCGGCACGGATGCCAGCGTGATGGTGCTGCGCTGTCCGCCAGCGGGTAACTTCCAGACGTCCTTCCTGGCCACCGGTGTCTACACCGTGCAACCCACGCCCTTCACGGTGGCCCCAGCGCCGGAGCTGGTCGCGGATGTCGCCGGCGGCTTTGCCAGCTTCGGCGCGGTGGACATCGCGGGCGGCGCAGTGGTCTTTGAGGCGGCGCTCGACGGCGGTGGCAGCGGCGTGTTCCGCGGTGCCGATCCCGTGCAGGACGCGGTGGTGCTGAGCGGTGACGAGCTGGCGGGCGAGGTGGTGAGCGAGGTGCGGCTCGGGCAGCTCAACTCCTCGGGCGAGCTGGCACTGCTGATCACGAGCGCCTCGGGCCGCAGCGTGTGGAAAGTGAGCGGCGTAGCCGAGTAAGGCACAGCAACGGCGCGATGCCGGCCCCAGCGTTTCACCCTGAAACGTTGTGGCGCAAGCTCTGGCACAAGCTCTGGGAAAATGGGCTGGCATGCCCGTTGCTTTACCCGGTGCATGGCTCATTCCACCCGTCTACCCCTGATGATTGCCAGCTGGTCCCTGTGCCTGCTAACGGCTGCCTGTGCCGGCCGTACCCTGGAGGACCTGCCCCGGCCGGATGGGGACGTCGGGCGCCCCCTGGAGGATCCGCCGGAGGTCGATACGCCCGTTCGAGATGAACAGCCGCCTCCCGGCGATGCTCCTGCAGTTGACCTGCCCGCCCTGCCGCGACAGCCGCTGCCCGAGCTGACCGTGGCCGCGGAAGAGGCGTGCAGCAAGGCAGCGCAGGGCACGCGAGCCACCCCGACCGAGGCGGATTTTCGCCAGCTGCTGGTCGGCAGCTGGCTGCTCTGCGACTCGATCTCGGCGTTTGGCACGACGAACGAGGTCGGGCTGATCGTGCACGGTGACTTCACCTGGCAGAAGCTCTTCCGCGATGCGGACGGCAAGCTCTTCGCGTCGAGCGCCTGGGAGGAGTCTGGCACCTGGGAGACCCTCGATACATCGCTGATGAACGGCCCGGGCGTGTACCAGCTCAACATGAACATCGACGGTTCCGGTACGGTGATCACCGTGCCTGTGTTCGCCGCGGAGCCCGAGCTGATGCGGCTCGACAACTACGGCGTGTTCATCGCGGACTACGCGCGGCTTTGAGCGCGGACGCCCTCTACGACTCCAGGTAGCGGCCCTCCACGTAGCCGATCGGCAAGAGCCCGGGCAGGAGCTCGGCGCGAGACACCTGCACGCCGGCCTCGGCCAGCGCCGCCTGCAGCCCCGGAAAGGTGAAGCGGCGCTGACCCGGGAAGCCGGTCAGCGCCAGCAGCCGGGACAGCACGCGGGCGCTCGCGGTCTGGTCGTGGCAATACGTGGGCGCGATCAGCAGACCCCGTGGCTTCAGCACCCTCCGCAGGGCTGCCAGCCCTGCGGGCAAGACCGGCAGCAGGTGCAGCAGGTTGGCCGCCACCACCGCGTCGAAAGAGCCCGGCTCGAAGCGCAGCGCGTACACGTCCGCCTGCTCGCACTGCACGTTGCCCACGCCCGCGCGCGACACCTTCAGCTCGAGCTGCCGCACCATCTGCTCCGCGTAGTCCGTGGCCACCAGTTGCTGCGCGCTGCGCGCCAGCGCCGCCGTCACCAGGCCCGTGCCCGCCCCCACCTCCAGCACTCGCTCGGCGCCGCGCACCGCCTGCGCCGCCAGCTCGATGGCGCGCGGCAGCGGACCACCGAGCAACAGCATCGATCGATCGTAACTTCTGGCGTGCCGCTCCCAGAACTGCCGCTGGTTGTGTTCTCGGTCCATGGGTCGCTCCTGAAGAGGAGGTAGCACAGGGGCAGAGGCGCCGTGCAGCGCATGATTT
>JAICQL010000382.1 GCA_025937895.1 Polyangiaceae bacterium | reverse complement strand
TCCCCGTGCCGCCGCAGGGCTGCGGCAGCCCGGCGCCCAGCACGGCCATGCCGCCACCCAGCCGCGTTGCTTCATCCGGTGAAACACAGGTCACTGGCAACGCCAGCCCAGGAATGGCACCGGGGCTGCCCGCGGCCACGGCATCTTGCCGCTGCGCGCCGTTGTCGAGCGTGTCGGGCCCGGGTTGCGGCTGGCCCTCCTCCGCCGGCTCGATCCGCTCCATCGGCTGCACGAGCCTTGCTTCGTCCTCGCAACCAGCGAGCCCGAAGCAGCCGGACCCCATGGCAACCCAGACCAACGCAGAGCACTGAAATCGCATCCGCTGCCTTGCTCCTGACCCCACCCAGACTGCAGCAGCGGCGTCCCCCTCTGCCAGCACCATCTGCCGGCAACAATTCGCGCAGTTCTTTTTCCCTGCCAGGAGAGCTGGCGATGCCCGACGTGTTTCAGAAATGCAGAGGAAACTTTTGCCGCCTTAAAGCCCGTTGCAGAGTTCCTCACATGACGCACCAACACTCGGTCTCCTCCACAGCTACTCGTCCGCTGGCTCCCACCACCGTGGGCGTCCCCATCGCTGGCGGCCGTGCGCGCCGCTCTGCGGCACATGGCTTGCGCTGCTTTCTGGTGACCCTCGCCTTCCTGGCTGGCTGCAAGCAGACCGAAAAGGCCGAGCCCACCTCCACCACGTCCTCGGCGCTCACGCCAGCAGCGAAGACCGCCACGGTGACCGCAGGCTTCATCTACGTGGGGTCGCGTGGCGACTACGGGTACAACCAGGCGCACGCGGAGGGCGCCAAGGCGCTGGCAGCTCTGCCGGGGGTGAAGGTGCGCGAGGAAGAGACCGTGCCGGAGACCGTGGCCGTGCAGAAGACCATGGAGAGCATGATCAACCTGGACGGCGCGCGGCTGCTGTTTCCCACGTCGTTCGGCTACTTCGATCCGCACATCTTGACCCTGGCGCAGAAGTATCCGGACGTCACCTTCCTGCACTGCGGCGGGCTGTACACGGAGGGCAAGCACCCGCAGAACGTGGGCAGCTACTTCGGCTACATCGATGAGGCGCAATACGTGGCGGGCACCGTCGCGGGCCTCACCACCAAGACCAACAAGCTGGGCTTCGTCGCGGCCAAGCCCATCCCGCAGGTGCTGCGCAACGTCAACGCCTACACCCTGGGCGCGCTCTCGGTGAACCCCAAGGTCACGCTCAGCGTGATCTTCACAGGCGACTGGGCGCTGCCGGTGAAGGAGGCCGAAGCCGCCAACAGCCTGATCGATCAGGGCGCAGACGTGCTCACCTCTCACGTAGACTCCCCCAAGGTGGTGGTGGAGACGGCGGAGCGCCGGGGCGTGTTCAGCACGGGCTACCACGCCAGCCAGGCAGCGCTCGCACCCAAGGGCTACCTGACCGGTGCCGAGTGGAACTGGGAGAAGGTCTACACGGACTACGTGACCAAGATTCAATCCGGGGTGCAGTGGCCGCACCTCGTGCGCGGTGGCCTGAAGGAGGGTTACGTCAAGCTCTCGCCCTACGGTGAAGCGGTGTCTGCCGAGGCGCGCCAGAAGGCGGACGAGGCGAAGGCCGGGCTGGAGGCGGGCACCCTGGTCATCTTCAAAGGTCCGCTGCTGAGCAATGCCGGCAAGGAGGTCATCGCCGCCGGCGTCAGCCGCGGCCAGACCGACATCGAGCTGGAGAAGATGGACTACCTGGTGCAGGGCGTGAACGGCTCGCTCAACTGATTCGGAGCGGAAACCATGCACGAGCGAAGGAAAGGTCAGCCATGACAGCCAGCGCTCCGGTGGCAGCAGCGCTGAATGACACCCGCAGCGGCGGCCTGGGCGATCGCCCGCTGCGCTGGCTCGAGGGGCTCCTGCCCACGCTTGCGGCGATCGTGCTCTCGCTCCTGCTCTTTGGCGGCTTCGTGGCGCTGGCTGGCCACTCGCCGCTGGAGGTGTACGCGGAGATGTACCGCGGCGCATTCGGCACCTGGTTCTCGGTGCAGAACAGCCTGCTGCGCGCGGCGCCGCTGATGTTGACGGGCCTGTGCGCGGCGCTGCCCGCTCGGCTCGGCTTGATCGTGATTGGCGGCGAGGGCGCGCTGGTGATGGGCGGACTGGCTGCGGCATCGGTGGCCATTCCGCTGCAGGGCGCTCCGTCCGGCGTGGTGCTGGCGGCCATGATGCTGGCTGCCATGCTGGCCGGCGCGCTGTGGATCGGCGCGGCGGGCGCGCTGAAGGTGCTGCGCGGCGTGAACGAGACGATCAGCTCGCTCTTGCTGGCGTACATCGGCATCGCTCTGTTCAATCATCTGGTGGAAGGCCCGCTGCGCGACCCCGCGAGCTTGAACAAGCCCTCCACCCTGCCCATCGGTGAGGCCAACGCGCTCGGCAATTTGCCCGGGCTGGACGTGCACTGGGGCCTGGGCTTTGGCCTGCTCGCCTGCGTGGCCTGCCAGCTGCTGATGGAGCACAGCGTGTTCGGCTTCGCCGCTCGCATGGTGGGCGGCAATCCGCGCGCCGCGCGGCTGAGCGGGCTGAGCGTGCCGCGCCTGGTCATCCTCACCTGTGCGCTGGGCGGGGCAGCGGCGGGGCTGGCGGGCATGGTGGAGGTGGCCGCCATTCACGGCAAGGCCAACGCCTCACTGCTCGCGGGCTACGGCTACGCGGGCATCCTGGTGGCCTTCCTGGCGGGCCACAGCGCGCTCGGCATCCTGCCCGTGGCGCTGCTGCTGGGCGGCATCAACGCCAGCGGCGGGCTGTTGCAGCGCAGCTTCGGCTTGCCGGACGCGGCAGTCAACGTGCTGCAGGGCATCCTGTTCGTCGTGCTGCTCGCCAGTCAAACGCTGCAGGGCCGGCTACGCCTGCGCCCGCTGCGCCCGCGTTCCTGAAAGGCATCGCTCATGGAAGAGGCTGTATCACTCGGAATCTGGGGCGTGCCGCTGGCCATCGCGGGCGGCGCCCTGCGCGTGAGCGCGCCGTTCTTGTTCGTCAGCCTGGGCGAGTGCATCACCGAGAAGTCGGGCCGGGTGAACCTCGGCCTGGAGGGCACCCTGGTGATGGGCGCCATGACCGGCTATGGCGCGTCGCTGTACAGCGGCTCGCCCTGGCTGGGTGTGGTCGCGGCCGGCGCGGTGGGTGCGCTGTTCGGTGCGCTGCACGGCTGGTTGTGCGGGCGCCCGCGGGTCAATGACATCGCGGTCGGCATCGCCATGATGCTGTTCGGCATTGGGCTGGCCTTTTATCTGGGCAAGCCACTGATCCAGCCCAGCGCGCCGCGGCTGCCTGCCCTGCCGCTGGGAGACTTCAGCGACATACCGCAGGTGCGCTCGGCGCTGCAGGTGAACGTGCTGTTCCTGCTGGGCATCCTGCTCGCGCCGGCGCTGCGCTGGGGGCTCTGGCGCACGCGCTGGGGCCTGATCTTGCGCACCGTGGGCGAGAGCGCAGAGGCGGCACGCGCCATGGGCCACGCCGTGAACCGGGTGCGCTTGCTGGCCACCATGGCGGGCGGCGTGCTGGCGGGCATCGGCGGCTCTTTCCTCTCGCTGTTCTATCCCGGCAGCTACAACGAGGGGCTGTCCAGCGGCCAGGGGCTGATGGCGGTGGCGCTGGTGATCTTCGCCCGCTGGGATCCGGTGCGCTGCCTGTGGGCTTCGCTGCTGTTCGGCGGGGCCACCGCGCTGGGGCCCGCGCTGCAGTCGGTGGGCATCAGCTCCGGCTACTACCTGTTCAACGCCGCACCCTACGCGCTCACCCTGGTCATCATGATGCTCAGCAGCTCCGCCAGCCGCACGTCCGTCGATCAGCCGGCAGAGCTCATCGCCGCGCGCTGATCCCCTTCCCCCCAGGAACCGCCATGACCCAACCCGCCATCCGCGAGCCCGACAGCGAGCCCAGCTCGATCGATACGAGTCACACGCGCCTGAGCTCGGGGGCGGGGCTGGCGAGCCCCCCGCAGCTCTCCGCGCGCAACATGAGCAAGCGCTTCGGCGCGCTGGCGGCGCTGGACGACGTGTCGTTCGCGGTCGCCGAAGGGGAATTTCTCATAGGGCTGCTGCTTCATGACCGCGTCCTTGAAATCGGGCGCGGCCAGGGATTGCTCGACCTTGGCCTTGCAGGCGCAATTCGCCTGGATCGATTTGTCGTCCTTGCCAATCCAATAAGCCTCGGTCG
>JAICQL010000366.1 GCA_025937895.1 Polyangiaceae bacterium | reverse complement strand
GATTTCGTGCAGCGCCGGGCGCTGCGTCGTCTGACATCCCATACAGCAAAGCATGTGCCACTGGTGCAGCAGGCTGGCACCGGGCAGGTGCGGCTAGCGGGCGGCGGAGCCGCCGCCGTTTCGATGCAACACTGTGAAAAGGTGCGGGGGAGGGGGGCTCGGCAGTGGCCGGAGCCCGGGCTGCGCCAGTATGTGCCAGCCGGAAGCCGCTGTCCGGGTGCACGTCGCACGCTGTCGCCCGAGCGCGGCTCGGTGTCGCCCGAGCGCCGCACGCTGTCGCCCGAGCGCGGCTCGGTGTTGCCGGAGAGCGCGGCTCGGTGTTGCCGGAGAGCACGGCTCGCGTCAGCGCCCAAGGCACGGCGCACCGGCGCCATTGACGTCGGCACGCGCCGCGGGACAAGCTCGCGCCCCATGTTGCCCGCCCGCGAAGATCGACGCCTGCCCGCGCTGTTTCAACGAGCCGGGTGCGTGTTCTTTGACTGCGACGGCATCATTTACGACTCCAACGGCTTCAAGCAGCGCGCCATGCGGCATGCGCTGGCCGGGCAGGAAGAGCGGGCCATCGCGCAGATGAGCGACTTCTGGCGGAGGAACGGCGGCATGTCGCGCTTCGCCAAGCTGCAGCACTTCTTCACCCAGATCGCCCCTCACCCGGACGTGGCGGGGCAGGTGGAGCGGGCGGCGCGTCGCTTCGGCGAATATTCGCGCGCCGCGTACGACGAGTGTGAGCCGCTCGCTCCTGCGCTGCGCGCGGCCGAGGTGGCCGGCGCTGGGCGCTGTCACGTCGTGTCGGGAGCGGCGCAGACCGAGCTGGAGAGCGTGTTCGCGGCGCACGGCATCGCTGCCCGCTTTGCCTCCGTGCTGGGCTCACCGCGGCCCAAGCAGGAGCTGGTGACCCTGGTGCTGGTCGAGCAGGGCTGCCCGCCCGAGCGCGCGCTGCTGATCGGCGATGGTGCCATGGACTTTCGCGTTTGCCAGGCGCTGGGCATCCACTTCGTGTACCTGGCCGAGCACTCCGAGTGGCTGGGTGCGCGCGAGCAGCTGGCCCAGGCCGAGCCGGTGAGCGTGGCCGAGACCTGGCAGGAGCTGCTGCTGGCGCTGGGCGTCAGCTGACCGCAAGCTCGCGCTCACCAGCGCGCAGGGCGAATCAGCATTCTCACGACAGGCGGTAGCGCAGCAGGACCACGCCGTTGCCGTACACCTTGCTGCCGGTCAGCTGCAGCGCCCGGCGATCCACCGCGCCGGCAAACAGCGTCTTGCCCGCCCCGAACACGACCGGGTTCACCTTCAGGATCAGATCATCGATCAGGTTCTCGGCGAACAGCGCCGTTGCCAGCTCTGCGCCGCCGCACAGCCAGATGTCTTTGCCCGTCTGCTCCGCCTTCAGCTCGCGCACGTGCGCCGTGGCGTCACTCGCAATCACCTGGATGGCGGGATCGGGCCGCTGCTGCATCGTGCGCGAGAAGACGTACTGGCGCAGCGTGGGGTAGGGGTTCGTCACGCCAAAGCTGCGCCCGAAGTCGTACGTGGCGCGGCCCATCAGCACCGTGTCGTATGCAGAGAGTGAGGCCATGAACTCGCTGACGTGCTCGCCCTCCATCAAGAAGCCTTCGACGCTGCCGTCGGCATGGGCAATGAAGCCGTCGCTGGTGACGGCCACGTAATAGGCGAGCCTGCGCATCTAGTCCTTCTCGTTCGGTGGAGCACGAGCCGGAGCTGGCGCGTGCGGGGGGAACCTTGCACGAAGCACCCTGCTTCGCCAACAGAGCGCGCACCGCTGCGGCGGAATTGGGGCGACAGGCCCGGCCTTTCCACAGAGCGACTTTGCAAACAGCGCCATCTCGGTGTGGTCGCGGTGGGTTCACAGGCCGCGCTCAGAGCCAGCGCTCGAACTCCCCGTGCTCGAACTCGCTACGGCCCTCGAACTCCGGCTCATACCCGTGCTCGGAGCTGAAATCTTCATCGTCAGAGGACCGGCGCGGTCGAGTGCCGGTGTCGAAGTCACGCAGACAATCGGGATCGATGTAGCCCCAGTAGCCGACCAGGGCGTCCCAGAAGCACGGACACCTCTCGGTGAGCGGGACCTTCGGTGTGGCGCGATAGGGAGCTCCGCCCCAATCTGCCTCGAGCCCACCGCCCCCTGGCTCGGCGGCAATGGCTGTGGTCCCACGGGATTCATCCAGGGTCACGTCAGTCGTTTTCATCGCGTTCCTCCCGGCGGCGCTCATCCGGGCTCCTCACTGCTGGCAGTGCCGTGAGGAGCGTGGCGATGGTTTGCCGTGCAGCCACGGCGCAGTTGCTGCGAGTGTGAGTGCAAACGCGATGCCGACTGGCTTGCCCGGCGGTGCAGCGCGCGACGCTGCAGCCCAGCACCGGCAAAGCGCGTGCGAGCGCTCCATCAGCTGCAACTGGTGAGCCCGGCCATGCTCGACCCAGGTCGCTGCTGACGCGGTCCGGCTCACTACGTCGCGGCGCCGCTGGCGCCAAAATGCCGCATTTATCGTCAGTTCTAACTCGCTTTAACCAGAGCCGCGAGCAGCGCGAGCTCGTGCATTGCGCGCAGACGATCGTAGCCGTTGCCGTATCGTGCTAAAGATCGAAGCAAGCGGGAGTGGGGAGCAGGCATGGGGACGAGCACGCAGCTGGAGGCGCTGGGGGAGACCCTGACCGTGCGCGGCACGGCAGAGCCGCCGGCTCCCGGTGCGAGCGAGAGTGAGCCCGGCGCCTCCGGCGAGCAGGTGAGCTCGGCCAGCGGCGCAGAGTTTCGCACGCTGGACAGTGGCGTGGACAGTGGCACGGGCAGTGGCACGGGCAGCTCCCCGGGCGGCGCATCCCACGAGCGCAGTCCAGCGCCCAGCTCCCTGCCGCTGGCCAGCACCGTCGAGCTGGGCAGCGCCTGCCTGAGCGACGACGCGATCTTGCAGTACCGGCAGGGCGAGCTGACCCTGGCGCAGCTGGACGGCGTCGACCGGCACCTGGATCACTGCGCGCGCTGTCGCGAGCTGGTGGAGCTGGTGATCGCGGAGGATGCGCCGGACAGCTCGCGGCCCGTGATGATGTTCCAGCGTGGCTTCGTGGTGGCGCAGCGCTACGAGATCGAGCAGTTCGTGGGCAAGGGTGGCATGGGCGAGGTGTACGCCGCCACCGATCAGATGACGGGCAGGCGGGTGGCGTTGAAGACGGTACTGTGCACCGCCACGGATGATCTGCGCGCCGTGCGCAAGCTGCTGGATGAGGTGGTGAACGCCCAGCGCGTGGCCCACCCGCACGTGTTCAAGATCTACGATCTGCACGAGCACCGGGACGAGCTGCGCGGTCGCATCCCTTTCTTCACCATGGAGCTCATCGACGGTCAGTCGCTGCGCGCCCGCCTGAAGCGGGAGGGTGTGCTGCCGCTGGCCGAGGCCCGCATCCTGGCGCGCCAGCTGCTGGCGGGGCTGAGCGCAGCGCACGCCAAGGGCGTGTTGCACCTGGACTTCAAAGTCGACAACGTGATGCTGCGCAACCCGGGCGGTGAGGCCGTGATCATGGACTTCGGCCTGTCGCGCGCCTCGGACATGCAGTCGCGCCAGCGCACCAGCGAGCGCCTGCAGGGCGCGGGCACGCTGCCGTACATGTCGCTCGAGCAGCTGGAGTGCCGTCCCGATCTCGGGCCCGCCTCGGACGTCTATTCCTTCGGGGTGGTGCTGTACGAGGTGCTGGCGGGGCGCCTGCCCTTTGCCGCGCCGAGCTTCCGCGCGATCTTGCATGCCCAGCTGCGGGAGCGGCCGCCTCCACTGAGCCAGTTTGCCCCCGTATCACCCGAGCTCGAGGCCTTCGTGCTGAAGTGCCTGGCGCGCGCCCCGGAGGAGCGCTTTGCCGATGCCGCGCAGGCACTGACGGCGCTGGAGCAGCTGCCGAGCTGGGAGAGAGGGCCACGCCAGCGCGCGCGCTGGCTGGGAGCGGCCGCCGTGCTGGCCACGGTGCTGGTCTCGCTGGTGGTGCTGAGCGGCGTGTTGCGCGCCCCGAGGCATCCGTCGCTCTCGCCAGAGCGCGGCCAGTCGCAGCCACCTCAGCAGCAAGCCGCAGCCCTCGCGCCCGCGGCACGCCCCGCGCCTGCCGTCTCGCTGGAGCCATCCGAAGCAGTCCAGGGGGTCGGCGTGCGGCTGTTGCAGGATGAAGCAGCGGGTGTTTCGCAACCTCGACCCGAGCCAGCAGCCAGCGCGCGCTCTCGCGCCGGCGCTCTTGCGCCTGCACGCGCGGGCTCGGGGGAGAGCACCCGCGCTGAGCGGATGCAAGACGCGCCGGAGAGCAGCACCGCTGGTGAGGCTGCGGGCAAGCCTGCCGCTGGCGCCGCGAGCAAGCCCGCCGCTGGCGCTCCGAGCAAGCCCGCCGCTGGCGCTCCGAGCAAGCCCGCCGCTGGCGCTCCGGGGAGCGCCGGAGTGCGAGAGCAGCGGGCAGGGGAGGCGCGGGGTGCGGCCGGGGGGCGCCCGACGCCTGCACGGCCTGCCGGGAGCGACTCTGACTGGCAGGGCCCGCCGCCGCAGCGAGTGCCACGGCCGCGGCCGCTGTAGGCATCACTCGCGCTCTGGACCTCGCGCTCTGGACCTCGCGCTCTGGACCTCGCGCTCTGG
>JAICQL010000059.1 GCA_025937895.1 Polyangiaceae bacterium | reverse complement strand
GCCGTCGTCCACGACCAGCGCCACCTCAGACACCAATCAGCCTTACGCCTGGGCGCTTGCCACCCTGCGCCACTCACGTGGCCAGCGCCGAGACGACTCTCTTCTCGGCGCTTGCTCGGTCGCGCTGTCGCAGGCTGCGATAGGCTCGTTCGCAGAGGGCAACGTGTGAAAAAGGCCAACCGCTCTCGCCAACAGCGGAACAGCCAATCCTTTTCGCACCCGCCCCAGCTCGCTCGTGTTCGGTGCCAGCTCGGCTCGGGAGCAATGGTCGCGAAGCGGCGCCAGTGCTCCGCCCGTCGTGCTTCCAAGAACCAGGCTCCTCCGCATCGGCCATCAGCGCGCCGGCCCGTTCGACATCGACGAATCGCCCTCGAACTAAGCTACGCGCAAGGCACGCGAGAGTAGTCACGCCGGCGCGTTCGCCAGCAAGTCCATCCAGTCGCATGCTGCTCGATGAGCCGTAGTGCCCGCGCGCTGGCGCACGACACGAACTGCCGCGCGCCGACCCATGGTGGCCGGGTAAGGGGCTCGGTTCCATCCCGCCCCCGCCCGTCTTCAGGATGTGCCCATTCCACGGCCGCGAATCCGGGCGTCGAGATTACACCGGTGAAACGGTCGAGGGCGGTAGGGGGGGTTGGGCTCGGCGCAGCAGGGCGTCGAGGGTGAGCTTGCGGAGCATGGTGACGCTGAGGAAGGTGATGAGGATGGCGGAGATGGGTTCGAAGTCGAGCAGGAACCAGAGGCCGCCGAGGAGGGCGGTGGCGGCACCGAGGGCGGCGATGTCGAGGGTGCGGCGGAGGGTGGTGTCGAGGGCTTGCCAGCGCTCGGGGCCGGCGTGGTGCTCTTCGGTGGCTTCGGTGGCCTGGGTGGCGCGGCGGTCGGGCAGGACGTGGACGCAGGCGAAGCTGAGGAGGAACGCGAGGGAGTTGATGAGGAGCAGCATGCTGACGGACATCTCGTCGCCTGGCTTGCTGTCGACGCCGAACATGGTGGCCTGGAGGGTGCGGAGGGGGGCGAAGTGCAGGCCGTGCTCATACAGCCAGGAGCCGCTCTGGTAGCCGAAGGAGGTACCGAGGTTGGCGATGGACATGAAGCCGGCGAACAGGCTGCCGGCGGCGGCGATGGGCACGACGGAGCCGACGAGGCTGAAGGTGCTCATGCGGATCAAGGCGAGCGGCGCCGTGAGCAGCGCGCTGTAGATGCACAGGAGCAGCAGACGTGCACCGGGCTCGTCCACGAAGGGCACGATGGCGTCGAGGCCGCGCGCGACGGGGCTGAAGTAGGGCTCCACCTGCAGGTACTGCATGAGGTTGGCGGCGATGCTGACCAGGATGAAGATGCGAAAGATCTTGCGCAGGCCCAGGCGTTGCTGCCAGCCGATGCCCTTCCAGGTAAACACCAGCACGCCCACGAAATACCCGGCGTACCCGGCGAAGTCGCTGACGCCCACCTCGGACTGGCTGAAGTGCAGGTTCTCGATCAGGTGGTTGTTCCAGAGCGCGCCCATGGCGGGCTGGAAGTTGAAGATGAAGTAGAAGAGCATCACGCTGAGGATGGGGCCGGTGTTCAGGCCGCTCCAGAACTGCGCGATGGAGTGGGTCACCTTGATCGGTGTGGCGCGGTCGGGCGGCAAGCGCCAGACCGCGAGCAACACCAGCAGCGGCACGAGCCCCAGCACCATCATGCCTTGAAACGGCAGGTGCTCTGCCACCCAGCCGCCGGCCAGCGCTGCGAGCGCGCCGGTGCCGTAGATCGAGAGCCAGCAGATCGCCTGGTTGAGCCCGACGGTGGTGGCCTTCGAGCGCCCGGTGGCCTTGGACTCTTCGGCACCTTCGATCACGGTGGCGCGATCGACCGCGACGTCCGTGCCGGCGAGCGCGACGGAGAGCACGAACATGGACCAGAAGAACCAGTACGGCCCTTGATCGAGCAACGGCGTGAAGAGATAGCCGAACACTGCCAGCCCCAGCAGCACCAGCATGATGGTGCGGGTGCGGCCGTAGGCGTCGATGAAGAAGCCGAGCACCGGCTTGAAGCTCCACGCCAGATAGGAGCGGGCAAACAGCGTCTGAACGGCGGCTTCACTCAGCCCATAGTCAAAGCGCAGGTGCTTGAAGAAGGGCTGGTACGTGATGCCCTGAAACGGGTTCGCCAGCCCCTGCATCATGTACTCGAGCCCGAACACCCACTTGATGGGGTGAGCGCCGAGCAGCTTGCGCGGCGGGGGCTCGGCCACTGCCTTTGAAGCCCCCTCATCTGAAGCCGCCGCAGCTCTCTCCAGTGCTTCCGGAGCTGCCGCGTCAGACCCCTCCGCAACCACCACGTCGGAGACATCCCCCGGCCTGGGCTCTGTCATATTCCAGCGGCCCCAGATCGGGCGCCCGCGGGCGGCGCTGCCTGCAGCCGCGGGGCGTCATAGCGTTGCACCATGCGCGGGACCCTATCATGGCCGCGCCGGGCCTGAAAAGCAGCAGCGCCCAGCGTCCAGGGCAGGACGCCGGGCGCAGCCAGCTTCGGGCGCTGCTCGTTTCGGAGCCTCGCGCCGGGGGCAGCTCAGCTCAGCAGCAGCATCGTCGCGGTCTGATTGATATGGCCGATGTACGACTCGCCATACGTGGAGAAGCCCACCGTGGGCACGTCATCAAACACGTGCCCGTAGGGCTCGAGCTGCTGCAGGCGGGTCAGCTCCAGGAGCCGCTCCACGCAGTCAAAGTCGATGATGGCGCGGCAGCTACCGATGCGCTGGATTCCGGCTGCCAGATCAATCTTGGTGCGCTCCACGATGTCGCGTGCCTCGAGCAGATGCACCTTGGTGCCCGCCTGGATCTGGCAGAAGAAGACGATCGAGTCTCCATCGGTGCGCTGCAGAGCGCGCACGAAGGGCTGGCCGTCTCCCATCACCACGCCCACCGGATGGCGCCGGAACTGCTTCTCCAGATCGGCCAGCGGCACGCCCAGCGCGTCGGCGTATTCGCGCGAGGCGGGCTTGCCGTTGAACTTCTTCACGGTGCGGCGCTCCTCGTCCACCTCGGTGGCGAGCAGCGTCTCGGGGCGCACCAGATGGCTCTGCGTCTTGAGGATGGTAAAGGGCCGCGCCGGTCGGATCAGCCCCAGCAAGCTGGAGCTGGGATAGGGCTTGAAGTTCTCGAAGACGACGGTCTGCTTGAACTTCATGCCGTCGCCCGCACTGCCGCCGACGAACGGTACGTTGGTCAGCTGGCACAGCTGCGACATGACGCGCTCTTCCGTCATGCTCATGCCGTCATGCAACACCAGCCCCACGTAGCGCTCCGGGTTCAGCCGCGCGAGCGACTGGCGGCAGTCCTGAGCCAGCCGATCGGCGGTGCGCCGCACCTCACCGATGTCGCGCACGTTGCTGATGCGGCGCACGCGCGCCTCTTCGATCAGATCCTTGCCCAGCGCCATCAGCACCACGGAGCCCTGCAGCATCTGGCCGCTGATGATCTCACCGGCGGTGGTGCAACCGAGCGAGGGCACGTTGCCGAACTCCCTGGCCAGGGCAGCACCCAGCGCCTCCGGATCGCGATCGGCCGAAGCAAAGAACACGACCAGGGTGGGGTCCACCCCCGCCACCGCGGCCTTCAGCTCGCGCGCGCAAACGTCGGGCGCGGTCGCCCTGGAAACTGCAATCTTCGGGCTCATGTGGACCTCCGCTCCCCAGAGGGGCGCGCTGGGGGACGCATGGAAACATTCCGAGAGAAGTCGCTGATCATCTCCTCCAGCTGGCGCTCCTTCTGCTGGTCATCGGGCGAGGTCTCGTCGTAGTGCGATGGGTCGATGCCGTTCAGCATCAAGTGCGCCCGCATGAAATGCGCGACGCCCGCGTTGTCCGCGCCCCGAATCTCCATCAACTCATCGATCAGTTGCTTGACTCGGCCTGCCATCATTGCCTCCGGCGTTGCTCAGAGAGGCAACGGCGGCACGGGCCGGTGTCTAAAGGAGTGGACGTTTCACCGAGCAGACATGCTTCCAGTCTGGGTCACCTGGTGGAACAGCTGGGGAGCAGCGGGTCAGCTTCGCCCTAAGCCCTTCGCCGTTGCGACAGCGCGGCAGCCGGATTGCGAACTTGCGTACGTCAGGTGTACGCTTCCGGCATGCAAATAGAGGCGGTCGACCACATTGGGATTCGTGTCATCGACGAGCAGCGCGCCGTCGACTTCTACGGGCAGTTTGGCTTCCAGGTAGTGTTTCGCCAGCCTGCCGCCTTCGTCACCATCCTGCGCAACGCCGCCGGGGTGGAGCTGAACCTGATCACCAATGGCCGAGCTGACTTCGACGGCAAGAACGTGCTGATGGACGTGCCGGAGAAGCACCCGGGCTACACACATGTCGCCCTGCGGGTGGACTCGATGGATGCGACCGTGCAGCGCCTGGCTCAGCTCGGCATCCCCATCACCGAGGGTCCCATCCAGCTGGGCTCAGGGCTCTCGCTGTTCATTCGCGATCCGGACGCGAACGTCATCGAGCTGCGGCACAGCCAGGGGGCTCACTGAGCGCGGGCTCAGGAGGTGAGGCTCTTACCGATATTAGCTCGCCTCGAGCCGCGCCGCTTTCAGCAGCAGATAGTTGCGCTCCGGTAGGCTGGAGGTGCCGGCCGCGGCGGCTCGAAAGCACTGGATGGCGAGGGCGCGCTCGCGCGCCAGCTCGTGCAGGTGGCCGCGCACGGCGGCCAGGCGGTAGTGGCCGGCGATGCGAGGGTCGAGCTCGAGGGGCTGCAGCAGCGCCAGCCCGTGATGAGGGCCATGCACCATGCCTGCAGCCACGGCATGGTTGAGCGCGACCATGGGGTTATCCGAGAGCTGGAGCAACACGCCATACAGCGCCAGGATCTGCGGCCAGTCCGTGTCCTGGACGCGCTCTGCTTCGTCGTGCACTGCGGCGATCGCGGCCTGCAGCTGGTAGGGGCCCACCGCGCCGCGTGGTAGCGCACTGCTGAGGAGCTCCACGCCCTCGCGGATGGCAGCGCGATCCCAGCGCGAGCGGTCTTGCTCGTCGAGCGGGATGAGCTCGCCCTCGGGCCCGCTGCGTGCCAGGCGCCGCGCGTCCGTGAGCAGCATCAGCGCCAGCAGCCCCGCCGCCTCGGCGTGCTCGGGCAGCAGCCCGTGTACGGCACGCGCCAGGCGGATGGCCTCGCTCGACAGATCGGGTCGCTGCAAGCTGGCGCCGGCGCTGGTGGCGTAGCCCTCGTTGAACATCAGATACAGCACGTGCAGCACCGCAGCCAGGCGCTCATCCCTCTCGCGGCTGCCCGGCATGCGAAAGCTCTCGCCACTCCTTTCGATCTGCTGCTTGGCGCGGCTGATGCGCTGGGCCATCGTGGCCTCGGGCACCAGAAACGCGGCCGCGATCTCGCCCGTGGTGAGGCCGCCCACCGCGCGCAAGGTGAGCGCGATGGCCGAGGTGCGGCTCAGCGCCGGGTGGCAGCACATGAACAGCAGCAACAACGTGTCCTCGCGCTCCGGCTCCTGGTCATCGGGTGCGGGCTGAACGGGAGCGTCTGCCTCCTGGCTCAGCACCTGCGCCTCCCGGCGGCGACGCGCGCTCTCGCTGCGCTGGTGATCCGCCATGCGCCGGGCTGCCACCTGGATCAGCCAACCACGCGGGTTGTCCGGCACGCCCGCGCTCGGCCACTGACTGGCGGCCGCCAGCAGCGCCTCCTGCACCGCGTCCTCGGACGCGGCAAAATCGCCGTGCCGGCGCACCACCGCCGCCAGTACCTGCGGAGTCAGCTCGCGCAGCAGGCGCTCGGAAACGCCCCGGCGGACGGCGCCGCCCCCACCCTCGCCACCGCCGCCCCCATCTCCGCCCTGTGTACGCTCGGCGCTCACGGCTCCACGGGCGGTCCGCTCGGCACCTCACGCACCTCGATCGGCATGTTCAACGGCTTGCCCCCGCGCCCCGGTGCAGCCGAAGCGCGAGCGGCGATGGCATACGCCTGCTCGGGCGTGTCCACGTGAACGATCCAGTAGCCCGCCAGGAACTCCTTGGTCTCTGCAAACGGACCATCGGTCACCTCCGGGGCGCCGCCCGCGCCGGCGCGCACGATGCGCGCGTCTTTGGGCGGGGCCAGCCCCTCCGCACCGACCAGCACCCCCTCCTCTTTCAATGCTCTGTTGAACTGCTGCATGAAGCCGATGTGGGCCTTCAGCTCGTCGTGGGTCCACTTGGTCAGGTCCCAGTCCCCACTGCTGCCCTGCGGTGCGTTCATCATCAGCATGAATTTCATCGTCTGGCTCCTTGTGCCGTGCGCCGTGAGCGGCGCGTTCGAGGAGACGTCGGAGCCAACCTAGCGTTCTCGACATCCCCCACCGTCTTTTTTCGCCGCCCTCCCGGGCACCCCGACCGGCTGGCTCACTGTCGCCCGCCGTGCCCGGCTGCTATTCGCTCAAGCCTAAAATCAGTGCCAGCAGCACCACGGCGCCGCCCAGGAGCGCCGAGGGCAACGGCGCTTCACCCAGCCACCACCAGGCCATGCCCGTGGCCGCCAGGGTCTCCACCGGCGAGAGCAAGCTCACCTGCGCCACCGGCAGATGACGGGTCGCAGCGGCGACGAAGACCCGCCCGAAGGGCCCCGTGACGAGCCCCAGCACGGACAGTATCAACACGGCGCGCAGCTCGAAGGCAAACCCTCGCACGAAGCCCACCGACGTCAGCGCGATCAACAACCCGCTCAGCCCGATGATGGCCTCGCGGCTCAGCGACGGAAAGCGCCGCATCAAGGTCAGGTTGCCGGCGTACGCCGCCACCGCGCCAAACGCAAACACGTCCCCGAGCAGACCGCCTCTGCCGAACGAGCCGGCGAACACGATGGCGATACCGCCGAGCGCGCCGAGGATGCCCAGCCAGGTGCGCAGCGACGTGCGCTCCCCCAGTGCCCAGTGTGCCAGCACCGCCGCAAACGCTGGAGTGGTGGTGAAGATCACGACCGTGTTGGCCACGCTGGTGAAGTGCAGCGCCGCGATGAACAGCGAGGTGCACACCGCCTGCAAGAGCGCACAGAGCCACAGCCTCCCGCCGCCCGCGCGCGCCACCGCCCACAGCGGCTTGCCCGTCTTCCAGCGCACCCAGGCCGCCATCGACAGCGCGCTGAACAGACCAAAGCCGAAATTGGACTCCCACGCTCCGCTGCCCGCCAGACGGATGCCCGGGGACTCCAGGGCCAGGAGCAGCAGCCCGCCCGTCCCCAGCAGCAAGCCGCGCGCCCGCCGCGAGCTCGCCGGCAGCTCGGCAGCAACCAGCGCCGTCACCCGCGCTCCGCCCGGGAGGTCAGCTTCGACGCGATCACCACCACATTCCGCAGCGCCTCGGGTAGGTACTCTTCATCGGGCTCCATCACCGGTACGACCCGCACGTCACCGAGCCCCGCGCTGAGCGCCTGCACCGTCTCTCGCACGGCTCCGGCGCCTGACAATGTGCCGATCACGTTGATGGCCACGGCCCCGCCGGGGCTGAGCGCGCGCTGCAGCGCGGCCACGAACCGTGGCTGCGCCCAGGGGCTGCTGCACTGGGTGGCGTCGAAGGCGTCGATGATCATCACGTCCCAGCTGCCGGGGGTAGCTTGCTGCACATACTCTGCGCCGTCGGCGACGACGGTGTGCAGGCGCGGGATGGCGCCCAGCGCGTACCACTCGCGCGCCAGCTCGATCACCTCGGGCTCTCGCTCCACCAGGGTGAGCTGGATGCCCGGATACACACTGGCGAACTGGCGCAGCACCACGGCGCCGCCACAGCCGATGAAGAGCGCCCGCTGCCTGGTGCGCGCCTGCACGGCTGCCAGGTGCAGCAGCTCGATGTAGGGCCAGCCCGAGCGCGCTGGATCCTGCAGCCCCGCGCGGCTCCAGATCAGCTGCCCGGCGCCGTCGGCCGCCACCAGCTCGCGATAGCCGTCGCGATCGCGCACGGTCAACGTCAGCTCCCCCAGCTGCCGGATGGCGCGCACGCGCGAGCCCACTGCCGGCAACCAGCGCTGCCAGCCCTGCGCCACTGGCGCCAGCGGAGCAAAGCTCACCGGCAGCGGATAGGAGCCGCGCGCGACGCCCAGCGCCGGCAGCAGCTCCTCCACCTTGCGCACGTCGTGCGGGGAGAAGCCGGCGCTGGCCCGGCCGAGCATCAACACGGCGATGATCTCGCCACGTAGCGGCAGATACGCCATCAGCTGCGCATGCGCTTCGCCCACCCCGCCCGCGAGATCACGATAATATGCAGTACGGCGCACGCCTTGCCGGCCCAGCACGTGGGTGTCCACAGCCACGTTGCGAGCGCGCAGGGCTGCCTGCTTCACTGGCATCAGCTCCTGGTGGTACACCGCCATGCCGCGCACGGCCTGCTCCACCACGCGCGCGCCAAGCCCGAGCACCGCGGGGCGCTGCTCGCCACCGCGCACGGAGAGAAACGCCACGTCACAGCCGATCTGGCGCTGCAACTCGGCCAGCACGGCCGCTTCAAACTGTGCAGGCGCGGGGTGTTGCTGGGCCAGCTCAGCCCAGACGCTCGATGGGTTCCCTTGCGACTGCTGCACTCCGCCGAGGCTACCAGAGGCACTGAAATCTGCCAGCGGCCCCACTGGCCCCTGGCCGCCGCGCGCGAGCTGCCCTAGCTCCCGGCCATGGAAAGCGATCACGTCGCGCGCAATCGCACGGTCTGGGACGCCCAGGCGCCCCAATACGTGGCAGACGCGGAGAAAAACTGGGCCAGCAACGAGCCGTCCTGGGGCATCTTCGGAGTGCCCGAGGCAGAGCTCGGCATGCTACCGGCGGGGCTGCACGGGCGGCGCGCGCTGGAGCTCGGCTGCGGCACGGCCTATGTCTCGGCGTGGATGGCGCGGCGCGGCGCCATCGTCACGGGTATCGATCTCTCCGAGCGGCAGCTCTCCACGGCGCGGCGCCTGCAAGCCGAGCACCAGCTGAGCTTCGAGCTGCTGCAGGGCAACTGCGAGGAGCTACCCTTCGCCAGCGAGAGCTATGACTTTGCCATCAGCGAATACGGCGCCGCCATCTGGTGCAAGCCCGAGCGCTGGCTGCGCGAGGCGTTGCGAGTGCTGAAGCCGGGCGGCTCGTTGCACTTCCTCGGTTGCTCGCCCTGGGTCCACGTGTGCAGCCCGCCGAGCGGCGCGCTGCCGCTGGTGGAGACGCTGGAGCAGCCCTACTTCGATCAGTACCGGAACGACTGGGGCGCCGAGGGGGTCGAGTTCAACCTGCCCATCTCTGGCTGGTTCCGACTGTTTCACGAGCTCGGCTGGCAGGTGCTGGACTACCTCGAGCCCCGCCCCGCGGCACCGAGCCCCGAGCGCCGCCACTTCGCGACGTACGCCTGGGGCTACCGGTATCCTGCGGAGCAAGTCTGGAAGCTGCAGAAGCCGCTGCCGCGCTGAGCCTACGAGCGCTGCAGCTGGGCCAGCAGCTCCTCGAGCCGGTCGTAGCTGATGCCAGCGCCGCGCGACATCCCGGAGCTCATCACCATGTCGCGCACCTCCAGTGACGGATAGCGCACCGTGGCCGTCAGCCGCGTCTTGCCACCCTCCTCCGTGAGCACGCTGGTGACCACCGATACGGAGTCGGGAAAGTCGGCGAAGATCTCGGTGAACACGATCCGCCCGGGCGGATCGATCTCGCGATATTCTCCGTAGAACGTGGCTTCCCCATGCGGGTGGCGGTTGACGAATTTCCACTTGCCCCCCACGCGCAGATCGACCTCACACACGGGCACGGAGTAACCCTCGCCCAGCTGCCCCCACCACTGCTTGATGTGCTCGGGCTTGCTCATCACCTCGAACACCAGCTGCCGCGGAGCATTGAACAGCCGGGTCATGCGGATCTCCGTGTCGGAGGGCGTGCTGACGGTGAACGTATCGCTATTTAGGGCTGCGCTGCTTACGACCATGACTCTTCTCCTCTTTGCTTTGTAACTTCTTCAGGTAGTCATCCAGGCGATCGAGCCGCCCCTCCCACAGCTCGCGGTAGTGGGCGGTCCAGTCGAAGGCCTCTTTCAAGGGTGCGGCTTCGATGCGGCAGGGGCGCCGCTGCGCGTCCCGTCGCTGCACGATGAGCCCGGCGCGCTCCAGGACGCGCAGGTGCTTGGACACCGCCGGCAGGCTCATGCTGAAGGGCTCGGCTAGCTCCGTCACGGAGCACTCTCCGGCGGCGAGCCGGGCCAAGATTGCCCGCCGAGTAGGATCGGCAAGGGCCGCGAAGGTGGCGCTGAGTGAGTCCGTGGTGGTCATCGTCGAGCCAAATTAAACCGTCGGGTTAATTAACCTTACGGTTTAGTACGGCGCCGAGCGCGTGCTGTCAAGGCGCGGCCGCCAAAGCGGCCCGCCTCGATGCAGAAAAGGCGGCGCGCGTGCCCGGGAGCGCCGGTCGTGCCGCCCGCTAGCGCTGGCTCGACATGCGCGCCAGCATGCCGTCCAGCGCCTGCAGCTCCACCGGCTTTACCAGGTGAGCATCGAAGCCCGCCTCCGCGGAGCGCTTGCGATCTTCGGGCTGCCCGTAGCCTGTCAATGCCACCAGCTTGAGGTGGCGCAGCCCACCATCTGCGCGCACGGCGCGCGCCACGTCGTAGCCGCTCATGCCCGGCAAGCCCAGGTCACACAGCACGATGTCGGCGCCGCGGCTGCGCAGGAGCTCCAGCGCTTGCGACCCGGACAGCGCCACGGACACCTGGTGGCCGCGCAGCTGGAGCAGCGCGCTCAACGTGTCGCCCGCGTCCACGTTGTCCTCGACCACGAGCACGCGGCAGGCGGCCACCTGCGCTCGCGGCGCGGAGCGCGCCGATGGCCTCGGTGCGGGACCGATGGGTAACCGCACGGTAAACTCAGCGCCGGTGCCCGGGCCCTCGCTGTGCGCCGCGATCTTGCCGCCGTGCAGCTCGAGCAGGCCGCGAGCCAGCGCCAGCCCGAGCCCCAGGCCCCCCGCCTCGCGCGCGATGTCCTGCGCCTCCTGCTGGAAGGGCTGAAACAGGCGCGGCATCGTCTCCGGGCGGATGCCGACGCCACTGTCGCGGACTCGCAGCACCGCCTCCGCCCCCTCCTGGGCGAGGCTCAGCTCGACGGTGCCGGGAGCAGGCGTGAACTTCATGGCATTGCCGAGCAGGTTGTCGATCACCTGCGCCAGGCGCACCTTGTCGGCCCAGATCCAGAGCGGCTGCTGCGGATAGCTCGTGCGCAAGGAGAGTCGGCGGGCCTCGAGCTGCGCAGAGCGATCCTCCACCACCGACGCGAGCACCTGAGCCAGGTCGATGGCCGCTCGCTCGAGCTGGATCTTGCCGCTGGCGATGCGTGAAATCTCCAGCAAGCCGTCGATCAGCCGGGCCATGTGCGCGGACTGGCGCTCGAGCACGCCTTGCACGCGCGCCAGGCGCGGGTCAGAGGCCGCCAGCAAGCGCAAGAGCTCCGTGCCGTTGCGGATGGCCGCGAGCGGATTTCTGAGCTCATGCCCCAGCATGGCCAGAAACTCGTCCTTGCGCCGATCCGCCTCGAGCAGCTGCTGTTCGGCGCTCTTGCGCTCGGTCACGTCCACGGCCGCCCCGAACCACTCGCTGATCTCGCCCCGCTCATCGAGCAGGGGCACCGCGCGCGAGAACGTCCAGCCGATGCTGCCATCGATGCGCAGCACCCGGTGCTCGAGCTGGAACATGCTCTTGTCCCCGATGGCGCGCGCGATCGCCTCCATCACCTGCCCGCGATCCTCGGGCGGGATGTACTTCTCCAGCCAGCTGGTGGTCGGCGACGTGGTGTCAGCCAGGAACTCTCGCCCGTGCAGCTGGCGCAGCTCGCGCCAGTCGGCGCTGGTGCGGTAGATCACGTCCGAGCTGGCGGTGACCAGCGCTCGAAAGCGCTCCTCGCTGGCGCGGATCGCCTCGAAGCCGGCGCGCCGCACCCGCTGCAAGCTCAGGTGCATCTGCACGCGGGCAGTCAGCTCACGCGCGGAGAACGGCTTGATCATGTAGTCGTCGGCGCCTGCCTCCAGCCCCTCCAGGCGAGCCTCCTCCCCCGCCCGCGCCGACAGCAGGATGACGGGGAGCTCACGGGTGGCAGGCTCCTGACGCACCCTCCGCAAGAGCTCGAAGCCATCGAGGCCCGGCATCATCACGTCCGCCAGAAGCAGGTTTGGCGGATGGCGAACGATGGCCTCCAGCGCTGCCGCCCCGTCGGCGACGCACTCGACCTGCCAGTGCCTGCCCAGCAACTGCGCCACGTAGGAGCGCATGTCC
This sequence comes from Polyangiaceae bacterium, assembly GCA_025937895.1. Lineage (GTDB taxonomy): Bacteria > Myxococcota_A > Polyangia > Polyangiales > Polyangiaceae > SZUA-265. Next base: position 24,426 of record JAICQL010000059.1, on the reverse strand, counting down.
GCATTGTCGTCCGCCACCAGCACCCGCGCCTGGTGCGTGTCCTGGGGACTGGCGAGCGGCATGCCCCAGGTCTCCGGCCGTGCTCGCTGCGAGGTGAGCCAGCCCAGCGCCTCCTCCACGAACGGCAGCGCCTGACGCGCGCCGGCCTCCAGCGCGCGCGCCGGCGCGATGCGCTCTGCCGGCAGGTGCGCCGAGCCGATCGGCAGCTGGACACGAAAGGTGGTGCCCACCCCCAGCTCGCTCTCCACGCTCATCTCGCCACCGTGCAGCTTCACCAGCTCCAGCACCAGCGACAGCCCGATGCCCGTGCCCTCGTGGGTGCGCGAGCGAGCGCCCTTGACCCGGTGAAAGCGCTCGAAGATGCGTGGCAGCTCATCGGGCGCAATGCCGGTGCCGCTGTCCTGCACGCTCAGCTCCACGCTCTGCCCCACCCGGGCCAGCGAGACGGCGATCTCGCCCTCGAACGTGAACTTCAGCGCGTTCGAAAGCAAGTTGAGCACGATCCGCTCCCACAGCTCGCGATCGACATACACGCGCGCGTCCAGTGGCGGACAGTCCACGCGCAGCACCAGCCCCGCGCTCTCCACGGCCGATCGAAAGCTGCTGGCCAGATCGGCGGTCAAGCGCGGCAGATCGGTCTCCTGGTAGCTCGCCTCGGCGCGTCCAGCCTCGATGCGCGCGAAGTCGAGCAGGCCATTGACCAGCTTGAGCAGGCGCACGGCGTTGCGCTGCACCATGTCCAGCGCGGGCCCGTGCAGCGTAGCATTCGCCGTGGAGCGCGCATCCTCCAGCGGCCCCAGCATCAACGTGAGCGGCGTGCGCAGCTCGTGGCTCACGTTGGACAGGAACACGTTCTTGGCCCGATCCAGCTCCGCGAGCGCCTCCGCCCGCCGGCGCTCCTCCTCGTAGGCGTGGGCGCGCGCCAGGCCGAGCGCGATCTGATCGGCGGTCAGGCGGAACAGCTCCTTGTAGCGATCATCGAGCGCGCGCAGCGGGCTGACCCCGGCCACCAGGTAGCCGTAGGGCGTGGCCTGCCCTGCGCCGGTGAGCGCCACCACCACGGCCTGCTCGGCGCTGCGCCCCAGCGCCGCGCGCCCCACTCGCTCACGGAGCGGCCCGATCACGTGCACGGTGCCCGGCTCCACCTCGAACAGCGGCCACACCGCGCCCAGCTGCCCGGCGGCGATGCGCGGTGCAGCCAGCGGGCCCTCGTAGCCATCGAGCCCGCTGTGCGCGACCAGATCGGCGCCCTCGCGCCGGCGATCGACCAGGTACAGCAGCGCAAAGGGTAGATCCGTGTGGTTGCGGCTCAGGATCGTCGCGGCCACCTTGCACGCCTCCGTGGCAGAGCTCAACGTCAGCTGAGCGCCGAGGTCGCGCAGCATCTCGAGCTGGCGCTCGGCTAGCACATCGGCGGTGCACTCCTGGCACGTCACCAGCAGCCCACCGATACCGCCCTCGTCATCGCGCACGGGGGTATAGGAGAACGTGAAATACGTCTCCTCCACGAAGCCCTTGCGGTTCATCGGCAAGAGCAGGCGATCGTTCCAGGTGGCGCCGTGGCCAGCGAGCACGAGATCCATCTGCGGGCCGATGATGTCCCAGATCTCGCGCCACACCTCGTGCGCAGGGCGGCCGATCGCGGCCGGGTGCTTGGCGCCCAGCACGGGCAGATAGGCTTCGTTGTAGATGTGCAACAGCTCGCGCCCCCAGAGCAGGTTCATGGGGAAGCGATTGTCGAGGACCATCGCGGCCATGGTCCGAAGGCTGGCAGGCCAGCTGTCGAGCGGACCCAGTGGCGTCTGAGCCCAGTCGAACTCGCGCAGTTGTCGTCCGAGCGGACTATCGCCGAACGGCGCACGAGGCAATTCGCCACAATTGGCAGACACTTCCGCCCGATTATGGCTCAGCGCCGCCCGCGCCTCCAGAGCCACGAATTCGCCGGCGAACGCCGGAGTCAGAAATTCCGCAGTGCTGGCGGACGGGCTGTTTCACGCCATGTAGCGTTGCTCACGGAGGGTGCGCGCAGCGCCTTGGGCACAGCGCGGCGCCAGCGTCACTCTTGCCAGCTCCTCCAGGGCGCTTCGCCCCTGGCCCACAGCTCTTCCAGCACGTTCTTGTCGCGCAGGGTATCCATCGCCTGCCAGAAGCCCTCGTGCCGGTATGCCGAGAGCTTGCCCTCGCGCGCCAGGCGGCGCAGCGGCTCCTGCTCCCAGACCGTGCTGTCGCCATCGATGTAGTCGAGCGCCTGCGGCTCCACCACGAAGAAGCCGCCGTTCACCCAGGCGCCGTCGCCGCGAGGCTTCTCCCGGAAGGCCTCAATCTTGTTGCTGCCCTCGTGCAACATCAAGGCGCCGAAGCGCCCTGGCGGTGAAACTGCGGTGAGCGTGACGAGCGATTTCTCCTTCTCGTGGAAGGCGTTCAGCTTGTGGATGTCCACGTCTGCCACGCCGTCGCCGTACGTCAGGTAGAAGCGCTCGTCGCCAATGAAATCCCGCACCCGGCGCACGCGCCCGCCGGTCATCGTGTTCTGCCCGGTGTCGACCACCGTCACCTTCCACGGCTCGCGATGCGAGGCATGCACCTCGATCGTGTTGCTCTTCATGTCGAAGGTGACGTCCGAGTTGCGGATGAAGTAGCTGTGAAAGTAGTCCTTGATCACATCCGCGCGGTAACCGCCGCAAATGATGGCCTCATTCACGCCGAAGGCCGAGTAGATCTTGAGGATGTGCCAGAGGATGGGGCGCCCGCCGATCTCCACCATGGGCTTCGGCTTGATCGAGGTTTCTTCCGAGAGGCGCGTGCCCAGACCGCCCGCGAGGATCACAACTTTCATGCCCGCTCCTTCACTCCTTCTTCACTTCCGCAGCCGCCGCACCGCCCTCACTCAAATACCTTCACCGCCGGGATCGGCACCACGAACTTGCAGCCCCACTTCCGCACGTCTGCCATCTGCTTCATGATCTCTTCGCGCAGGTTCCACGGCAAGATCAGGAGGTAGTCCGGCTTGGTCTCGAAGATCTTCTCCGGCGCGTAGACCGGGATGCGGCTGCCCGGCAGCAGGTTGTTCTGCTTGTGGGGGCTGCGATCCACTGTGTAATCGACGAAGTCCTGCCGGATGCCGCAGTAGTTGAGCAGGGTGTTACCCTTGCCCGGAGCGCCGTAGCCCACCACCGTCTTGCCCTGCCGCTTCACCCCGATCAAAAACTCCAGCAGCTTGCGCTTCGTCTCCCGCACGTTCTCGGCAAAGTTCGTGTAGTAGGCAGGCGTCTCCACCCCGAGCTCTGCCTCCTGCTGCAGCAGCGCCGCCACGTTCTTGGTGTCCGCGTGGCTGGCTGCGCGAGAGTCAGCGTGGCAACCGTAGATGCGCAGTGAGCCACCGTGGGTCGGCAGCTCCTCCACGTCGAACAGGCGCAGCCCGTGCTGGGCGAAGATGCGCCGCACCGTGGTGAAGGAGAAATACGAGAAGTGCTCGTGGTAGATGGTGTCGAACTGGTTCTCCGCGATCAGCCGCACCAGGTGCGGGAACTCCATCGTCAGCACCCCGGTCTCCTTCAGCAGCAGCTTCATGCCGCCGACGAAGTCGTTGAGGTCGGGCACGTGTGCCAGCACGTTGTTGCCGAGCAGCAGATCGGGCCGCTTGCCCTCGCTCACCAGCTGCTTCGCCGTGTCCGACCCGAAGAAGCAGACGCGGCTCTCCACGCCCTTCTCCCGCGCGGCGGCAGCGCAGTTGGAGGCAGGCTCGATGCCGAGCACGGGCACTCCACGCTGCACGAAGTTCTGCAATAAGTAGCCGTCGTTGCTGGCAATCTCGATGACGAAGCTATCTTTTCCGAGGTTGAAACGCTGACTCACCGCGTCCACGTAGCGGCGGGCGTGCGCCAGCCAGGAGTCCGAAAAGGACGCGAAGTAGGCGTATTCACCGTCGCCGAAGATCTCCGAGGGCACCACGAACTCATCCAGCTGCACCAGCCAGCACTTGCTGCACACGTAGGCGTGCAGGGGGAAAAAAGGCTCCGCCTCTTGCGATTTGGCGAGCGGCACGTGCTTCTGGCAGAGCGGAGAGCTGCCCAGGTCCACGAAGCTCAGGCTCAACCCCTGGCCACAAAAGCGGCAGGTGGAAGCGTGCGCGGGGTTCTTGGGCTGGCTCTCGCGATTCTGTCCGGTCATAGTCCTCACCTCTCGAAGAGAAATATCCTGGACCGAGAGCGCTCTCCCGGGCCAGCTATTTTGCAGAACGACCGATCTTTGACCAGGCTTTGCCAGGCTCAGCCGTTCCCGCAAAGGCCAGCCCACGCCAGTTACCAGCGCAGCCAGCTACTTTAGAGGTCCCGCGTGATTTTCACGGAAACCCGCCTGCCCGGTGCTTACATCGTCGACCTGGAGCTGAACGAGGACGCCCGCGGCTACTTCGCGCGCACGTTTTGCCAGCGCGAGTTCTCGGAGCATGGCCTGGTGGCGCACTATCCACAGTGCAACGTGTCCTACAATCGCGATCGCGGCACCTTGCGCGGCCTGCACTACAATCGCACGCCCCATGAAGAGGCAAAGCTGGTGCGCTGCCAGACAGGCAGCATCTACGACGTGATCGTCGACCTGCGCCCGGGCTCACCCACGCTCGGCCAGTGGCTTGGCGTGGAGCTCAGCGCGCAGAATCACCGCATGCTCTATATCCCCAAGGGTTTTGCGCACGGCTTCCTGACACTCCTGCCACACACGGAAATCCACTATCAGATGAGCGAGTTCTACGTGCCCGGCGCGGGCCTGGGGCTGCGCTACGACGACCCGGGAATCGGCGTCTCGTGGCCGGAAGCCCCTCGGGTCATCTCCCAGCGCGACCGTAATTACCCCGACTGGCACCCCGAGGGTGAAGACGACTAGAACGGTCGTGCCGTTCCCTATGTGTTCGCGTTGGAATAGATGTCGCTGAGCCCTGTATCCAAGAGCCCTGTGCTCCAGAATCCCGTGTCCCCGCGGCCGGTCGAGCCCGCTCCCGCCGGAGCGGCGCCCGCGCAGCCCACCAGCAAGCGGGGGGAGGCGATGTACGACCTGGTGCGGGAGCTCTACCCCATCTGCCGCAGCATCACCGGTAACGGGGTGCGGCAGACCTTGCAGCTCATCGCCCGCGCCCTGGGGCCCGAGCTGCCGCTCGAGGTGTCGGAGGTGCCCACCGGTACCGAGGTGCTCGACTGGACGGTGCCCAAGGAGTGGAACATCAAGGGCGGCTGGATCCAGCGGCTCAACGGCGAGCGGGTGATCGACTTCGAGCGCTGCAACCTGCACGTGCTGAACTACAGCACGCCCATCCGCCAGCGCATCTCGCGCGCCGAGCTGGAGCCGCACCTGTACTCCTTGCCGGAGCAGCCGGACTGGGTCCCGTATCGCACGTCGTATTACGCGGAGCGCTGGGGTTTCTGCCTCTCGCAGCGCCAGCGCGAGAGCCTGACGGACCCGGAATACGACATCTGCATCGACTCCAGCCTGGAGCCGGGCCACCTCACCTACGCCGAGTGCGTCATCCCCGGGCAGACGGCGCAGGAGATCGTGCTCACTGCGCACGTCTGCCATCCGTCGCTATGCAACGACAACCTGAGCGGGCTGAGCGTGGCCACGTTCCTGTTGAAGGAGCTGCACGCCGTCGCGCAGGCGCAGCAGCCCCGCTACACCCTGCGCGTGCTGTTCATACCGGGCACGATCGGCTCCATCAGCTGGCTCGCGCGCAACCGCGAGCGCGCCGACAGCATCAAGCACGGCATGTCGCTCGTGTGCCTGGGTGACGCGAGCCCCTACTGCTACAAGCGCACCCTGCACGGCCAGCGCGAGATCGATCGCGTGCTGAGCCACGTGCTCGCGAGCTCTGGGCAGCCGCACGAGGTCATCGACTACTTCCCGTACGGGTACGACGAGCGCCAGTTCAACTCGCCGGGCTTCGCGCTGCCGTTTGGCTCCATCATGCGCGGCCAGCACGGCAAATTCCCCGAGTACCACACCTCGGCCGACAACCTGAGCTTCATCAGCGGGCAGCGGCTGGAGCAGTCGCTCGAGCTGTGCCTGGCTGCCGTTCACATGCTCAACGACAACCGTACCTTCCGCAACCTGCGGCCCTACGGCGAGCCGCAACTCGGCAAGCGCGGCGTGTACAAGGCGCTCGGCGGCGCTCACATCGCCGACACTCAGCTGGCCCTGTTCTGGGTGCTGGCGCTCAGCGACGAGCAGCATGATCTGCTGTCCATCGCCGAGCGTGCCAAGCTACCCTTCAATACCGTCCGCGACGCGGCGCTCCTGCTCGAACGGCAAGAGCTGCTGCGCGCGGTCTGAAGCAGCTCTGTTGTCTGAAGCAGCTCTGTTGTTTGAAGCAGCCCTGTTGCAGTGAATGGCGCGCGTCGCGCGCGGGAGACGAAAATTAGCATGCGCATTTTGATGACGGGTCACGACGGGTACGTAGGAGCGGTGATGGCGCCCTTGCTGCAGGCGGCCGGGCACGAGGTGGTCGGGCTCGACAACCAGTACTTCGAAGGCTGCGACTTCGGCCCGTACCAGCCGAACATGAAGGTGATCCGCAAGGATATCCGCGACCTCGCGCCCGAGGATCTGAAGGGTTTCGATGGGGTCGCGCACCTGGCCGCGGTCTCGAACGATCCGCTCGGCAACCTGAACCCCGAGTCGACGTACGACATCAACCATCGCGCCTCGATGCGGCTGGCGGAGCTGGCCAAGGCCGCCGGCGCCAACCGCTTCGTGTACTCGTCGTCGTGCAGCGTGTACGGCGCCGCCAGCCAGGACGACGTGCTGGACGAGAGCGCCGCCTTCAGCCCCGTCACCCCCTACGCCAAGAGCAAGGTGATGGTGGAGCACGACCTGCGCGCACTGGCCGACAGCAAGTTCTGCCCGGTGTTCATGCGCAACGCCACGGTGTACGGCGTCTCCCCTCGCCTGCGCGGGGATCTGGTCGTGAACAACCTCACCGGCCACGCGCTGACCACCGGTCGGGTGTTCATGAAGAGTGACGGCACCCCCTGGCGCCCGCTCTTGCACGTGCAAGACATGTCGCGCGCGTTCGTGGCCGCCTTCGAGGCTCCGCGAGACGCCGTCTTCAACGAGGCGTTCAACATCGGGCGTCCCGGCGAGAACTACCGCATCAAGCAGGTCGCCGACATCGTGCAGGCGCAGGTGCCCGGCAGCAAGATCGAGTTCTCCGAGGGCGCTGGCCCCGATCCGCGCTGCTATCGAGTCAGCTTCGACAAGATCGCCAAGCACCTGCCCCAGCTGAAGATGACCTGGAACGTGGAGCAGGGCGTGGCCGAGCTGCTCACCGCCTACAAGCAGATGAAGCTGACCAAGGAGGATCTGGAGGGCGGCAAGTACCTGCGCATCAAGACCATCTCCCAGCATATCGAGGCGGGGCGCCTGGGCGACGATTTGCGCTGGGTAGTGGCTCGGGCCTGAGCGGGCGCTGCGAGGCGTTAGTATGCCCCAACTGAGCTTCGGCCTGCCGGTGTTCAACGGCGCACGCTCCATCGGCGGCGTCATCGAGTCGATCCAGAAGCAGACGTTCAGCGACTTCGAGCTGATCATCTCCGACAACTGCTCGACCGACGACACCGCGCAGGTCGTGGCGCGCTACGCCGAGCACGATCCGCGCATCAAGTTCTTCCCGCAGGCCAGCAACGCCGGCATCGTCGCCAACTTCAACCGCGCCTTCCGGCTCTCCGAGGGCGAGTTTTTCCGCTGGATCGGTGCGGACGACTGGCTGGAGCCCATGTACGCCGAGAAATGCGTGAAGCTGCTACAGCTCCATCCGGAGGCGGTCGGCGTCACCACCTTCCACGCACACTGGGACGACAAGGGCGAGAAGCACTACCTCGAGCACCACGGGCGGCGCGTGGACTCCCCCCATCCTCACGAACGCTTCGTCACCTGCATCTGGCTCCTGACGGAGGACTACCGCCGCTTCGATCCCATGTATTCGCTGCACCGGCGGCGCGCGCTGGAGCACACCCGCGGCCTGCGCCCGATCTTGAACGGCGATCAGATGCTGGCGGCGGAGCTCGCGCTGCTGGGGCCGTACGTGCACGTACCGGAGTGCCTCGCCAACCGCGGCATCCCGCGGCCGGGCGAGGCACGCATTCTGGAGCTGCTGCGGCCGCCGGGTGCGGCCCCCCTCAATCCGCACCCGGAGCAGTACCTATCGGTCCTGCACGAGCTGGTGCAGGCAGCCCCGCTCTCACCCGCGCAGAAGGCGTATTGCTACCTCGGCATCGCCCACTACTACCTGGACAAGTTCGAGTGGATCCGCATCCGCCCCATCCGCGCCGTCATCGGCAAGAAGCTGCGCGAGCTGGGGGTGCCGATGGACCGGCTGTCGCCGTTCCACTGAGCGGGGGCCTGGCGCCGGCGCTCAGCGAATGACGGTGAGCACCGGTGGCAGTGGCTGGGGCTCCTGGTCCGGCGCGTCTGGATCCAGGGGGCAAGGCGCTGGCTCCACCTCGATGGTGTTGCGGCCCGCCTTGCTGGGTGAGGCGTGCACGTTTTCGATCAGCGCGCTGCCGAAGCCTGCGTCCCCGAAGGCCTCCGTCGCCACCCACAGATCATAGGAGACGCGGAAATCCCAGGCGCTGGCGTCCGGGTTCGGAGTGTAGTCAAGGTCCGTCGCCGGTGAGCTCTCGGTAAAGCCAGTGAGCCCGCAGGCGTTGAGGTTTCGATCCAGCGAGGTCGTGCTGGCCAGGATCGAGGGCTCGAGCCCCAGCTCCATCCGGCCCTCGCCACCGGCGACGCCCAGCGAGGCGAAGCCCGAGGCTTGCTCTGCTGCGGCGGACAGATAGTCGAGACGGAAGTGCAGCACGGGGCTGCCCGCTGCATCGAGCAACACCATCTCGGCGTGATCGCTGCCCACCAGATCCCGGAAGGTGTGGCCTGCCTTGCCTGCCGGCTCGGGGCGCGCCATCGGCTCGCGCGGGGGGGGCGGGGCCGGGCGCTCCAGGTCGCCGCTCGGCGGCTCGGGTGGCGGCGGCGGCTCCGCTCCGGCGGCGGGCGGCTCTGCATCGCCGCTCGGCGGCTCGGGTGGTGGCGGCGGCTCCGCTCCAGCGGCAGGCGCCTCTGCGCCCCCGCGCGGCGGCCTTGGCTCGCCATCCCCGGCACGCGGCTCCTTCGGCGGCTTCGGCTCGCGTCCTGCCGGACCGGGGCCGCCCGCGCGAGACTCCCAGCCGATGGCATTCTCGCCATAGCTGTTGTCGACGAAGTCGGGGTTCAAGGTGAGCCGGATGTGCACCCACTCCTCGTTGCCCACGATCTCCACCACCTGCTCGATGGCGGCCGCGGGGGTCTCGGCCTCGTCTTGCCCGAAGAAGCAGACCGTCTGCACCCCGGTCGCGCCCACCGGCTCACTGTCGAGTGGCTGCGGATCGCACTCGCTGCTCGTCTCCGGTCCAAGCCCCGGGCTCAGCGAGCGCGCTGCGCCGCTGGTGCCAGCACCGGGAAACAGCGAGGCCACGGTGCCCGCCTTCAGCGCGGTGCGCCCCGGCGCCGGCTCTGCCACGAAGCCCTCGATGTCCCGCGCCTCATCGGCCTGGTCATCAAACAGCTCGGTCGAGGCTCCGCCACAGGCCAGGGTCGAGCCCAGCACCACAGACCAAAGACGATACGGAATTACTGCTCGCATCACGATCTCCTCTCTCATCGAGATTTGAGACGTTGGTAACGGCACCCGGATCCAGCAGGCAGGCGCCTGCGCTTTCAGGGCCGCGGGGGCATCATCACTGGATCTTTCGGCGGCGATGCGGGCGCACAGCGCGCGGTCTCCAGCTCGCAGCGCATCGTCTCCGCACACTGCGCGTCACTGACACACTCGCCGCAGCGCTGCGTCGCCGCCACGCACACCGGCTTGCCCGGCATCGTGCACTGCTCGTCGTTCAGGCACTCGACGCAGCGGGCCGTCGCCTCATCACAGATCGGATGCCGCGGATCGCAGCCCTTGCCGGCGCCGCAGGGCACCTCGCAACGCCGCCCGCGCGGCTCACAGCTGCCACCGGGGCAATCCTCGTCGGCGACGCACTCCACGCACTTGCCATCGCGAGGGTCACACACCCCGCTGCCGCAGTCCGCGTCGCTGCTGCACTCCACGCAGCGGCGCAGCTCGGCGCGGCAATGCGGGCGCGCTCCCGAGCAGTGAGCGTCCGCGGTGCACTCCACGCAGCGGCCGCCGCGATCGCAGGCCGGGTCCCGGGGCGCGCGACAGTGCGCGTCCTCCAGACACTGCACGCACAGATCCAGCTCGCTGCTGCACTGGGTGGTGGGCGACCCCGCGCAGTCGCTCGGCGCGCTGCAGCGCGGCGCGCACTCGTTCAGCACAGGGTTGCAGTCCTGATTGGCGGGGCAGTCCGCCGCCGTGCGGCAGGCCACACACTGGTTGGCCACACACGCCGGTCGCGCACGCTCGCAGTCGCCGTCCACCAGGCACTCGACGCACTCGCCGCGCGCACACCACGCGCGCGTCATCGGACAGTCCCGCTCGCTCTCGCAGCTCAGCTCCAGCTGCTGGCTCGCCGGGAACAGCTCCAGGGTGCGGCCCTCGTACACGTTGCAGCTGGCAGCCCAGAGCCCCGCTGCGAGCAGCAGCCAGGGCACGCGCCACGCGCTCACGGCTGGCGCAGCCACTGCTCCACCTCCTCGCGCGCGAAGCCATGTGGATGTTGCTGCAGGTACTCCTGCGCTGCCGCGCGAGCCTGCTGCACCCGCCCCAGCTCACGCAGCAGGCGAAAGCGGGTCACCCGGGCGCTGTGGGCATGCTCCGAGCGCGGGTAGCGCTCGATCAGCTCGGCAAGCCGCCGCAAGGAGAGCTGCGAGAGGCCGTTCTTGCGCGCCAGCTCCGCCGCCTCGAGCAGGCGGTTCTGCGCCGCCAGCTCGCTCGCGGGCGCGGGCTCGCGTGGCCGCCGCGGCCGTTCAGCGCGCCGCGGCAAGGGCTGCGCTGCCTCTGCCTGCGCAGCCTGGCCTTCAACCTGCGGGGCCGAGCTGGGCTGCTGCGCCGCAGCGAGATCGAGCGAGCTCCAGCGCGCGCCGGCTCCGAGCATGCGCTCGCCCGCCGCGCCCTGTACGCGCACCCGCCCCTCCTGTACCTCGACCTCGGTGAACGGCGCTCGCCCCGCCTGCGGCACCACGCGCACCGAGAAGCGGGTGCCGTGCACCTCGACGAGCGCATCACCCGTCTCCACCAGCACCTTGCCCTGCTCGCCGAGCCGGGGCACCTGGAGCGCCACCCTGCCCGCCACCAGCCGCACTCGCTCCTCGAAGCGTGCCCCACGGGCGCGCCGCTCGAGCCCCACGCGTGAAGCCGGCGCGACCGAGAGCGCAGTCTCGCTCGCCAGCCGCAGCTCCGCGCCCTCCGTGGCCGCGGTCACCAGCAGCTCATCGGCCGCGAGGGTCAGCGGGCCCAGCGGCAACGCCGCGTGCCCCTGCTGCTGGCTCAGGCTCACCGAGCCCGCCAGCAAGCGCAGCGCCTCACCCTGGGCCGCTGCCTGCTCTGGCGCGGCCGGCACTCGCAGCCACAGCACGAGCGCCAGCGCACCGCCGAGCAGCGCCGCGAGCGCGCTCGCGAACGCCGCGCGCCGCCTGACCCTGCGCTGTCGCGCCAGCCGCCGCTGCAGCGCCAGCACCTGCCCGGCGATGTGCTCGCGCCGCGCGCTCTCCGCCTCCGGATCGGGCGCCGGCCACAGCCCGCGGCACAGCTCGCGCAGCGGGCTCTCGGCTCGCTCGGGCACGCCGCTCCGGCTCATGACGGGCCCGCCTTGCCCTCGGCAGCCGCCAGCCGCTGCAGCAGCTCGCGCCGCCCGCGCGACAGCCGCGACTGCGCCGCCGCCACGCTGATGCGCAGCGCCGCCGCGATCTCCGCCAGCTCCAGGCCGTTGACCTCGTGCAACACCAGCACCTCGGCGCGCTCTGGATTCATCTCGGACAGCTGCGCGCGGATCTGCTCCAGCGCCTGCCGCGCCGCCAGCTGGCTCTCCAGATCCGTCCGCGCCCGCGACTCCAGCGCGCTGGCGCTGCCCTGCAAGCTGCGCTGTCGCCGCTGAGCGCGCAACGCGTTCAGCCCGATGTGGCAGCTGATGGCGGAGGCCCACGACGTCAAGCTACAGTCGCGAGCATAGCGCCGCTGGTGCAGGGTGAGCACGATCTGCTCGAAGGCCGCCTGCACCAGATCTTCGTGATCCGGGCCGCGCCGCCCGACCACGCGCAACAACGTCCACTCCACCACCCGGATCAGCCGATCGTACAGCGCGTGCCCGGCGCGCGGATCCTCCGCCTCCAGGGCGCGCAGCAGCTCATGATCGCTCCACTCGGACACAGCTTCGCCGCTCGGTGCCAGGGCCGGCAACGAGGGAACCGGTGCGATGTGGCGAATCACCATGGCACAACTGGAGGTAAGTAACCGGGCCCCGCCAGAGCAGGCAGGCCCCGCACGATTTTCAGCTCAGAAGCGACAGCCAGCGCCCAGGCCGAGCAGCACTCCCGCTCCTGCGCTGGTGCCCAGCGGCTCGCCCGCGCTCTGGATGGCCGTGGCGCCATCGAGCCAGAAGCCATCGACCCGCACGCTGAAGGACCAGCGCTCGCTGGCACGCCAGCTCACGTCTGTGCCCAGGAGGAGCCCCGGAACCCACGCGCTGGCCCGCTCTGATCTACCGCCGCGCCGTCCGAGGGCACTGACATTCTCCAGCAGCGCTTCCAGCCGCAAGCGACCACCGAGCTCGTGCCAGAGCCGCTCCGACTGCACACCGAGACCCAGCGTGAAATCGAGCCAGCGCACGTCCAGCGCCGGGGCGCTGGCCACGCTGTACTCCAGGCTGCTCGTCAGCCCGAGCAACTCCGAGATGGCAAACCAGCCACGGAGCTCCGCACCCAGGCGTGGCGCGCCGCCGGCCAGGCCCGTTCCGCCCAGCACACGCACGTCGATCTGCAGCGGCATGCTGCCGGTGGCAGGCAGCACGGCGTCCGCGGGCGCAGGCTCGAGCGGCAGGGCTGGCTGCGTGGCGGCTGCGTCTTCTGCTTCTCGCTCCACGCGCCGTTCACGAGGCCACAGGCGCTGATCATCCGCGAGCACCGCGATGGTGAAGCCGATGCTGCGCCAGCGCTCGAGCTCCGGGTCCGTGCGCGAGAACTCGAGCTCGCGCGAGACCCAGACGGCCTCACCGCCCGGCAGCCCCACCTCGATCTGCACCTGGGTGGCGGAGGTCCAGGACACGACGGCGACAGCATCTGCCGGCTCCGTCGCTGCTGCGTCTGCGGCGACGCAGCGCGCGCGCAAGCCGGTGCTGCAGGCGCTGAGCAAGCGCTCTTCCAGCTCGGGCGCTGGCGCCTGAGGTGCGATCTGCACGGCGACGACGGGCAACACGCGGCGGCCTCAGCATACAGCCAATGCGCCCGGCTGCCCACGGCCCACATCGACACGTTCCGCAGCGGTGAATCTGCTTGGATTCCGCGTGTGTCACGGCGTGAGCCCCGCTTCGCCGCGGCTCAGGGCCCTTCGCTCGGCGGCCGCAACAGCCGCAGCCGCCCGCTCAGCCCCGGGCTGACGTGCAGTTTGTTCCGTGCATCGACGATCACGGCTTCCGTGCCCGGCACGCTGGCAATCAGCTTCAGCCCGCGCTCGGCACCCAGCACGAACACGGCAGTGTCGAGCGTGTCCGCCAGGAACGAGCTGGGCGCCAGCACGGTCACGGAGCGAGTGTGCTCGACGGGATAGCCCGTGCGCGGATCGATGATGTGATGGTAGCGCTTGCCGTCCTTCAGGATGAAGCGCTCGTAGTCGCCGGAGGTGTTGAAGGCCAGATCCGCGAGCGAGAGCAGGGCAAAGCTGCTGCCGGTGGAGCGCTCCTGCTCCTGCGCGGCGCGCGGATCTTGAATCCCCACCTTCCACTCGCGCTCGCCATGGCGGCCTGCAGCGTACAGATCCCCTCCCGCCTGCATCAGAAAGTCCTTCAGGCCCGCCGCGCGCAGCACGGCCACGGCGCGATCGACCACCAGGCCCTTGGCGATGCCGCCCAGGGTGAGGCGCTGGCCAGGGCGGCGCAGGCGCGCGCTGGACCTGGCGGCATCCAGCAGCAGATCGCGGTAGTCCACCAGCTTGCGCCGCGCCAGCACCTCGGCGCGCGCCGGCAGGCTGCCGTCATTGTCCTCGTCGAACTTCCACAGCCCCTTGAAGGCGCCCACGGTGATGTCGAACGCGCCCTCCGACTCCCGGGCGATCCACAGCGACTTCTCCAGCACCTGGAACGTCTCGCTCGACACCGCGATCCACTCGCCATTACCTGCCGCCTGGTTGATGCGCGAGACATCGGAGCTGGGCACCCAGGTGCTCATCATGCGATCGAGGCGCTCGATCTCGGCCATGGCCGCGTGCACTGCGCGCTGAAACAGCGCCTCGTCGTGGTGATACGCCTGGATGGTGCAGCGGGTGCCCATGCAGACGTGCTCGTAGCTCAGGGTGCGGGGCGCAGGCGGGGCCGCCGTGCTGCTTGCCGCCGTATTGCCTCCGGCCGTGCTGCCTCCCCCCGCCTTGTCGGCGCTGGCCGCTGCTCCGGCGCTGGCCACACTGGCCGCGGCCCTCTCCTCCGTTGGCTCCGGGCTTGCGGTAGTGCGGCAGCCGAGCACCACACCTAGCGCGAGCCAGCGGAGCTCAGCGCCCAAACCTCGCCTCCAGGCGCCGCAGCAGATCTCGCAGGTACGGCAAGAGCCAGGGCATCCAGACCACGGTGGTGACCACGAACACGGCCAGCGCCTGCAGCACCACGTGCGTGCCCCGCTCCTGCAGGCGCCCGAGCACGAACAGCGAGCTGAGCGAGGAGGCGATCACCACCAGAGTGAAGCCCGCGTCCTGGCGCATCGTGCGCAGACCGCGGCGGTACACGCCCACGGTGGACGCTGCGTAGCGGAACAGCTCGGAGGTGGCGTACGCCAGCAGCGCGCCGGGAAAGCCGCCGTAGGCATAGCCCAGGGGCAAGAGCACCAGCATGCCCACCAGCTTGGAGAAGTTGGCCAGCGCGACCCAGCGCGGCTGGCCACAGGCGAGCGACGCGGAGCTGTTGGTGGCCTCGGGCGTGGCGAACCACGCGCCGATGGCCAGGCACTGCAGCATCCAGCCGCCGTCGAGATAGCGGTCGTCGTAGATCAGGGCCACCGCTGCGGGACCGCCGCCGATGAAGCCGGAGAGCGCCCAGCCGCTGATCACCAGGTGCAGCCGCCGCGCCTGCGCGAACACGCGAGCCAGCTGCTGGCTGGACTCGTTCACCCTGCTGAACAGCGGGAAGATCACCTTGCCCGCCAGCGAGTGCATCGCCGAGAGCGGGATGCTGGCGATGCCCAGCGCCACGTTGTACACGCCCAGCTCCGCCAGCGAGATCATCTTGCCGAAGACCAGGCGGTCCGCCTCGTTCACGGCGAAGGTCAGCACCGTGCTCAGGAAGATCCACTTGCCAAAGTGCGCGAGCGAGCGGAGCGCGGCCTTCTCCCAGCCGAACCTGCCGTTGTAACCGGACAGCAGCACGTGGCCGAGGATCACGTCCACCGTGGCCCCCGCCAGGCCGCCTGCCACCAGCGCCCAGACGGTGGGGGACCACAGCGCCCACAGCACCATGGTGCTGAAGGCCGCCACCTGCGCCAGTACCTCACTCAGGGTGAGCCGGCCCAGGTTCAGGTGACGTTCGGCGCTGTACGTGCGGGTGGAGCGCATGCCCGCCACGATGGCCGAGGCCGAGGCGGCCGGGATCAGCAGCGCCAGCTCCGGGTGGCCATAGAACGAGGCCATGGGCAGCGCGCAGGCCGCTGTGAACAAGAACAGCCCGCAGCCGCGCATGAACTGCAGCGTCCAGGCCGTGTCCAGGAAGCGCGGATCATCGCCGCGCGGGTTCTGGATGATGCTCGGCCCGATACCGATGTCCGAGAAGAGATCGATGGCGCCGCGGAACGTGTACACGATCGCCATGAGGCCAAAGGCCTCCTGCGGCACCAGGCGGGTGACGATGATCTGCCCGCCCATGCGCATGACCTGCACGATCAGGTGCCCCGTCAGCGCAAACGCGCCACCGCGCACGGCCCGCGACGAGGAGCTGTCAGGGCTGGCCTCGCCGTCGGGTACCTGCAGCTGCGAAGCAGGCGGCGGCAGATCGACTACCGGATCCGGTACCGGTGGGTCCGCCTTCGGGCGGTGCCCCGCCTCCATCGCCACTCAGAACCTCGATTCCGTCGAGCTACGGCCAGGGGCCGCCACCCGCGTCAGATAAGTCAGGGTTTCGCGCCTTCCAGGATCCACTGCCGCACCGTCTCCACCTGAGTACGGGAGAGCGCGTCGAAGGAGTAAGGCATCTGTGCACCATAGTCGCTGCGCGCGAAGCCCGTGGTGAAGCGCTCGTAGTGCAGCTTCTGGATGAGCAAGCTGTTATCCAGGTCCCCTGGGGCAACCCGCATCATGTTGCCACGATAGCGTGCGGGAGCGTTGACCAGGCCTGTCTGTGGATTGAACACGTCCGTCAAATCGGGCGGCGTCGGGCTGCCCTGATAATGACAGTAGATGCAGCGCGGGCACGGCTTGTCCGGGCCGGGCGTGCACACACCGCCGCCAGCGGCGAGGTTCTGATCCAGATCTGACTCGGTACCGAAGATCGGCTCGATGTCGCCGCGGAACGTGCGCGTGGCCGGCGCGATGGCGTCACACGCGGGGATCTCCTTCGTCTCGTCCGTGGCGGGCACCGCGGCGCGAGCCGGCGCACCCGGATCCTGAAACGCCACGTCCGCCTGGGGCGCGCCCGCCAGCACCCACTGCTCGATGATGTGCACCTGTTCGCAGTCCAGCAGCGGAATCTGCAGCGGCATCTTCGCCCCCGCGGGCGCCTCTTGGGGGCCGGCCTGATCGGGATCTGCAGGCAACTGCAGGTCCGGATCGATCTTGTACATCAGGAAGCTGTTTTCCGGTTCGCCCGGCACCACGTTTCGTGCAGGCAGGTTGAGCGCGGGGTTCATCTGCTGAAAGCGATTGACGCTGTTCACCAGCCCTTCCACCGGAGCGTACGGATCCTGGATGTCCACGCCGCTCGGACCATCCGCGCGATGGCAAATTGCGCAACGCTGACCAAAGATGGGACGGATATCGTCCGTGTACGACAGCCCCTCATCCTCGCTACCGCAGCCGCCGCTCGCCAGCAGCAGCGCTCCCGCCAGCACGCGCGCGAGCGAGGCTCTGGTCCCCCTCGAGCTTGCCAGACGACGCACCAACCCGCTCGCGCGCAGCCAGTACGCGCTACGCCCTTGCCCGCTCGGGCTCGTTCCCGCGCTTGGCTCTCGTCCTTCGATCAACAGGGAGCTCGGAAAATCATTCGGCATTTTAGGCAAGCGTCTCCAGAGGGCGAAGCTTACCTCGAGACTCGTGGAGCGGCCTATGGGCTTTTCACGCCGAATTCTCCTGGTCTGCCAGGCGAGGAGCGGCCGCTGCGGCGGCCCGAGCCCAGGCTCAGCGACGCCGGAAGCCGCCGCCACCGAACAGCCGCACGACCCACTGCCACACCAGCGCCAGGCTGGTGGTCAATGCCGCCAGCACCCCCTGCCGCTTGACGGGCCGGCGCTGATGCAGCGCCATCGCCAGCTCGCGGTCCATGGCTGAGATCTTGATGGTGGCTTGATCGACGGAAATACGGGGTGGCCGCGTCACCGCATTCGCAGCTGAATTGCGAGGCGAGTTGGCAGGGGCATCTCGGGATGAATGGCGAGGTGAGGTGGCCGCAGGAGCCCGCGGAGCTGCCGCGGGCGCTGGCGGGGAGACGCCGGGCGAGGAGCCACGCGCGATCTCCTCCTCCGTCTCCGGCTCCTCGTGCACGATCACCTTCGCCTCGTGCGAGACGTGGCTGCTGTCCACCCGCGGAGGCGGGGTGTGAATGGTGGCCGTGGGCTTCTGGATCTCCGGCATCGGGCGGCGCTTGTTGCGCGCCGCGGCTGCCTCCAGGCGGATCAGATCTTCTGCCAGCTCCGCCGCCGTCTGGTAGCGCTGCGCCGCATCTTTGCGCAGGCAGCGCTCGATGATGGCGTCCAGCGCCTTGGCCAGAGCACCCGGCGACGGCAGGCGCTGCGACGGGGGCTCGGGGTCATCGTCCAGGTGCTGGCACAACACCGCAGCGAAATCGCCGTCGGAGAACGGCGGGCTGCCCGTCATCAGCTCGTACAGCACCACGCCCAGCGAATAGATGTCGGAGCGATGGTCGATGCCGCGGCCGTCCGCTTGCTCCGGCGACACGTAAAACGGCACTCCGAAGGCGTTGCTGCGCGGCGGCGGTGGCTGGCTGCCGCGCGCGGCGTGCACGCCGAAGCCGAGCAGTACCGCCACCTCCGTTGCCGTACCGGGCTCGACCATCAGTACGTTGTCGGGGGTGACCAGCCCGTGCACGAGACCGGCCTGGTGCGCCGCAGAGAGGCCAGTGGCCAGCTGCTTGCCGACGTGCAGCACCCGGCGCAGCACGAACTTGCCCTCTTCCGCCAGCAAGCCTGCCAGCGAGCGGCCCTGCACGTACTCCGTCACCAGGTACGGCCAGCCATCGCTGGTCACGCCGAAATCGAGGGTGCCACTGACGTTCGGATGGTTGAGCAAGGTGGCCACCCGCGCCGCGCTGCGCACCTCCTGGCACAGCTCATCGGAGCAAGCCAGCCCGCGCGGCAGGATGCGCACGCTCACCGCTCGATCGAGCGCGAGATGATAGGCGCGATAGCTGAGGCTGATGGCCGTGTGCTCCGCCACCTCCTCCGCCAGATAGCGGTTGGCCAGCACTCTACCGCGCAGCTGCTCGACCGGCGGCAGCTCTGCCATCTTGATGGTGGCGGAGACCCGCTGCTCCTGCGGAGTGACCGGATCCGCCACCTGATCGACCCACGGCTGTGCTGCGTAGGGCCCGGCGCGCCCGCTCTCGATCGGCACTGGCGGCGCCTCGTCGCTCGCGCGTTCGACAGGCTCGCCCACGGGCGGCCGCGAGTCTGCCGCGACCGGCGACGACTTGACGGGCGGCGCGGAGGCTCGCGCCCCGCCTTGCCGCGCACCGGGCTCGGCCGAGCTCAGCTCCGCCGTGAGCTCGCGCGATGATGGCTCGAGCTGCGCCATGTTTACCTCCCCCAGATCTGCTGCCTTGGGACTGCTGCGCGGGGTGCTGGCCAGCTCAGCTCCAGGCAGCTCAGCCCCAGACGGCTCAGCCCCAGACGGCTCAGCCACTGCTGCTTCTACTCCGACCGGCGCGACGATGCTCGGAGTGACCCGCTCCCCCGCAATGCGGTCCGGGCCGACGCCTTCATTCAGCTCTTCCTCGGAACGAGGGGCGCGATGGGTCAAGCAGGCCTCCTGCCAGGTTCAAGCCGATGATGAGCGGCAGCCTCCGGCCGCGCCGGCTCATGTACGGCCAAGCGAACCCATGTCAGATGGAGAACACGCTGGAGAAACGGCGCCTCGGCAAAGGCGACCCCGACAGACACCGCTTCCATCAGCACCACGTGGCTCTGCACCGCTTCGCACAAACCTGTGGGTGCCATGATCGTGCACAATCCCCCCGCGGACGAGGCCGGTATCAGCTAGACCCACACCGAAGAGGCTAGCATACAGCACCTGGGCCGCAATCGCGACTACCTGGCCGCCGGCCGACATGTCTCGATGGTTACGCATTGCTGCATACGCCGCTTCGCGGGTTCGCGCCATTTCCAGGGAGCTGGTCTTCCAAGGAGCTGGCCCAGCAGAACATGTTCCAGGAGCGGAGCTGCCAATAACCAGTTTTGAAGCGGTGATGTTTCAAAATTGATGCGTGCTCACACCAGCGGCACACCAGGCTCCAGCGCGACCAGCAGCGCGACTCGTTCGCCGTTGGGTGCGCGCTCGCCTTCGCGAAGCGGACGGACGACGTATTGTCCCGGCGCACGAGCATCCGGCGCAAACGCCACCCGCACCGCCTGGTGATGCACGCGCGCCGTCAGCTTGGCGGGGGTGCCGGAGGCCCCGCTCGCAGCAGCGCCGCCGAAGCTGCCGGGCGCCGTGAAGAAGGAGGGATCCGGCGCTTGCTGCTGCTCGGGCGGCAACGCCACCGTGGGCTGCTCGGGCCGCATGGGATCGATGTCGTCGTCGCCGAAGGCGCTCAGCTCCGGCAACGGTGGCGGGCTGAAGGAGAGCGCGGAGGGCTGAAAGCTGGGCGGCGGCAAGGTGGCCACCCGCGGCGAGGAATCCAGCGCCGGTTCGCGTTGCGCCTCCGCGCTCTCGCGCGCGCTCGCTCCGCGCTCGGGCGGGCGCCAGGTGGGCGCGGCGGTGCTGGCCCAGGCTGCGGAGGCCTGCGCGTCCGAGTCCTGGATGGGCTCCGCGTCGAGCTCCTCGTAGTCGTCGAGCGAGTGCGGCAGCGGAGGCGGCGCCGAGGTGCGCCGCTCCGAGCCCGCGCTCCAGGAGGGCACGCTGGCGTAGCTGGGCGGGGTGCTTTGCCGCGCCGTCTCCAGGGAGGAAGAGGACAGTCCCATCAGCTGCCGCTGCTGCTCGCGCGGGCGGTGCACGACATATTGCGGGGCACTGGACGGAGCCCGTGACGAGCTGGGAGAGCTCTCCTCGGCCCGGGCGACGGAGTGACTGTCCCCCGACGCCATGGCCATCGCCTCGAGCTCGGCATGGGGGGCGGACGGCGGCACGGGCCGCACGCCGGTGAGATCGCGCTGGGTGGGCACCCGCGCCGGCATCGCGGAGGGAGCCTCGGAGGTGCTGGGAAAGAGCTTGGCCCGTAGCTCGGCCGCGGCCTTGGCCAGCTGCAGCGAGCGCAGATCGGCGCCCTCATCAGAGGCACTTTCGGCCGCCCGTTTCAGCCAGCGCAGACTCTCGGTGGTATCGCCACGCGACCAGAGGGTATGCGCGGCCTGGAGCGCCATCTGAACGGCGTCAGTGTCTGCGGAATCGGCCTGCGGCAGCTCGCTCATTCTCTCGCTCCTCTCGCGTAGCGCATTTCCCCGCTCCAAGCTCCCTCACCAAGGTGGGCGGGTCCTGGGGGTGGATCAAGTCAAATCCCCCGGCGCCATCGCCGCTGTCCAGCCCTTTGCCGTTGTTTGGGTGGGGGCCTCGCATTTCTCAAGCATGATGCGAAATTTGCCGCCAAATTTTCACCCAGCCTAACGCAAGCGCGGTTGCTTTCCGCGCCACTCCATATTTACTGCTCGAATCGGCGCTCTTCCCGCTCGCGAATGCTTGCTCGCGACACGGTCCCGAGACTCGGGCGGAGGTATGCTGGACCCAGGCACTCGCAGTGACTCCGGCTTCTTTCCCGCAGGCTCCGCTGGCCGCGCCAGCGCTGGCGAGCGACCCTGCCCCTGCCGCGGGCAAGGCGGCCGATCCCGCGGCCAAGCCCGGCGAGGCTGCGGCGGAGCGGCGGCTGCTCGACGTCACGATGGGTCCGGGCCGCGCCACCCTGGAGAGCACCTCGCGCGGGGAGCTGCCGAGCGACGTGCTGGAGGCGGGGGTGTGGCGGCTGGGGCTGCTCACCCTGGTGTGCAGCGGCAGCTTGCTGGTGGTGCTGGCGCTGAGCGCGCTGGTGGCGCGTCACGATGCACCCTTTCGCGCCGAGGTGTTCCCGCGTGCGCTGGGCTGCCTGATCCCGGCGCTGCTGCTCAACCTGGGCATGCACGTGCTGGCCCGCGCGCGCGGGGTGCGGCCGCGGGTGGTGCTGGCGTTCAGCCAGTTCTACGTGGTGCTGTTTGCGCTGGCGCTCAGTGCGCTGCGCCATGGCATCGCCTGGCCCGCGGGCGAGGCGCTGCGCAGCTGGTCGCCGATCGCCGTGCTGCTGGTCATGTATGGCGCGCTGGTGCCGGCTCGTCCGGCGCGCGTGCTCACCACGTGCGTGCTGGCCGCGCTGACCGATCCGCTCGCGCTCTACCTGGCGCAGACGCCAGCGGAGCGCCCCGAGCTGCAATATGTCGTGCTGCTGCTGCTCTCGCCCGCGGCAGGGGTGGGCCTGGCCTATCTCTCGTCCAAGCTGCTGTACGGGCTGACCGAGCACATCAGCCGGGCCAGGGAGGTGGGCAGCTATCGCCTGGAGCGCCGGCTGGGCATCGGCGGCATGGGAGAAGTCTGGAAGGCGCGCCATCACATGCTGGCACGGCCCGCCGCCATCAAGCTGATCCGCCCGCGCATCCTGTCCTCACATGGACCGGAAGAGGCAAAGCGCTTGTTGAAGCTCTTCGAACGAGAGGCGCAGACCACGGCGCTGCTCACCTCCCCGCACACGATCCAGCTGTACGACTACGGCGCCACGCAGGACGGAACGTTCTACTACGTGATGGAGCTGCTCGACGGCTTTGACCTGCAGACCCTGGTGGAGCGCTTCGGCAAGCAGCCGCCCGAGCGCGTGGCGTGTCTGCTGATCCAGGCATGCGACTCATTGCACGAGGCGCACGAGCACCAGCTGGTGCATCGCGACCTCAAACCTGCCAACATCTTCACCTGTCGCTACGGAGGGCAGCTGGACTTCGTGAAGGTGCTGGACTTCGGCCTGGTGATGGATCGCCGCCCGACGGAAGAAGAGCTGGAGAACCCGGGCGTGATCGGCACGCCGGCGATCATGGCGCCGGAGATGGTGCGCTTCAACGCACCGGTGGATCAGCGCGCCGACATCTACGCGCTGGGCTGCGTGGCGTACTGGCTGCTGACGAACCTGCGCGTGTTCGAGGCGCAGAACCGGGCGGACATGCTGGTGATGCACGCGCACCAGCGCCCGGTGCCGCCGTCCAAGCGCGTGGGCATTCCGGTGCCGGAGCCGCTGGAGCAGCTGATCCTGCAGTGCCTGGCGAAGAACCCCGACAAGCGCCCGCAGAGCGCGCGCGAGCTGGGTGATCGACTGCGCGAGCTGGGGCTGCACCACTCCTGGACGCGAGCGCGGCGCGAGGCGTGGTGGAGCGAGCGTGCGCCGGAGAGCACGGTGCTGCGCACGATAAAGCCGCCCGCGCCGCGGCCCGTGCCGGCTGCGCCTGCCCCCGCAGCGCCGGGAGCCCGGGGGCCCTGGGTATGAGCGCCGCCCTGCCCCCTGGCGCTGCCCTGCCCCCTGGCGCTGCCCTGCCCCCTGGCGCTGCCCTGCCCCCTGGCGCTGCCCTGCCCCCTGGCGCTGCCCTGCCCCGTGGCGCCGGCTCCCTCGCGGGCAAGGTGCTGTTCATCAGCGGCGCCAGCCGCGGCATCGGTCTTGCCATCGCGCTGCGCGCTGCGCGCGACGGTGCTGCCATCGCCGTGCTGGGCAAGACAGACGCACCGCACCCCAGGCTGGAAGGCACCGTGCACAGCGCCTGCGCGGCGATCGAGGCCGCCGGCGGTCAGGCCCTGCCCTGCATCACCGACATCCGCGACGAGGCAGCGGTGGAGCAGGCGGTGCAAGCCACCGTGCAGCGCTTCGGCGGCATCGACATCCTGGTCAACAACGCCAGCGCCATCTCGCTGACCCCCACCGCCAGCACCCCGCTCGAGCGCTTCGACCTGATGCACTCGGTCAACACCCGCGGCACCTTCGCGTGCAGCCAGGCGTGCCTGCCGCACCTCGCGCGCGCGCAGAACCCGCACATCCTCACCCTCTCGCCCCCGCTCGATCTGCGGCCCGAGTGGTTTGCGCCGCACCTCGCCTATTCGCTCGCCAAGTTCGGCATGAGCCTGTGCACCCTGGGCCTCGCGCGCGAGCTCTCGCCGCAGGGCATCGCCGCCAACAGCCTGTGGCCGCAGACTGCCATCGCCACCGCTGCGATCAGCAACCTGCTGGGCGGCGCGGAGGCGCTGCGCCGCTGCCGCAAGCCGGAGATCGTCGCCGACGCCGCGCACTGGATCCTCACCCAGCCGAGCCGCACCGTCAGCGGCCAGTTCTTCATCGATGAAGAGGTGCTGCGTGCAGCCGGGGTGAGCGACTTTGACGGCTACGCCGTGGAGCCCGGGGTGGAGCTGATGAAGGACTTCTTCGTCAGCTAGCGGGTGTGGGCCGCCTCGCCGCGGCCCGCTTGCGCCAGTGCCGTAAGGCGCGGTGGTCACAGCTCGAACTCGTAGCCCAGATCCACGGTGAAGTACGCGTCGACCCAGGTGTGAGTGGGGTTGTCGTAGGAGAGCCCGCCCACGTTCACCGGCTTGCGGCCGGGCTGCGGGCTCTGCGCGTAGAACAGCACGCCCAGCCGCGGGCGCAGCAGCAGCCCCGCGAAGAAGTCCCACTCGTAGCCCAGCTCCGGCCCCACCAGCTGCGAGAAGAGCGCGCGCTGCGCGCCGCTCTCGAGCACCGTCACGGTCTGCTGCTTGGCGTGATAGATGACCTTGCCGTACCAGCCCTGGTTGCTCTCCCCGTTGAAGAAGTAGCCGAGCTGGGCCGCCAGGATGAAGTCCACGTGCAGGCCAAACTCATCGTCGAAGCCTCCGATGGCTCCGCCCAGCGCGTT